>NZ_JBILAF010000124.1:0-5785 GCF_044354325.1 Sphingorhabdus sp. | reverse complement strand
GCGCCTTTCTTTGGTGAACATGTCTTTGGAAAAGGCATCCGCAGGAAATTCTTGCCGCATGACGCTGCCTGACGTCACGGTATCGCCGCCATATTGGGATACAGGGTCTTCGGTGCCATCTTTTAACATATGGCGATGCTTCAGACGCAGGCCAGTGTCTGTCTTGCTGATAATCCATGTGCGCGATTTATCTTCGCCAACATCAAATGCGATCCGAACTTCGCGCGATGAACATTCGCGGACATGCGCGCGCATCTTGGCCGAATTAAAGCTAGCGTCGCTGTCATCGCCCGCCGCCAATTTGCCTTCAAATGACTTGCCGCACAGCGCGGAAAGTTCACGAAAAAATCCGTCGGCCGGCAGCGCTGCGGGTTCCGTGGTCGTGCAGCCAGTCAGCAGCAACGCCAAAATCAAACCTATTTTCTTCACACAACCTCCAAAAGACGTTTTGCTTGCGCGCGCGCTTCGTCCGTCACTTCTGCACCCGAAAGCATCCGGGCGATTTCTTGGCTGCGCGCGTCATTATCCAGTAAGACCACGCCCGTGCGCGTCACCGTCCCTTGGCTGGATTTGGCGATGAAGTAATGCGCCTTGCCTTTGGCCGCGACCTGCGGACTATGCGTTACCGCGAGCAACTGCGTATGTTGGGCCAAACGCGCAAGCCGCTCACCGATGGCAGCCGCCACCGCACCGCCGACGCCGCGGTCGATTTCATCAAAGATGATTGTCGCCGCCCCACCCTCTTCCGCCAACGCGACTTTCAGCGCGAGGATGAAGCGGGAAAGTTCGCCACCAGATGCGATTTTGGCCAGCGGCGCGAATGGTGCGCCGGGGTTTGTCGAAATCAGAAACTCGACGCGGTCCATGCCCGACGCGGCCCAGCGCTCTTCGGGAAGCTGCTCGACAGATGTTTGGAACTGCGCCGCATCCAGCTTTAGCGGCGCCAATTCGATCTTAACCGCGGCATCCAGCTTCGCTGCTGAAACACGTCGCGTTTCCGACAGTGCCGTGGCGGACGTGACATAGGCCGCGTGCTTTGCAGCGACCTCAGCCTCTAACAGAGCGAGCCCCTCACCACCTGCCTCAATCGACTGAAGCTGCGCGGTCAGACGCTCCTGCAGGGCAATAATGCCGTCCGGCGCGACATTGTGCTTACGGGCGAGCGCGCGCAATTCGAACAGGCGCTCCTCAATTTCATCGAGACGTGCGGGCTCATATTCAATCGCCCGCGCAGCCGCGTTCAACTTGTCCTCGGCTTCGCTTGCCTCAATCACGGCACGGTCAAGCGATGTCAGCGCTTCTGCCAGCAACGGATGCGCATCGGCCAAGCGATCAAGCTTGCGTGCCGCAGACCGGATAAGCGCAAGGCCGCTTTTGGGGCCGTCAAAGCTTTCGAGCACCGCCTTCAAATCTTCGGCGATGCGCTCGCCCTTTTGCATGTCCGACCGCTCGCCAGCCAGTTCCTCTTCCTCGCCCGGCTGCGGATTAAAGGCAGCAAGTTCCGCCACCGCATGCTCAAGCCACTCTTGGTCGCGCGCGGCATTTTCCAGCGCTTCGCGTGCGATATCAAGCCGGACTTTCGCCTCATGCCATGACGTGAAATTGGCCGCGACGGTTGCGGTGTCGCATCGGCCAAAGGCGTCAAGCAGCGCCCGGTGCCCGCGCGGGTTCAGCAAACCCCGGTCATCATGCTGCCCGTGTATTTCCACCAAAGATGCGCCGACATCGCGCAGCAAAGCGGCAGAGCATGGCTGATCATTTATGAACGCCTTACTGCCACCATCGGCCTTAACCGAACGGCGGATCAGCAGCGGCTCGCCTACGTCGATTTCAATGTCATTTTCGCCCAGCAACGCGACCACATTGGCTGGCGCATCAAAGCTTGCCGTCACTTGCGCCTTGTCAGCGCCTGCACGCACGAGGCCGCTATCGGCGCGCGCACCCAGCGCAAGGCCCAGAGCGTCCAGCAAGATAGACTTACCAGCGCCCGTCTCCCCGGTTAACACACCAAGGCCGTTTGCGAATTCAAGGTCCAGCGCCTCGATCAGCACCACATCGCGGATCGACAGCCCCGTTAGCATGTCATTACGCGGCGGGCGCGTTCTTCTGCATCAGGTCATAAGCGCGCTGATACCATTCGCTACCGGGATAGTTAGCACCCAGCACAGCCGCAGCTTTCTTCGCCTCTTCAGGCACGCCCATCGCCAAATAGCTTTCGGTCAGACGGTACAACGCCTCTGGCGTATGCGTTGTCGTATCAAATTTGTCGATGACTTCGCGGAAACGCAGCGAGGATGCGAGCCACAAGGCACGACGTTGATAGAAACGGCCAATCTCCATTTCCTTGCCCGCCAAATGGTCACGCACAAGATCGATTTTCAATGTGGCGTCAGCGGAATAGCGCGAATTGGGATAGCGACGTTGCACTTCACCCAATGCCGCCAATGCCTGCTCGGAAATTTTTTGATCGTGGGTCACGTCGCTCATTTGTTCATAATAAGACAAGGCGATCAGATAATATGCGTAAGCCGCATCTTTGTTACCCGGATGGATCGACAGGAAACGGCGCGACGATTGAATCGATTCGTTGTATTTCTGCGCCATGTAATAGCTAAATGCGCTCATCAACTGCGCGCGGCGGGCCCATGGCGAATAAGGATGCTGGCGTTCGACTTCGTCAAACAAAGCGGCAGCAACTTCATATTGCTTGTTATCCAGCTTGTCCTTTGCCGCCGTGTACAACGTATTAACGTCACGCGCGACATAACGGGTGTTGCTACCCGGCTTTGCGCCGCCGCCGCCAAGGCCAAGCATAGCGCAACCCGAAAGCATGGAAACCGAAGCCAGCAAGCCAGCGGACACAAGGATTTTTCTGTTCATGGGATTGTCCTTAGATACTCTTGGGGCCGTCGCCAAGGGTTTTGCGCATGTTAGTGCGAGATGCTGTATCGAGCATGAACTGAAGCCGAGATAGCTTCAACGGCAATGGGCTTTGGACATTAATAGCGGCCAATGCCCATAACGAAAAAGGGGCCACCGCAGCGACCCCTTTTCCTCTCCAATCCTTTTGCAGGATGTTCGTTATGCCGCGTGGGCTTAGTCCTTCAGGAATGCTGGAACATGGTCGGGATCTCCCCCGCCGTTGTTTCCGCCTTCTGAACGCTCTTGGCGTGGACCACGGTCGCCGCGGCCTTCACCACGTCCACCGCCATCACGACGCGGTCCGCGATCGCCACGGCCTTCGCCGCGTCCGCCACCTTCACGGCGGGGACCACGATCGCTGCGTTCGCTCTTTTCACGTGGCGGGCGTGTGTCTTCCAGTTCTTCACCGGTTTCCTGATCAACGACGCGCATCGACAGGCGAACCTTGCCACGTGGATCGATTTCAAGAACCTTGACCTTAACGTCCATGCCTTCGCTGACAACGTCGGTAACCTTTTCAACGCGCTCGTTGCGCATTTCGCTGACGTGGACGAGACCGTCCTTGCCACCCATGAAGTTTACGAACGCACCGAAATCGACGAGATTGACGACCTTGCCGTCATAGATTTTGCCAACTTCAGCTTCTTCAACGATGCCGGAAATCCACTTACGTGCGGCTTCGATCTGGGCAACGTCGGAAGACGAGATCTTGATAAGACCTTCATCGTCGATGTCGACCTTGGCGCCAGTGGTGGCGACGATTTCACGAATAACCTTACCACCGGTACCGATGATGTCGCGGATCTTCGCTTTGTCGATCTGCATGGTTTCAATACGTGGTGCGTGCGCCGACAACTCACCGCGGGCTTCGCCCAAAGCTTTTGCCATTTCACCAAGGATATGCGCGCGGCCTTCCTTGGCTTGGTTCAATGCAGCTTCGAAGATTTCACGGGTAATACCGGCAATCTTGATGTCCATCTGCATCGTGGTGATGCCTTCTGACGTACCAGCAACCTTGAAATCCATATCGCCGAGATGATCTTCATCACCCAAGATGTCGGAGAGGATCGCGAAATCCTTACCTTCAAGGATAAGACCCATTGCGATACCCGAAACCGGACGCTTGATAGGCACGCCTGCGTCCATCATGGCGAGGCTTCCACCGCAAACCGACGCCATCGACGACGAGCCGTTCGACTCTGTGATGTCGCTGGTCAAACGGATTGTATACGGGAATTCGTCCTTGGTTGGCAGCACGGGGTGCAGCGCACGCCATGCAAGCTTACCATGGCCAATTTCGCGGCGACCGGGCGCACCGAAACGGCCAACTTCACCAACGCTGTAGGGTGGGAAGTTGTAATGCAGCATGAAGTTTTCATAATGCAGACCGCCAAGACCGTCGATCATCTGCTCTGCGTCCTTGGTACCCAAGGTGCAGGTTGCGATGGTTTGCGTTTCGCCGCGTGTGAACAAGGCAGAACCATGTGCGCGTGGCAAGAAATGCGTTTCCGAAACGATTGGACGGATTTGCGTGGTGCTGCGACCGTCGATGCGGGTGCCGTCCTTCAGGATGGCGCCGCGAACGATTTCAGCTTCAAGCTTCTTCATCAACTTGCCAGCGGCCAGCTGATCCTGAGGCGCAGCGTCAACAAACGCTTCCTTCGCCTTTGCGCGTGCAAGGTTCAACGCGTTGCTGCGTTCCGACTTGTCAGTCAGCTTATAAGCTGCAGCAATATCCTTGCCGATCAGCTTCTTAAGCTTGTCCTTGGCCGCGGACAGGTCAGCCTGTTCCGCCATTGCCCAAGGATCCTTGGCAGCTTGTTCAGCAAGCTTGATGATTGCCTTGACGACTTCCTTACATGCGTCATGCGCAAACAGGACGGCACCAAGCATGATTTCTTCCGAAAGCTCATTGGCTTCGGATTCAACCATCATCACGGCGTCATATGTCGCTGCAACAACAAGATCGAGGTCACCTTCGGCAACCTGCTCATCTGTTGGGTTCAGGATATATTCGCCATTCAGGTAACCAACGCGTGCCGCGCCGATTGGGCCCATGAAGGGAACGCCCGAAATGGTCATTGCAGCTGAAGCAGCAACAATTGCCAAAATGTCAGGCTCATTCTCGCCATCATAGCTCAGAACTTGCGCGATTGCGTTGATTTCGTTGTAAAAACCTTCTGGGAACAACGGACGCAATGGACGGTCGATCAAACGGGAAACCAAAGTTTCCTTTTCAGTCGCGCCGCGTTCCCGCTTAAAGAAGCCACCTGGGATACGGCCAGCTGCCGAATATTTTTCTTGGTAGTGAACGGTCAATGGGAAGAAATCCTGACCATCCTTTACCGACTTCGCCGCGGTAACCGCGCAAAGTACAACAGTTTCGCCCAAAGACGCCATAACAGCGCCATCGGCTTGACGGGCAACCTTACCCGTTTCGAGTGTCAGGGTTTGTCCGCCCCACTCGATTGATACAGTTTTCGTATTAAACATAGATTTTCCTTTGACCCGCATGCCCTATGCGATGCGGGGCCTCAATTGAGCGGATGATCCGATCCGCAAACGGCCGGGGCATTTCAAAGCCCCCATGGCAGTCCAGCCTCATTGCCGGACACGCCCTTTTCCATTTTTCGTCATCCTGAACATGTTTCAGGATAACAAGAAACGGTCATTTGGTATCCTGAAACACGTTCAGGATAACCCAATACGTAAACGGCCCGCCGAGGCGGGCCGAACGATTGTGTTACTTACGAAGGCCGAGCTTCGCGATGAGCGCCGCGTAACGGTCGCCATCGATTTTTTTCAGGTAATCCAAAAGCGAACGACGCTTGTTGACCATCTGAAGAAGACCACGACGCGAATG
>NZ_JBILAF010000123.1:0-5854 GCF_044354325.1 Sphingorhabdus sp. | reverse complement strand
ACGAGCATACCGGTAATCGCCCCTGCGCGGAATGCCATGGTCAGACCGGCCTGAAGCCCAGTCTGCGCCGCAGCCGCCGTGCGGACGTTTGCACGGACCGAGATGTTCATCCCGATATAACCCGCAACGCCCGAAAGCACCGCACCGAGGACGAAGCCAACGGTTGGAATGACGCCAAGGAAAACCGCCACAAGCACCGCAACAGCAACGCCAACGATGGCGATGGTCCGGTATTGACGGCCAAGATAGGCTTTTGCGCCTTCCTGAATAGCCGCGGCGATTTCCTGCATTTTTTCATTGCCAGCCGAGGCGCTCAGCACCTGGCGGCTGGTTACAAAGCCGTACACGACGGCAAGTAACCCGCATAATATTGCAATAATTGTCAGAGACATGAAATTATCTCTCCCCTCCTGTTTATAAAAACAACTCCTGTTGCCATTCTCCTCCCGAGAACTGCAAGCCGTAAGGGTATAAGGCGGCATCGTCAGACATGGCAACCCTTAAACGCCGCCATTTCCGCCACTTCGGTCAATGGTGTTGATAACCCAGCGTCGGCGGCAATTTAACAGGTGCATCGCCGTTGCATAATGTGAGGCCCCCGCCCGCAATCACGCGTCCGACAGCGGTTGCGTGGACATTTATACAGGCGTCCGCCGGCGCGCAGAACAAAAGCTCATAATCATCGCCCCAGCTTGCCGCCTGCATCCGGCTTTCCAGGCTGTCTGTGCGGTAGCTAACATAAGCAGGCGACAAGGGAATGCACGCGAGGTCGATTTCGATCCCCAGCCTGCTGGCGGTCGCCATGCGCTCTGCATCAATCAAAAGCCCGTCGGATATGTCCATCATCGCATGGACAAATGGCGCAAGCTTTTGCCCTTCGGCCAAGCGCACCTGTGGCCGGTTGAACGCGTCGGCAAGCGCGCCAACCTCGTCAAAGCCTGCATCGATCAGCTCAAATCCGGCCAGCGCATCGCCCAAGGTTCCGGTAACATACACGATGTCGCCGACCTGCGCGCCCGCGCGTGAGGGCACGGGGCGATTGGTCGCAATACCGAGCGCGGTTAGCCCAAGCGCGCGCTTGTCACCACGGTTGGAAACGGTATCCCCGCCAAGCAAGGCAACGCCATAATGGCCAAGCACCTTTTCCAGACCGGCGGCAAACGCCCTGTCCCAATCATCATCACCAAGCATGAAGCCAAGCAGCACACCAATGGGCGAAGCACCCTTCGCCGCGAGGTCGGACAGGTTCGACGCAACGAGTTTCCACGCGACATCGGCAGGATTTGCATTGGACCTGAAATGCACATCTTCGGCCATCATGTCGTGCGTAATGATCAGGCAGCTGTCGCCCATTTCAACGACCGCAACATCATCCATAAGCCCGCGCGCCGCAATGTCTTTCGCGAAGCCACGCAATATATTGATGAAGGCGGATTCGGTGGTCATAAATATTCCAGTTCGTCATCCCGAACATGTTTCGGGATAACAAGCAACCACAGCATGTGGTCCTGAAACAAGTTCAGGACGACGATAATAGACCTATGCCCGGACATCTTTCGCCACGGCATCCAGCAAACCATTGACGAACTTCGCATCTTTCTTGTCAAAAAACGCGTGCGCGACGTCGAGATATTCGTCGATCACCGTCGCGGTCGGGACATCAGGGCGGGCGATCAATTCATAGGTGCCGCAACGCAGAAGCTGAAGCATCGTCTTGTCCAGACGCCCCATCTTCCATTGTTCGCCAAGCTTGGCATCAACGAGCAGGTCAATTTCTTCGCGGCGGGCATCAACGCCGGAAACAACGTCGTCGAAAAAGTCGGCGTCGGCGTCCGCATATTGCGCGTCTTCGATTTCCTGCCCCAAACGGTGCGAATGAAATTCATTCAAAAGGCGCGCAATGCCGATATTTTCCATATCCATCTGATAAAGCGCCTGCACCGACGCAAGACGCGCTGCCGAACGGGATTTTGATTTCGCACTTGCGTTATTGGCACTCATAATCTTTTCCTGACACTCGCCGCGTGGGCGGGTAAACCTTCGGCATCGGCAAGCGTTGCCGCTGCGGGGCCTATAGCATTGATGGCGGCTTTATCGAGCGCGATAAAACTGGTGCGCTTCATGAAATCGAGAACCGACAAGCCCGACGCAAATCGCGCGCGGCGTCCCGTTGGCAACACATGGTTTGGTCCGGCAACATAATCGCCAATCGCCTCTGGCGTCATACGCCCTAAGAAAACCGAGCCTGCGTGCCGCACGAGATCGAAAAGGCGTTCGGCGCGGTCATCATCCACCGCAAGCTCCAAATGCTCACCCGCCAAGCGGTTAACGAGCGGCATCGCGCCTTCCAAATCGTCGACGAGGATTATTGCACCAAAATCATCCCAGCTCTGCCGCGCGACTGCGCCGGTTGCGAGCGTTGCAATTTGGGCATCAACCGCTTTTACGACTGCGTCGGCAAAACCGGCGTCGTCGGTGAACAGGATCGACTGGCTTGTGGGGTCATGCTCGGCTTGGCTCAAAAGGTCTGCGGCAATCCATTCAGGATCATTCTGCGCATCTGCAACCACCAATATTTCGGAAGGGCCGGCAACCATATCAATGCCGACCACGCCATATAGCTGACGCTTGGCTTCGGCGACCCATGCATTGCCGGGGCCGGTGATGACATCAACGGGGCGAATACGCTCCGTACCATAAGCGAGCGCCGCAATTGCCTGCGCGCCGCCCACGCGCCAGATTTCATCGACGCCAGCAAGGTACGCCGCCGCCATAACCGTTTGGTTTGTCTCTCCGCCGGGCGTTGGCGTGACCATGACAATGCGATCCACCCCTGCAACCTTCGCAGGGATGGCATTCATGAGAACGGACGATGGATAGGCTGCACGGCCACCGGGTACATAGACCCCCGCCGCATCGACCGCTGACCAACGCGCGCCCAAACGGACATTGTCGGCATCGCGATAGTCCCGGTTTTCGGGCAATTGCGCCTTGTGATAGGCCTCGATCCGCTTTGCCGCGAGCGTCAGTGCATCGCGCAAATCCGGCGCGAGGGCCTCATAGGCCGCTTTGCACTGCGCAGCATCAATTTGCCATCCGGCGGCATTGAGGTCAAAGCCGTCAAAACGCTGGGTCATTTCGGCCAAAGTCACATCACCGCGCGCGCGGACATCGCGGATGGTTTGCGTGACAACGCTGGAGACATCGGCATCCGCCTCACGCCGGCCGTTCACCAGCGCATCAAATGCGTCAGCAAAGCCCGCGTCAGATGCGTTAAGCCGCTGCACGTGCGCCCGACAATTCCCGAAATGTCTGCACCAATGCAGGAATAGTGCCGCTCATCATTTTAAACGCCGCACGATTAACGATCAGCCGCGCCGAAACTTGCGAGATGATCGCCGTTTCGACCAAGCCGTTTTCTGCGAGCGTCTTGCCCGACGACACCAGATCGACGATACGCCCCGAAAGGCCGAGCGAAGGCGCCAACTCCATCGCACCGTTCAACTTGACGCATTCCGCCTGAATACCGCGCGCATGATAATAGCGCGCGGTGGTCGTCGGATATTTGGTTGCGACGCGAATATGCCCTGCCTGAACATCATCAACGGCGTCCTGTGGCATCGCGACCGAAATGCGGCAGCGGCCAATGCCAAGATCAACGGGTGCGTAAAGCTCCGAATAATCAAATTCATCGATCACGTCGGACCCGACAATGCCAATATGCGCCGCGCCATGGGCTACAAAGGTCGCGACATCAAAAGCGCGCACGCGAATGATGCTGATCGCAGGATTGTTGGTCGCAAAAAGCAACGCGCGGCTGCTTTCGTCAAAAAACGCAGGCTCAGGCTCAATACCTGCCGCTTGCATAAGCGGCAAAGCCTCGTCGAGAATCCGTCCCTTGGGGATTGCAAAGATAATGCGTTCCGTCACAATGCCCGCGCTTTAGGGGTCATGCACAGAAAGGGCAATATGGCAGAAGCCCTATTTGCCCGTCGATTTCACGATCGCCAGGTTCCGTTCAACCGCTTTGGACGTCAGTTTAAAAACGCATCCATGGCCGCATTCACCGCGTCCGGCCGTTCCCAGATGACAAAATGGCCGCATTCCTGCACCGGTGCAATCGTCACATGTGGCACCAATGCTTCGATGCCGTCGATGTTGCTTGCGGGCAGCGCGAGGTCATCCATCGCCCACACAATCAGCGTGGGCGTCATCAGCTTCGGAAAGTCGCCTGCGGCAAAGGCAGGCATTTCTGCGTCTTCATCCATCGCTGGCACATATATTGCCGATGCGCGGTACCAATTGAGCATGCCAAAGCACGCATCGCGGTCTTGCCAATCTTTCAACAACGCAGCCCGCTCTTCGGGTTCCATTGCGCTCGGTTTATCCCAGCTAACCGTCTTGCGCATCAGACCGGTTAGCCCTGCCTCACGCACCAAAGCATCATTGGCGGGGTCACGGAACGCACGCATATATTGGCTGGCTGCCCGCTGCTGCATGTCGTTGATCATCAGCCGCTGGAACAGATAGGGATGCGGCGCATTGGCGATGATGGCCCGCGTCACGCGGCCTGCCCATGCGGGGTTAGGTCCGCCCAGTTGACCATTGAGCGCAACACTCCATGCAATCGCGCCGCCCCAATCATGACCCGCAATGATGAAATTATGGATGCCAAGCGCGTCGGCCAAGGCAAAGATATCCGCGGTCAACTTGTCCGCCGTATAAGCATCGACATTTTGCGGCTTTGATGAATTGCGATAGCCACGTTGATCGGGCGCGATGCAGAAAAACCGGTCCGAAAAATGGGCCATCTGGTGCCGCCATGTGCGGTGCGATTCCGGAAATCCGTGCAAGAATATGATCGCAGGATTGGCAGGATCGCCTGCCGTAAACGCATCCATTTCAATCCCGGTTGAAAGGGAAAAACGGTGATGCTTTAGTTCGGTCATGATGTTTGCCTTATAAAATTGCGATAGGTGCAGGACCGTCGTTTCGTCACCACTTTGGGCTAGCGGCTATTCGCCCGGTGCACGGGCCTTGATCGCCAGCGCGTGGACGCGCGTGCCCGGAATATCGCCGAGCGCCTTGTTCACCATCCGCTGCCGCATCAGGCGGGATACACCCGCAAAGGCCGCGCTCTCTATTTCCACGGTGAAGTGCGATTCACCCGAACCATCGTCACCGCCATGGCCATGATGTTTTGCGCTGTCGTTGATGACCGCGAGTTGCGTGGGCGCGAATGCTGCCGTCAGCAGCGTTTCCATTTCAATATGTGCAGGGCCTTTTTCCATAAGCTCTGTATTCCCATATCCGCAGTTTTTCGCCAAGGGGAATTATGGATTCGCGGCAGCCCTTTGACCGATTTCACGGCCGCGTTCGCGGTGCACAGCGGCATTGCGCGCATCCGCACTGCCGTGAAGCAGGCGAATTTCGCGCGCCTGACCCGCATGGCCAGCGCGCGTCGGCCAATGGCCCCGGCGACTATCAATATCTCTGCCTTGAACATGTCCGGCAGTTTAATGCAGGCTATAACTGGTTCGCGGGCATGACCGCCGAAGAAATCATGGAAGCGCAAAGCCCCATCAACGTCTGGCCAAGCGAAACCCGTGCCTTTCGCGCCAGCGGCAGTGTCGATTCGCCGCCCAAATGGGCGGACTTTAAAGACCCGTTGGATGCCATATCCACACGCTTCCGATCACGCATGCCCAAGGAACGTGCCGACGGGCAATTCCTGTCGCCTGAGGACCGCAAAGCGCTCAAGACGCTAGGGCTTGGCGAGGATGCGGATAGGCGCGCCTTACGTAGCGCCTATTCGGCCAAGGTCCGCGCCTATCATCCTGATAAAAATGGCGGC
>NZ_JBILAF010000122.1:0-5859 GCF_044354325.1 Sphingorhabdus sp. | reverse complement strand
GACAATCAGGCCTGCGCGCTGCATTTCCACCGCCGGGAAAACCGTCGCGGCGCTGCTGGATGGATCATGCCGCGTGGTGATACCCATGGCGAGGTTGAGCATATTTACCCAGTTTTGCTGCGGTGTCATTTCATCGACACCATGCGGACCATGGGCGTGGGCATCAACAAGACCGGGAATGATGGTCTTGCCGGTCACATCCACGGTCTTAGCAGCCGCAGGGATCGGGAAGTCTCCCGCCTTGCCGACGGCTTTGATCCGGTCATTTTCCACCAAGATGACGGCATTGTCGATGATCCCGCCATCCTTGTCCGCCATGGTCACGACACGCGCGCCAGTGAAGGCGACGAGGCCAGTTGGACGGTCCGACTTCACCGTCATCGACAGCGAAATGCCGTCTTTCGGCGGCGCAAATTTGACGGGCTTGGCGTCTTTCGCAAGCGGGCCATTGGGGTAGAATGCGCTGGTTTGTGCCGTGTAGAGCGTAGGCCCAAGTGCCCAATGCAATGCATCGCCATTGCGGCTCCAATGCATATAATCGGCACCGCCCTTGCTGACCTTCACCACGGGAAGCGCGCTGCCCGACGACGACGCAGTTACTTCCTGCGTGCCGGGCATCAATGGCATCACAAATGCTTCGTAGTTTTGACGGAACGCAAAGTTGTTCCCGTCTGGCGATACCTCATAAATGGTCGTCAGTTCGCCGCTGGCATGATTGCGCTTGGCTTCACCATTCAGGTCGACACTGACGAGCAGGCGTTTGTTGGCACCGGATTCGGTATAGAAAATCCGGTCGTTGCTGGCGGCGAAATGCGGCGTCGTTCCACTTTCGGTAACGCGAACAGCATTGCCGCCTGTCGTGGCTATGCGGTAAATGCCCGGCTGATCCGAACGCAAGGGCGAGGTTAGGCCCCCGCCTTCCTGCTTTTCAAATACGATCGTCTTGCCATCTGGCGAGAAACGCGGACGCGCATAATGGCCGGATTGCGCCGTCACATTTTTCGCCCTGCCACCCGTTGCGCCCACGACCTGAATGTGGCCAAGGCCCTTATCGGTCCAGTTCACAAAGGCGATGGTCTTCCCGTCGCGCGACCATGTGGGATATGCTTCCATCGCGGTGTCGGATGCGGTCAAGCGCTTTGCTGTCCCGCCTGCCGCAGGCTTGACCCACAGCTTACCCATGGTTTCAAACAAGACGGTCCGGCCATCGGGCGAGGTAACCACGCCGCGCGGCATGTGCGTCTGGAACTCGGCAGGTGCGACTTCAATCGCCGGGCGTGGCGGGTCGATGACATCGCGTGTGTCGGAAATGCGGAACGGGATTTCGCTCGATGCACCGCTCTGCCAATCAACCTTGCGCATCTTGCCGCCCGCCCAGAAGTAAATGGTCTTGCTGTCGGGCGACCAATCCATATTTGGATAGACGCCGGTCACGGCCCATGTTTCCTGCACATCTTGGTCGAGCGCATCGTAAATCTTGCGCTCTTCGCCGCTGTCCAGATCTTTCACATAGAGTTTTGACTGGGTCCGTTCGCGGCGGACGAAGGCGATTTTCTTGCCATCGGGTGAGGGCGTTGGACGCACCGAACCACCGACACCAGACACGGCGGTTTCGGTTTTGCCGGTCTCAATCTCATAGCTTTCAATGTCGAAAAGCTGACCGTTGGAATCCTGCGCATATTGGAAGATGGGTCCGGGCGTGATGTTGCGCGTGTAATAGATATGCTTGCCATCGGGCGCAAAGATGGGTTCGCCCAATTCCTTCTGATGTTGGTCATTGGGCTTCTTGACGAGCTGAACCCCTGCGCCGCCCGACACATGGTAAAGCCAGACTTCGCCGGTACCCAGCGAACGGCCTGTGGTGAAATGCTTCTTCGCGGCGATGAAGCGGCCATCGGGGCTCCAGCTGGGTTGATTGAGCAAGCGGAAATCCTCTTTGCTCATCTGCCGTTTGTCGGAACCGTCGCGGTTCATGATCCAGATATTGTCGCCGCCGCCCCGGTCGGAGGTAAAGGCAATGCGTGTTCCATCGGGGGAAAAGCGCGGCTGGGTTTCGAAGGGCAAGCCTTCGGCAATGCGGGTCGGCGTGCCGCCGGTGACGGGCATGGTGTAGATGTCACCCAGCAGATCGAACGCGATGGTCCGGCCATCAGGGCTGACGTCGAGGTTCATCCACGAACCCTCGTCGGTGTCGATCGCGATCTGGCGGAGGGTCAAGCCGGGGGGCGCCGCGACATCCCATTTGGGCGCCTTCTCTTCCGCGGCAGCAGGCGCAGCGGCAGGCGCAGCGGCCGGAGCAGCAGCTTGCGCAAATGCCGATGCCGGAATGGTTGCTGCACCCAGCAGCAAGATGGTCTTCAGATATAGTGTCATTTGTGGGGCTCCCCTGCCGTTTTGTCCTTGCTGTCATGCCTAGCGGGCAAGGGCAAGTGGGAAGCCGCAGCTTCGATGGGGAACGGGTTATTTTCTACAAACGACGGGGCGGTTTTGGCCCCGGCAGGCCGCAGAGGGGCCATCGTTACAATTGTTCACTTTACCGAATAAGGGATTGAGGCGACTGTTAAACATCGTTTTTATGACGCATTTAGGCGGTCAAGCTGGCCGAACAATGCGGATATTTAAGTGCGCCGCGACATCTTCGCCTTCAGGAATATGGGCGCTGTCGACGGCCAAAGGAGGAGAATGAAGATGAAAGCTTTGTACACGATCCCGGCCCTGTTGTTGCTCGTTTCCGGCTGTTCCGGCGGTGAAACGCCCGCTGCTCCGGTAGATATCAAGGCCATCGAGGCGGCAGCGCACGATGGCTATGTTGCGGCGATTAACAGCAACAATGTCGACACGCTGATGGAGGGCCTGACCGACGATGTCGTTCTTCAGGCACCTGGCGCGCCAGAAATCATCGGCAAGGCCGCGGTGCGCGAATGGGTCGGGGGATATTTCGGCGCTTATGAGACGAAGTGGGAAAAGACCTCGCTTGGCTTCACCGTCACCGGCGATTTGGCCGTTGAGCGTTACACCTACAAAGCCACCGACACCGACAAGAAAACCGGCGCGGTCACGACCGACATCGGCAAAGGGATCAACGTTTTCCGGCGTGGGACCGACGGCAAATGGCGCGTGGCGATTGACGGATGGAGCTCTGACAAACCCGCATCATAACGGGCACGCAGAGGCGTAGAGGTCGCGGAGGGACGCCCTTATATTGGCGGAACGAGCGGCTTTTCCATCATCGCGCGTTGGAATAGCTGATCGCCGATCCGGACGATCTGATGTTCGACAACCGAAAAGCCGACCGCGGCAAAGGCAGGCTGCGCCATCAGGCTGGCATGCACCCAAAGCCGTGCTTCGTTCGCGGCGCGGGCGTGCGCCTCAACCATGCCAAACAACCGCCGGAACAGACCGCTGCCCTGCGCCTCAGGCCGGATAAAGGCAAAGTCGATATAGCCCGCCGCCTTCGATACTCATAAACCCGGTGATGCGATCCCCATCGCGGCCAGTGGCAATATCCTTCGCCGCCAACCGCGATTCCCACTCCGCCCCGCTCCTGCGCACCGGAACCCAAGCGGCACGTTGCGCTTGCGTATATTTGCTCGGCCCGTTGCGGACAGCGTCGAACATGACGTCGGCGAGTTCGGCGTGATCGGCGGGGGTGGCCCAGGTGAGGGGGTGGGGGGATGATGATGCGAAACCTAGCTTTTGTTAATTTTTGTACATTAGAAAGCGATTATTCCGTAGTATTTTCTTCGCTTAGAAGGACTGCCTCCGATGATCGGCGACAAAACCATAGAAGCCATTAAGTTATCAGCGTTCAAGCTTAACTGCCTGTCCATTTCGCTAACGCAGACTGTATCGACTAATCCGATCGTTTTCGCGGGGACGGGTGAGATATGTCAGGATGAACACGGTAACCTGACATTTAGCTGCTCGGCTAGCGAGGTCAAAAACCTCGACTGGGCACAATGGTTCAACCGCGCAATGGGGTCAAAACCGGGTAAATTAGTCTCCAGTGAGAATTACTTTGATCTTCGTCTTAAAGACGATGAAGGGCGAGAGTGGACGGCCTCGAACGTTAAAGTAAACTGGACTTGGCATGCAGAGGGGCCATATACAGCGAACGGAAATCTCACGCATCTTTGTCACACATCATCGGTGGAGAATGACGCGAGAGAGTCCTGCGTATTGCATTTTTTCGATGATGTTAAGTTGCCGTTCTGGCCGGCGCATAGAGCCGCCCAATTTGAGTCAAAATTTGCGCAGATTGAGGTCCATGAGGAATCAAAAGGCCACTTTATCGTACATGCAAAAGCCAGCGATAAGCTTCCCGCGTCTTTTCCGTTGAGGATTGAGGAAGCCCTAGGTTTTCTTACCTCCGTCGAAGCATCTCCCCAGATCATTACCGTTTCTGATTCCTGTAAATCCCAGACGACCATCTATTCAAAGGGCTTGAAACCACCGTCAGGGAGCATTCCTAGGCCGCTCGGGGGAAACATTACAGAATTTTTTGATTATGGATGGGAGTTGTTTCGTTGTTATTTGGACTACATTGCATCGACGTCGAAGCCTGGTCTCCGGAGCCACGTGAGCTACTATGTTCACAATGCGAGAACGACTAGTTCGGGATCGGTAGATAGTTGGGCGGTAAGTGTTAGCGTCGCTGTGGAAGGCCTTTCGAATTTACTCGGGCCAAGAGTTACGCCTTCGCAGAAAATACTAGTGGGGGAATTCCGAGATTGGCTTATGCCGCTGGTCGCCAGTAACCCTAAATTTTCGACATTCAACGAACGTCTTGGAGGCTTAATCGGAATGCTGGCTGTTGAAAGTGTAAAAGATCGCCTTTCGTCGCTCATCGAAACAAATGAAGTTACTGCAGCTTATGTAAGCGCTTGGAATAATTTGAGAAATAAGTTTGTCCATCCGAAGGCAAAGGACCTAGTCGCCTTTTCAGACGAAAAACTTCAGCAGCTGCTTGACCTGTTATACAAGGTCACGGCCTTAATGTACGAGATCATATTCCATCTAATCGGTTATCGCGGGCCATATCGGGATTGCGGCACTGACGGTTGGCCGATCCGACGGATTTCCACCTCCAGTGGTTAGCGGAGCAAAACAGTCAGCGACAACGCTAAGCTTATGCGTTGTGTGCGGAAGTAGGATTTATGCGCTGCGCGCATGGTCTCCGCAATGGCTTTGCCATTGCTCCGGCTGAACGAGGTGAAAATCCACAATCCACCAAAACCAATAAAAAACCCCGCGCAAGGCGGGGTGTTTTACTGGTTGCGGGAGTAGGATTTGAACCTACGACCTTCAGGTTATGAGCCTGACGAGCTACCGGGCTGCTCCATCCCGCGCCACCAAAATGCCCTGTATTTCAACGGGGCAAAAACGAAAAAAGGCGGACATCCGTCGAATGAACGACAGCGGTCCGCCTTTTGAATTATGAATGGGTTCTTCCAATGCACTTATATCATGAGCGCCGGCTGCAATGCCTGGCGACGCCCTACTCTTCCAACGCTTAAGCGGTAGTACCATCGGCGCAGTTTGGTTTCACGGCCGAGTTCGGGATGGGATCGGGTGGGTCACAAACGCTATGGTCACCAAGCAATGAAGCAGGCGCTCATAACAGGTCGCAATATCCGAAGACAGAACGACCCTTATAAGTGTCAGTTGGGTTATAATCGATGCCCGTGCAGGGAATATTTTATCTGGTTGCGATGTAATCATCCGCCATCGACGTTGCTGAACAAGTCAGCACTGTCATTGATGGTGGGACTTCAAGCGCGAAAAGAGTAATTAGGATTGGTTAGCTTCACGCATTACTGCGCTTCCACACCCAACCTATCAACGTAGTGGTCTACTACG
>NZ_JBILAF010000121.1:0-5980 GCF_044354325.1 Sphingorhabdus sp. | reverse complement strand
TTGCGCTGACTAGCGTGTGGCCATGAGAAAAACCATCCTGCTTGCCGCAATCATCGGCACTTTCGCCCTTTCCTCCGCTGCGTTTGCGCGCCCGATGACGGAGACCGACCTTGTGACAATGAAGCGCCTTTCGGGTGCAACGGCATCGCCCGACGGGACAATGATCGCCTATCAATTGCGCGAGACCGATTTGGCCGCGAACAAGGGCAAGACCGACCTCTATATGCTCAAAATCGGTGCCAAACCGCAGCCAATGATGTTCGCATCAAAACCTGACAAGAATGAGCATGACCCCGCCTTTGCCCCCGACGGCAAAAGCATTTTTTACATCAGCAACGAAAGCGGATCGGACCAGATTTGGCGCTACGACATTGCGACAGCGACAACCACGCAGGTGAGCAATTTCAAGGCCGATGTCAGCGGGTTCAAAATCTCCCCTGATGGACAGAAATTTGCTGTCTGGGGCGATATTGCCCGCGATTGCATGGAATTTGGCTGCGAAACAGACGGCGACACATCAAAACCCGGCCCCGGCACCGGTCGTGAATATGACCAGCTTATGGTGCGCCATTGGGACCAATGGGAAACGCCGGGCAATTACAGCCGCGTGTTCACCGTCATGCTCGGCGCAGATGGCAAGCTTGGCACATCAGGCGCCGCAATGGACGGCACCCTTGTCGGTGACGCCCCATCCAAGCCCTTTGGCGGCGGCGAAGAGATCAGCTGGAACGCCGACAGCAGCGGCCTTGTCTACACACTGCGGTTGGCCGACAAAAATGAAGCCAAATCGACCAATCTCGACATTTACGGCGCGTCGCTCCAGTCGAAGGCGCCGGTCAACCTGACGGCTGACAATGCCGGAATGGATACGACACCCGCCATGTCGCCCGATGGCAAATGGATGGCATGGACGTCGATGCCGCGCGCGACCTACGAAGCCGATAGGCTGGTCGTAAATCTTATGGATGTGAAGAGCGGCAAGGTAACCGCGCTGACAGAAAAGTGGGACCGTTCCGTGACGTCGCTTGCATGGGCGTTGGACAGCCGAAGCTTGCTGGTGACGGCGCAAGATGTGCTGGAAACGCCGCTGTATCGCGTCGACCTGAAAGGCAAAGTCACGCGATTGACCGACCGCGGCAGCATCGCCGAAGCCGTTCCGCTGAAAAATGGCGGTGTCGTCTACGCCATTAACAGCATCACGGGGCCATCGGACCTTGTGCATATGGATGCCAAGGGCAAAACCACGCGGCTCACAAACGTAAATGCGGACGCTTTGGCAACGCTCGATCCCGTCAATTACCAGAAATTCAATTTTGCCGGCGCCAATGGCGAACAGGTATTTGGCCAAATCGTAAAGCCGCAAAATGCGACGGGTAAGCTGCCGGTATTGTTGTTGGTTCATGGCGGACCGCAGGGTTCGTTTAACAACAGCTGGTCCTACCGTTGGAACCCGGCGGTCATGGCGTCGCAAGGCTATGCCGTTGTAACCATCGATTTTCACGGGTCGACGGGCTATGGTCAGAAATTCACTGACAGCATCAACAAAAACTGGGGCGGATGGCCGCTTGAAGATTTGCAAAAGGGCATGGACGCCGTTGGCAAAATCGACACGCAGCTTGATACTGCAAACGCCTGCGCACTTGGCGGATCTTACGGCGGTTACATGATGAACTGGATTTCGGGCAACTGGCCCGACCGTTTCAAATGCCTCGTCAACCATGCGGGCATTTTCGACCTCCGCGCGATGGCCTATGAAACCGAAGAATTATGGTTCGACCAATGGGATAATGGCGGGCCATGGACAACGCGGACCGATGGCGAAAAATGGAACCCTGTGAACCATGTCGCCAAATGGAAAACACCGACTTTGGTCATTCATGGCGAGAAGGATTATCGCATTCCCTATTCGCAAAGCCTGGCCGCCTTCACCGCATTGCAGCAGCAGGGTGTGGAATCGAAGCTGTTGATATTCCCCGATGAAAACCATTGGGTGCTGAAACCAAAAAATTCGATCCAGTGGCACCAGACTGTGTTCGCATGGCTGGCCAAGCATTTGAAGGGCGCGAAGTAACGGGCGCAACAGCAATCAGCGGCGGGTGCGGCGTTACTGCTGCTGCGCTTTTTATGGGCTGTTCAAGCACATGTCGTGTGGTGAGGGTTTCCCTTTCCGGTAAGGCTCGTTAAGGCACGAACCTATGACTATCGACAAGACTTTCGACCCCGCCGCAATTGAAGCAAAATGGTACGCCCATTGGGAATCTACTGGCGCGTTCCGTCCCGAACGGCCAGATGCAGAGCCCTATACAATCGTGAACCCACCCCCAAATGTGACGGGTTCGCTGCATATTGGCCACGCGCTCGACAATACGTTGCAGGATATCCTCATCCGCCATGCGCGTTTGCAGGGCAAGGATGCATTGTGGGTGGTCGGAACCGACCATGCGGGCATCGCCACGCAAATGGTGGTCGAACGGCAATTAAACGCGCGCCAGCAAAAGCGCACCGATTTCACGCGCGACGAATTCATTGCCAAGGTGTGGGAATGGAAAGAGGAAAGCGGCGGCGAAATTACCGGCCAGCTGCGCCGGCTTGGTTGCTCAATGGATTGGGAAAATGAACGCTTCACAATGGATGAGGGCTTTTCAAAAGCCGTCATCAAAGTGTTCGTTGAATTGTATAATCAAGGCCTACTGTACCGCGACAAGCGCCTCGTCAATTGGGACCCCGGCCTTAAAACCGCGATCTCCGACCTTGAGGTGGAAACCCGCGAAATCAATGGCAAGTTCTGGCACTTCAAATATCCGCTCGAAGATGGCAGCGGATTTATCTCCGTCGCAACCACACGGCCCGAAACGATGCTCGCCGATATGGCGGTGGCGGTAAATCCTTCGGATGAACGTTATGCGCATCTGGTCGGCAAAAATGTCCGCCTGCCGATCACCGGCCGCTTGATCCCGATTGTCGCCGACGAACATGCCGATCCAGAATTGGGCTCAGGCGCAGTCAAGGTAACGCCGGGGCATGATTTCAATGACTTTGAAGTTGGCAAGCGCGCCGGATTCAAAGCCAGCGAGATGTTCAACATGCTCGATGGCGAAGGCCGCGTTGTGCAAACGTCGGATGGTCTCATTCCGCCAGAATATCTCGGCCAATATCGCTTCGGCATCGAAGGCGAACCAACCAATGCGCGCAAGATGGTGGTCGAAGCGATGGACGCTTTGGGCTTCCTCGAAAAGGTTGAAGACCGCGTCATCCAAACACCCTTTGGCGACCGTTCGGGCCAAGTGATTGAGCCGTGGCTGACCGACCAATGGTATGTCGACGCAGAAACATTGGCCAAGCCCGCAATCGAAGCGGTGCGTTCGGGCGCAATCGATATTGTCCCCAAATCTTGGGAAAAAACATATTTCAACTGGATGGAAAATATTCAGCCATGGTGCGTGTCGCGCCAATTATGGTGGGGCCACCAGATCCCCGCTTGGTTTGATGCGGATGGCAAATGCTATGTCGCAGAGACCGAAGAAGCGGCGCAAGCGCTTGCCGGAACAGACGTTGAATTGACGCGCGATCCGGACGTGCTCGACACATGGTTCTCATCGGCGCTCTGGCCATTTGGCACATTGGGTTGGCCCGATCAGACCACAGAGCTCGACCGCCATTATCCCAATGACGTGCTCGTTTCCGGTTTTGACATATTGTTCTTCTGGGACGCGCGCATGGCGATGCAGGGCATTCACTTCATGAAAGAAGTGCCTTGGAAGACGCTGTATCTACACGGCCTCGTCCGCGCCGCAGACGGCAGCAAAATGTCGAAGTCCAAGGGCAATACCGTCGATCCGCTTGGCCTGATTGACCAATATGGTGCCGATGCTTTGCGCTTCTTCATGGCCGCCATGGAAAGCCAGGGCCGCGACATCAAAATGGATGAAAGCCGCGTTGCCGGTTATCGCAACTTTGCGACCAAGCTTTGGAACGCGGCACGCTTTGCCCAGTCCAACGGCATCAGCGGATCGCACAGCATCCACGCCCCCAAAGCCGAGCTCGCGGTGAACCGCTGGATTATCGGCGAGGTCGTTGGCACCGTTGAAAAGCTGAACAAGGCCTTCGCCGAATTCCGTTTCGACGGCATGGCCGATGTGATTTATCACATGGTCTTTGACCAGTTCTGCGATTGGTATCTCGAACTCATCAAGCCGGCTTTTGTCGATGGTGAAAAGGGCGAGATGGATGCCGAATCCATGATCGTCGCTGGCTGGGTGCTCGACCAAATTTTGGTCATGCTGCATCCATTCATGCCGTTCATCACCGAAGAATTGTGGCACGCCTTGGGTGATCGCCCCTATGACATCATCCATGCAAAATGGCCCGAGCCGAACGCAACGGTTGACGCAGACGCCGTTCGTGAAATCGACTGGGTGATTGACACAATCAGCAAGACGCGTTCGTTCAAGGCCGAGCTGAACATTCCGCCCGGCACGCGGCTGACGGCGAATATCGCCGACCCACAGCCATCGACGATCGCAATCATCGAACGCCAAGCCGCAGCGCTTTCGCGTCTGGGCCGTATCGACAGCTTTGCTTTTACGCCTGTAGAGACCAACAATGTCGCGCAGATCGTGGTTGGTGGCGATACGGTCGTCTATGCCCTCGACGGCATCATCGATCTCGATGCCGAACGCAGCCGCATCACCAAAGCGATCGAAGCCGCTGCCAAGGAACGTGATTCGCTTGCAGGGCGTCTGTCCAACGCATCCTTTGTTGAAAAGGCAAAGCCTGAAGCCGTGGAAAAGGCACGCACCGATCATGCGGAAAAGGCTGCCGAGGCCGAACGGCTGACGGCGGCATTGGCTCGATTGGGGTGAGCGGCGCACCCGCGCATCAACGTGACCTGACGGTTGGTCCGGTTGCAAAAACATTGTTCCTGTTCGCGCTGCCGTCGCTTGGCGTGAATATTCTCCAGTCGATTAACAATTCGGTCAATTCGGTTTGGATCGGAAAGTTTCTGGGCGAAGAGGCGCTGGCGGCGGCGGCGAACGCTGGGCTCATCATGTTCTTGATGTTCTCCACCTTGTTCGGTTTCACCATGGCGACAACCATATTGATCGGCCAGAATATGGGCCGCCGCGATATTGAATCTGTGCGCCGGATCATGGGAACCGCAATCACCGTCTTTTTCGCCGCGGGCTTATTGTTCGCAGCGGCAGGCTGGATTTTTGCGCCGCACATGCTGCGGCTCATGTCGACGCCTGAGACGGTCTATCCGCTCGCGCTTGCCTATCTGCGCGTGATTTTCCTAACGATGCCCACGTCATTTGTCATGGTGCTGATATCATCATCGCTGCGCGGCGTCGGTGATTCCGTCACGCCATTTTGGAATACGGTATTGAATGTCGTGCTCGACATCATCCTCAACCCGGTCTTCATTCTTGGCTTTGGTCCAATCCCCGCAATGGGCATCGCCGGATCTGCTTTGGCGACAATCGTTGCCGGAATCATCAGCCTCGGCCTGCTGATGCGCAAGGTCTATGCGCTTGACCTGACCATTCGCCTGCGCGGGGCCGAGCTTCAATGGCTGCGCCCTGACGCCCGCTTTCTGAAGCCGATAGCGCGTATGGGTCTGCCCATGGGCTTGTCGATGATTATCATGTCGGGCTCTGCCGTCGTTATGATCGGGCTGGTGAATCGCGAAGGCGTGGACACCACGGCTGCATTCGGCGTGATGAACCAGCTGTGGAGCTATGTACAAATGCCCGCCGTGGCTGTGGGTGGCGCGGTCAGCGCCATGGTTGCGCAAAATATCGGCGCGAACAAATGGGACCGCGTCGGTCGCATCGTCTGGTCAGGGATCGGCATCAACCTGCTGATGTCGGGCGTGCTGATTTTGCTGATGACCTTGTTTGCAACACCGTTGCTTCAGTTGTTCCTGCCCATCGGCAGTCCAGCGATCGATATCGCCATCCACATCAACCATATCATTGGC
>NZ_JBILAF010000120.1:0-6024 GCF_044354325.1 Sphingorhabdus sp. | reverse complement strand
CGACTTTGTGCGGCTCGCAAGGCTGATATGGCTAAAAATATCCTGGTTCATGGCCATTTTGTGGACCGCAACCGATCCAACGCCGCCTGCGCCAATTACCAATACCTTGCTCATATGCTATTTCCACTTATCAGAGATTCGTTCAGCGCACGCATATAAGGGCCTTTTATGACAGAACAAGAATTGGCTGCAGCCATCACGACGCCAACGCACGAAGGGGTGCAGCGGGCGATGGCCAAGATAGCCGCTATTCTGCCAAAAACGCCCTTGCTGCCGCTTGAGGTGGATGGCGTCACGATTTGGTGCAAGGCCGAAATGCTGCAGCCCATCGGCGCGTTCAAGATTCGCGGCGCGTGGCACCGCCTCTCCGATTTGAACGAAGACGAGCGTGCGCGCGGCGTCGTTGGCGTATCCAGCGGCAACCATGCGCAGGGCGTCGCTTGGGCGGCGAAGAAGCTTGGCATATCTGCAACCATCGTCATGCCTTGCAATGCGCCGCGCATGAAGCTTGAGGCGACAAAGGCGCTTGGCGCGCAGGTGGTGCTATATGACCGCGCAACGGAATCGCGTGAAGCAGTGGCCGCTGGGTTGATTGCACAAAGCAACGCGACGCTCGTGCATGCCTTTGGCGATCCGTGGGTTATCGAAGGGCAGGGCACCGCCGGTATTGAGATTGCCGAACAGCTGCAAAGCCTTGGCATCACAGGGCCAGATTTGATTGTTTCCTGCTGCGGTGGCGGCGGTCTTGCCGCGGGCCTTGCGCTTGCCTGTCCCGACGCGGACATCGCCATCGTCGAGCCTGAAGGCTGGGACGATATCATCCGTTCGCTTGAAGCAGGCGAGATTTTGCCTGTTAAAGACCTTTTGCACCCAACCTATTGCGATGCTTTGCAAACCCCGCAGACCTACCCCGTAAACTTCGACGTCCTTCGCAACCGCGTATCGCAAGGTGTGTCGGTTACCACCGCTGAAGTGGCTGCAGCGATGCGATTGGTGTTTGAGAAACTCCACCTCGTGGTGGAACCGGGCGGCGCAGTCGCGCTCGCGGCCGTTCTTGCCGGAAAGATAGAATTAAAGCCGGTAACCGCGGTTACATTATCCGGCGGGAATGTGGACCAGGAAACCTTTGTGCAGCTTTTGGCTCAAGCAGCCTGAGCAGCGCGGATATCCACCCGACCCCAAATCTCAATCAACGCACTCGTCAAATCGCGCATCATCGCCTCGGTATGCTGAGGACCCGGCGTAAAGCGTAACCGCTCTGTGCCGCGCGGTACGGTGGGGTAGTTGATCGGTTGAACATATACGCCATATTCCGCGAGCAATATGTCGCTGATCTTCTTGGCCTTCACCGGATCGCCGACCATCAATGGCACGATATGCGTATTGCTGACCATGACGGGCAATCCCGCATCCGCAAATAACGTCTTTAGCATTGCGGCATTTGCGTGCTGCGCAATGCGCTCCTCGCTGGATGTCTTGAGGTGACGAACCGATGCCAATACGCCAGCCACAAGGACCGGCGAGAGCGATGTCGTAAAAATAAAGCCCGGCGCGTAGGAACGAATGACGTCAATGATCTTTTGATCAGCGGCAATGTAACCGCCCATCACACCAAATGCCTTGCCGAGCGTACCTTCAATGATCGTTACGCGGTCCGCGACTTCGTCCCGTTCGCTAATGCCGCCACCACGTGCGCCGTACATGCCAACGGCATGCACTTCGTCGCAATAGGTAAGCGCGTTATACTTGTCGGCCAAATCGCAAACGGCGGCGATGGGCGCAACGTCGCCGTCCATCGAATACACGCTTTCAAAGGCGATCAGCTTCGGTGCCTCTGGATCATCAGCCGCGAGCAGCTCTTCCAAATGCGCCAGATCATTGTGCCGCCAAACGCGCTTTTCACAGCCGGCGTTGCGAATGCCGGCAATCATGGAAGCGTGGTTCAATTCATCGGAATAGATGATGCATCCGGGCAAAACCTTGGCCAATGTCGACAGTGTCGCATCGTTGGAAACATAGCCCGACGTGAACAGCAATGCGCCATCCTTGCCATGCAAATCGGCAAGTTCATGTTCCAGTTCGACATGATAATGCGTGTTGCCGCCAATGTTGCGCGTCCCGCCAGAGCCAGCGCCTACGTCATGCAGTGCATCTTCCATGGCGGTGATGACTTTGGGGTGCTGCCCCATGCAGAGATAGTCGTTTGAACACCACACGGTGATGTCCTTGGGGCCGTTATGTCCGGCGAAGCAGCGCGCGTTGGGATAATTCCCCTTGTTCCGCAAAATATCGATAAACACGCGGTAGCGGCCCTCGGCATGAAGGCGGTCAATCGCTTTTTCGAAAACAGCATCGTAATTCACGGATACTAACCCCGGGTTTAAGCCGCTGCTGCGGCACGTCGTCGCCCATTAGTCCCCGGAAATAGAAAAATCCAGCGCGAACGACTTGCAACAAGCGGCATAATGAACGCTTCTATGCGATATTTTCGCTTAGAGTGATTTGATTTGCGACAAACCAAAGCGCGATAGAGCGGGACAGTTAAACCTTCTGTGTTGGTGTCAGGCCCAAGCTTGTCACGCGCCACGAGGCTAATGCGCCACGCTGGCTGACAAGTCGGTGGCCTTGAGCAGGCGGAACAAAACAGTTACGTCATACAGATATTTAGAGGATTCGACCAATGGATGATATTGGGTTCAACATGATTGCGGGTCTTCTGCTTGGATATCTGCTCGGTTCGATTCCGTTTGGGTTGTTGCTGACTAAGGCTTCGGGCGGCGGCGATATCCGGAACATCGGCTCAGGCAATATCGGCGCAACGAACGTGTTACGGACCGGACGCAAGGGGCTTGCCGCACTGACGTTGTTGCTCGACCTGCTAAAAGGTTTCGCCGCAGTCTTTATCGCAACGCATTATTTGCCGGGTGGTGCCGCATTTGCCGCAGCAGGCGCGTTCTTCGGGCATTTGTACCCTATGTGGCTGGGTTTCAAAGGCGGTAAGGGTGTTGCGACCTATGCCGGCATCATGTTTGGCCTGTTTTGGCAAGGCGGCGTTGTCTATGCCATCGCGTGGATCGGCGCGCTCCTGATTTTCAGGATCTCTTCACTTGCTGGCCTGCTGGCCGCTTTATGCGCGCCGATAGCCGCGGCTTATTTCGGCCGATATGATTTGGTGGCCCTTTTGGTCGCATGCACGTTGATCGTCTTTTGGAAACATCGGACGAATATTGAAAACCTGATGGACGGCACCGAACCACGTATCGGCAAAAGCAAAAGCTGACCGCGGCAATGGGGGGCAGCCAGGAACAATTTGATCAGCTTCGGCTCATTCGATCACCCAATATTGGTCCTGTCAGTTATCGCCAACTCATAGGTCGCTTTGGCAACGCAAAGGCTGCGCTGGAGGCTTTGCCCGACCTTGTTCGTCGCGGCGGTGGCGATCCGTCGCTGCTTGCCGACGAAGCAAGCGTCGCCCGCGAACTGCAATTCGTTGAGAAATTTGGCGGGCGTCACATTTTTATTGGCGATCCCGAATATCCTTCCTTGCTGTCACACTTGGACAATGCGCCGCCCGTCTTGAGTGTGAAGGGTGATTTGGGTCTGCTCAACCGCATCGCCATTTCCATCGTTGGCGCGCGCAATGCGTCGGCTGGTGCGTGTCAGTTCGCACGGCAACTGGCCTATGATCTTGGCCAAATGGAATTCCCGGTGGTTTCGGGACTGGCGCGCGGTATTGATACCGCCGCGCATGCAGGTTCGATTGAAAGCGGAACGATTGCGGTGATCGCAGGTGGTATCGATGTCGTATATCCGCCGGAGAACAAGGCACTTCAGGACGCGATTGCCGAACGTGGCTTGCTCATCGCCGAACAACCGCCCGGGACCGAACCCCGCGCGCGGCATTTTCCATATCGCAACCGGATTATTGCAGGGATATCGGCGGGCACGGTCGTGGTTGAGGCTGCACCCAAATCCGGATCGCTGATTACCGCGCGGCTTGCCGCCGAATTCGGGCGTGAGGTGATGGCCATTCCGGGGTCGCCGCTTGATCCAAGATCACGCGGCTGCAACCAGCTTATCCGCGAAGGCGCCACGCTTGTGCAGAATGCCGAAGAAATTGCCGAACTTGTCCGGCCATTGGATCACCGGATGCGCGCGGTGCCGGCGCGATATGTTGCGTCTGAGCCGGCGACTATCGGCGACGACACCGATGACGAGCGGCAAGCCGTCATCGACCTGATGGGCATGACCTATGTTTCGGTGGATGAATTGGTGCGCCAATCGGGCAGCAGTCAAGCCAATGTGCAGATGGTTCTGCTCGAAATGGAACTGGCCGGCAAACTGGAGCGCGGGGCAGGCGGAAAAGTGCGTATCGCCGCATGAAATTTTCGTCTTGACGACACCCCTCCAACCCCATCAGCCTATACGCGTACGCGAGAGATTTTAGAAAAGCTCATATTATCATGCAATTAGTCATCGTTGAATCACCTGCAAAAGCCAAGACAATCGAGAAATATTTGGGCCCCGGCTTCAAGGTATTGGCATCCTACGGACATATCCGCGATTTGCCGCCCAAGGATGGGTCTGTTGATCCTGAAAATGGCTTTGAAATGCTGTGGGATAATTATGCCGACAAGGCAAAGCAGCTAAAGGCGATAACCGACGAAGCCAAAAAGGCCGACGGCTTAATTCTCGCAACCGACCCTGACCGGGAAGGCGAAGCGATTAGCTGGCATGTGCAGGAAGTGCTCGCCAAGAAAAAGGCGCTGCCCGCAAATGTCGGTCGCGTGACGTTCAACGCAATTACGAAGCAAGCTGTCACCGACGCCATGAAGCATCCGCGGGCTTTGGACATCGACCTAATCGATGCCTATCGCGCGCGCCGCGCACTGGATTATCTTGTGGGCTTTACCCTGTCGCCCGTATTGTGGCGCAAACTGCCGGGCGCAAAATCCGCTGGCCGTGTTCAGTCGGTTGCGCTGCGCTTAATCGTTGAACGTGAGCGCGAGATCGAAGCGTTCCGTGCGCAAGAATATTGGTCGGTTAAGGCGGCGATGGAGCATAAGGGGCAGAAGTTCGATGCCCGCCTGACCCAATATCTCGGCAAAAAACTCGATAAGATGGATTTGAAAACCGAGGCCGAGGCAGAGCAAGCGCGCGCCGCGGTTGAGGCGGGTAAGTTCACCGTCGATTCTGTGGAAACAAAGCCGGTCACGCGCAACCCACAGCCACCATTTACGACATCGACGTTGCAGCAGGAAGCCGCGCGCAAGCTTGGTTTTTCGGCCAGTCACACCATGCGGATTGCGCAAGGGCTGTATGAAGATGGTGCGATCACCTATATGCGTACGGACGGCGTCCAAATGGACCACAGCGCCATTTCTGCCGCGCGCAAAACGATCTCTGACCGCTTTGACAGCGGCTATCTGCCCGACAAGCCGCGGGTCTACCAAAGCAAAGCCAAAAACGCGCAAGAGGCCCATGAAGCCATTCGGCCAACCGATTTCTCCAAGGATAAGGCTGGTTCCGGCGATCATGGCCGTTTGTATGACCTGATCTACAAACGCGCGATGGCCAGCCAGATGGCGTCTGCACGGATGGAGCGCACCACGGTTGATCTGGTCGACGGCACCGGACAGACAGGCTTGCGCGCCACGGGGCAGGTGATGAAATTCCCCGGTTTCTTGGCGGTGTATGAGGAAGGCCTCGACGATAGCGAGAGCGAAGATGGCGCAATTTTGCCGGCGATGTCCGTCGGCGATGCGCCCGCGAAGCATGCTGTTGAGAAAACACAGCATTTTACACAGCCACCACCCCGTTTTTCCGAAGCGACACTTGTTAAAGGGCTGGAGGAGCTGGGTATTGGTCGTCCATCGACCTATGCGTCGACCATTCAGGTTCTGAAAGACAGGGCCTATGTCCGCGTTGAAAAAAATCGTTTTTTTGCAGAGGAATCGGGCCGATTGCTCACAGCATTTCTCGAACGGTTTTTTGAACGTTATGTCGCTTATGATTATACCGCAG
>NZ_JBILAF010000119.1:0-6051 GCF_044354325.1 Sphingorhabdus sp. | reverse complement strand
GACCGGCGGGTCTGGCAGAAGGCGCGCAATAATATTTCCCCCTTAGGAGAATTTCATGCGCCTGCTGTCTCTGGCCCTTGTATCTGTTCTGGCTCTCACGACCGCCTGTCAAAAGGATGCGTCGCTCGACGTCGCGGTAGACGCCCTGCCACAGGTCACAGTCCCCGCGCTTTCCGAAGCGACAATGAAGGACGTGACACGCGAATTGTCACTCGACAGCTATGAAGGCCGCGCACCGGGCTCCGTCGGCGAAGAGAAAACCGTCGCTTATCTGATAGCCAAATATAAAGCGGCAGGACTTGAGCCCGGCAATAACGGCAGTTGGACGCAGGATGTGCCGCTGATCGAAATCACCGCGAAAAATGTGTCAGCGCTCACAATTGCCGACCGCAGCGGCAAGGCCATGTCATTTGCCTATGGCAATGAATATGTCATCGGCAGTTACCGCGAGACACCCAAAACCGATATTAAGCAAAGCGAAATGGTCTTTGTCGGCCACGGAATTGTTGCCCCTGAAAAAGGCTGGAACGATTATGCTGGCGTCGATGTTAAGGGCAAAACCGTCGTTGTCATGATCAACGACCCCGATTTCGAAAATCAAGGTCTTGATGGTCCGTTCGGTGGCAAGGCCATGACCTATTACGGACGCTGGACATATAAATATGAAGAAGCCGCGCGTCAGGGCGCTGCTGTCGTTTTAATCATCCACGACACTGCCCCCGCGGCATATGGCTGGAATGTCGTCAACTCCAGTTGGACTGGCACGCAATTCCTGGCGCAGTCAAAGGATGGCGGAAAGAGCCAGACCCAAGCCAATGGCTGGATCCAGAAATCCGTAGCGAAGCAAATCTTTGCCGCCGCCGGTCAGAATCTCGACAAGCAAATGGCCGCGGCCAAGAAAAAAGGCTTTAAGGCGGTTCCGCTGAACCTCTCCGCATCGATTAATTTCGAAAATGACATCGCGCGCAAGGCGAGCAAGAACGTCATTGGCGTCATGAAAGGCACAAAGCGCCCCGACGAATATGTGCTCTACACGGCGCATTGGGACCATCTCGGTCGGTGCACGGCCGCGGCCGATGGCGACGACATCTGTAACGGTGCAGTCGACAATGCTACAGGCACGGCGGCTTTGGTCGCATTGGCAGAAGGCTTTGCAAAAGCCGGCGCGCCCGAGCGTTCGGTTGTGTTCCTTGCGGTGACGGCTGAAGAAAGCGGCCTGCTTGGTTCGAAATTCTACGCCGAGAACCCCGTCTTCCCGCTGTCGCAAACCGTGGGCGGCGTGAACATGGATGCATTCTCAATGTCTGGCCCCGCGAAGAATTTGACCGTCATCGGCAAAGGCAAATCGCAACTTGATCTCTATCTTGAGGCTGCCGCAAAGTCCGAAGGCCGGACACCTGAAACGGAACCGACACCGGAAAAGGGCTTTTACTATCGCTCTGACCATTTCAGCTTTGCCAAGCTTGGCGTGCCTATGGTGTATTTCGAAGGCGGCGACGATCTTGTCACCGGCGGAAAGGCCGCTGCAAAGGCCGCAGCGGAAGATTATGAAAAGAACCGGTACCACGCGCCCGGCGACGAATTTGACGAAAAATGGGATTGGTCGGGCGTCATGTCCGATTTGAAACTATATTATCGCATCGGGCGGATGTTGGCGATGACCGACGCATGGCCAAACTGGAACGACGGCGACGAATTCCGCGCTGTCCGCGACAAGAGCCGCAACGGGAAATAAGCCAATGACGTTCCGTATGCCCGCCGAATGGGCGCCCCATGAAGCCGTCTGGATTGGCTTTCCCAGTTCTGCGGAATATTGGGGTGCGCCGCTCCAACGCGCACAGCAGCAGATGGCCGCCTTTGCCAATGCGGTGCACGCATCGGGTCAGGGCGAACGCGTACATGTGATTGCCGGCAATGCAGAGGCGATGGCCGTAGCCCGGGGACTAGTTGACGCTGGCGTCCATGTCGAGCTGCGCCACATCGGCGATGTCTGGTTGCGTGACACAGGCTGCATCATCGTGAAGGATGGAGATCGGCGGATTGCCCGTAATTTTGGCTTCAATGGTTGGGGAAACCGGTTTGACTATCCCGGCGATACAACCATTGGCCATGAATTGGCCGCAGATTTCGGTTTTGAAATTGCACAGGCGGATTGGATATTTGAGGGCGGATCGATTGACGTCGACGGTGAAGGTCTGGCCGCCACGACCGTCGATTGCCTGTTAAACCCGAACCGCAACCCGGCGCTTGATAAAGCCGCGATTGAAGACCGGCTGCGCACTGATTTGGGGATCGAACGGTTGCTTTGGCTTGGCGACGGCCTCGCCAACGACCATACCGACGGCCATATTGATAATCTGGCGCGCTTTGTTGGCCCGAACCATATCCTCGTTCCAAGCAGCGCCGGACCCGACGATCCAAACAGCGCCGTCTTTGAAGATGCCCGCGCCCGCGCCGAAGCGTTCGGATGCAAAGTGACGCTGATGCCGTCGGTTGGCCGTTTTGAACAAGACGGGGAAATCGTGCCGGCAAGTTATATGAATTTCTACATCGGCAACCGCGCTGTCGTCGTACCGATCTATGGCGGCGCTAACGATGACGCCGCGATTGAGGTGTTGGCAAATATCTACCCCGAACGCGACGTTATCGGTGTCATGGCGGATGCGGTATTGACCGGCGGCGGAAGCTTTCATTGTTCAAGCCAACACGTGCCCGTTTGACTATATTGGATATCGACGCGAAACATTGCATATTCCAAGAACAACCAACCAAGAGGACGCCCCCAATGAAAAAGACTTTTCTAATTGCCCTCGCCGCCACTGCGCTCGCAGCACCCGCCTTTGCTGACCATCACAGCATGAGCAAAGCCGAGCATGACAAAATGCATAAGGAGCACACCGCGCGCCTTGCAAAAATTCTCGCCGACCCGTCGCGCGGTGCCGATGCCAAGCGCGATCAATATCGCCATCCTGCCGAAACGTTCGAATTCTTTCGTTTGCACCCTGATCACGTCATTGGCGAATATGCCCCGGGCGGCGAATGGGTTTCGCGTATCCTTGGCCGTTATGTGAACGAAAAAGGCAAATATACCGGCCTGTATTTCGGCACAAAAAGCCATTTTAGCGATCAACAGAAAACCGGCATTGCCGCGGGCATTGCAAAGTTCCCTGCTGATGTCGCAGCAGTGTCCGGACGTCCGGCGACAGATTTCAACGCCTTTTCGCTCAGCGAAGTTCCAGACGGCGCAAAGGGGTCGTTTGACCGCATAATTGTGATGCGCATGCTGCACAATATGATGAACTGGAACATCGCAGATGCCGAAATCAAGGCAATGCGCGACCTGTTGAAGGACGATGGCTTGCTGGGCATCGAACAACATCGCGCCAAGACAGATGCGCCGTTCAGCTACACCAATGGCACCAAAGGTTACATGCGTGAGGCCGACATCATCAAGTTCATGGAAGTGAACGGATTTGAGCTGGTCGCCAAAAGCGAAATCAACGCCAATCCAAAGGACAGTGCCAATTGGCCCGATGGCGTTTGGACCCTTCCACCAGCGTTGCGTTTGAAAGACGTCGACCGCGCAAAGTACGAAGCCATCGGTGAATCCGACCGCATGACATTGCTGTTCAAAAAACGGCCTTGATTGTTGCATGAGTGTTGCCCAGCCAGCCGATGCCCCTCTTAACGCCGTGGATTTTGCGGTTGGGGCATCGCCGGTGGGGCACGCTGGTTGCTGGCATAGCAACGACAATATTATTGTATCTGGTAACAATGGTGATTGCAGCGCGTTTCGGCGTCCGGCTATAGACGCGGTATGACCCGAAATATCACCGTTGCCGCGTTGCAACTGCCCCTGTCGGCAAGCGAAGCCGAAAATATCGATGCTGTATGTGACCTCGTGTCACAGGCCGCGGAGCAAGGCGCGCAAATCATCCTGCCGCCTGAACTGTTTTCAGGCCCCTATTTCTGCAAAACGCAGGAGGAAGAACATTTCGCGCTCGCGCGGCCAACGCGCGAACATCCGTCAGTCATCGCGATGGCCAAACTTGCCAAGCAACTTGGCGTTGCCATCCCCACAAGCTTTTTCGAACGTGATGGCGCGCATTTCTATAACAGCGTCGCGATGATCGGTCCCGATGGCGAGATTATCGGCATCTATCGCAAAAGCCATATTCCCGACGGCCCCGGCTATCAGGAGAAATATTATTTCCGCCCTGGAAACACCGGGTTCAAAGTTTGGGAAGTCTTTGGCACGCAAATCGGCGTCGGCATCTGTTGGGACCAATGGTACCCCGAATGCGCACGGGCCATGGCATTGATGGGCGCTGAGCTGCTTTTCTATCCCACCGCCATTGGCGCAGAGCCACAGGATGCGACGTTGGATACACGGCACATGTGGCGCCGGGCCATGGTGGGCCATGCTGTATCAAACTGCATGCCCGTCATCGCGGCAAACCGTATCGGCGCGGAAAACGACCATGGCGGTCTGGCACAAAAATTCTACGGCACCAGCTTCATCGCCAACGAATGGGGCGATGTCGTTTGCGATTTGGATGATGCTGAAACCGGCATATTGGTCGCAACATTCGATCTGGACCAAGCCCGCGCCCACCGCGCAAGCATGGGCTTCTTCCGCGACCGGCGCCCGCAATTATACAGCCGGCTTGCAGAGGATATCTAAGCTGTCACATCTCTACCTCATCGGCATTGGCTCTAATCAGCCACATGCAATCATTGGCGCGCCAAGCAAGATCATCGTGCAAGCGGTCGCCGCGTTGGAGATGGACGACATCGACGTTTTCGCGCATTCGGCGACGATCCAATCCAGCCCCATGGGGCCCTCCTCACGCCTATTTGCAAATGCCGCAGCGCTTGTGTCCACCGAACTTGAACCCCCTGCTCTGCTGGCGCGCCTGCAAGAGATTGAGCACCATTTCGGACGCGTCCGACGCGGCCAAAGCTGGCGCGCGCGGGTGCTCGACCTGGATATCCTGTTATGGTCCGGCGGCGTGTGGGCGGACAGCAATCCGGCCTTGGCCATTCCCCATCCCGGACTATGTTCGCGGGGATTTGTCTTGACCCCCGCGGCCATGATTGCCCCCGATTGGCGTGAGCCAATGACGGGCCTGACCATAAGGCAGCTACAATCGCGATTTAACCGACCAAAGGCGCTTGACCGCACAAGTTCCCGCCATTAGGGGGAGCGCTCTCGCACGGACCAATTCGCGGTCTGGTTGGGGGCCCTTAGCTCAGTCGGTAGAGCAACTGACTTTTAATCAGTAGGTCGCTGGTTCGAACCCAGCAGGGCTCACCATATATTTCAATTAAATCAATAATTTGAGAGTGTTTCTGCACTCTCTTATTATCTGTGGAAAAAATAGTACACAGTAATACACAAACCCTAAGTTATTGATTTGATGGGAATCGTTGTAACAACGATGTGTCACAGCGTGATAAATACACTCGTAATGGAGTGTACAAATGAACGTACGAGAACAGATTAAACGAGCAGTCTTGCTACTGCCCAAGCTGGCAGCTGAGAGTGAGAGCAAAGAGATTAAGGCTGACATTGATCTACTGATGGGCGTTGCATCGCAGTTGGTTACAGTTTTGGTGAGCAGAAATGATGCACTTGCTAAACAGTGCCGTTCACGAAAGCCCAAACCACCTAAGCAAACTCCACAGAAGACAGCTCACACGCAGAAACCTAAGCCAAGCAATGCAGATGCCCAAAATGGTGACGACGGCTCTGAGAACCGCTCTAAGGAGCTTTCTTCAATTCAGAAGGGAATTCGCCAAGCTGATACATCATTAGATGATCAGCAAAAGCAGTTACGCAATTTTACATATGGGCAAAACGATGACGAAAGATCGTTTCGTCTTGCTGCCAAAGCAATTGCATCATGAACGACGAGCTAATGCAAAGCCAGAAGCTGCTCCACGACAGTCTGTTTGAACTGTATATGCAAGGTGGACTGAAATTGTATCTCGCTGGCACTCGTGGCTTAAAGCGTGACTTAATCATACGGCTTGAGACAAGCGCACTCA
>NZ_JBILAF010000022.1:0-23284 GCF_044354325.1 Sphingorhabdus sp. | reverse complement strand
CCAAAATCGGCATCGCCTCAATGTAGTCAGCGTCGACGAAAAAATGGCACTGGCCTTGCGGAAGCGCTGCATAAGCGTCTTCGAGCCCGTCCATATTGGTCCACACCAACGCAGTGCTCCGATGCGTCTGAAGATACCGCGATATGCGCGCTAGGAAATCTGCGGGTATATCCATTTTGGACGTAAAATGGACCAAAATGAAATCCGTCCGCTGTGTATCGTCCATCACCAGCGCGGTGCAGCCCATTACCGACAATAATCGCTTGAGTTCAGCGACGCGTCGCGCCGTGCCGCCGACGATCATGGCCGTGCGGCCATTGATGCTGGAACCGAAGGTGGACGGGGGTTTTGCCATATATATTCTCCCAGAAATGCGAATAGGGGCCTCACGTCGCGAAGGCACGATGTTTGCGGTGTGCGCCATGTACAATTTATATCCATTTTGGAAGTAACAGTTTTGGCCGACTGGTTGTTTGCAAGGCGCCCCTGATGCGCTAATCCCCCTGTCCATTGAGCCTGCGCACACGGGCCGCAAAATGCAGAGGAGCATATTTAGGTGAAAACGGGAAAAATCATGTTGAGCGCAGCGGCGCTTTTATTGTCAGGAGTTGCGATGACGGCGGTTGCACAAGCGAAAGAAATGAAGTCCGGCCAATCGGCCAGCGACCCCGTATTGCTTCAGGAATGGACCGGGCCATATGAGGGCGTGCCGCCATGGGACAAGGTGAAAGTTACGCAATTCCCGGCCGCGTTTGAGGCCGCGATGCAGGCATCAAAGGCTGAATTTGAAGCGATGCTCGCAAAGCCCGAAGCCATCACGTTCGACAACACCATCACCGCCAGCGAACTGTCCGGCGAAAAAATCGGCCGGCTGTTTTCGATCTGGGGCGTGCATTCATCGAACCTGTCGAACCCTGAAGTCCGTAAAATTCAGGCGGAATGGGAACCAAAGGTTAGCGCATTCTTCTCCGAACTTTCGCTGGATGCCCGTTATTTCCAGCGCGTCAAATATCTCTACGATCAGCGCGCGAATCTCGGCCTAGATGCCAAGCAGATGCGTCTGTTGGAACGGACCTATGACGGTCTGGTCCGCAATGGAGCGATGCTTGATGCGGGCAAGAAAGCACAGGTCATCCGCATAGAGACCGACCTTGCCAAGAAATTCTCGGCTTTTTCCGAAAAGGTTCTGGCGGATGAAGAAACCTTCATCCTCATAACCGACACGGCGGACCTTGCGGGTTTACCCGAAAGCTATGTCGCGGCGATTCAGGCTGCGGCCAAGGCAAAGGGCCAAACCGGTTGGGCCGTCGTGAACACCCGTTCTGCCGTGCAACCTTTCCTTGAAAATTCAACACGGCGCGATTTGCGTGAAAAGGTCTGGCGTGCGTTCACGATGCGCGGCGATAACCAGAATGCGAACGACACCAACGCGACCATCGCCGAAATATTGAAACTGCGTCAGGAGCGTGCCGAAATCCTGGGCTTCCCGACCCATGCCCATTACCGCATGGCCGACACGATGGCGAAGGACCCGAACAAGGCGATGGACCTGATGATGAAGGTCTGGCCTGCTGCTGCCGCCCGCGTCAAAGAAGAAGTGGCCGACATGCAGGCCATCGCCAATGCCGACAACATCACAATCGCGCCATGGGATTATCGTTTCTACGCCGAAAAGGTCCGCAAGGCGAAATATGACCTCGATCAGGAAGCCGTTAAACCCTATTTCCAGCTGGATAATATGGTCGCTGCCATGTTCGACGCCGCGGGCAAGCTATATGGCATGAGCTTCTCCGAAAACACGGGCACGGTCCCTGTGTTCGAACCCAAGGTGCGGACATTTGAGGTTAAGCGCGATGGCAAGGTCATTGGCCTGTTCTACCTCGATAATTTCGCGCGCGCCGGCAAGCGGTCGGGCGCGTGGATGACCACCTATCGCAGCCAGCATAAATTGGGCGGCAAGAACAACATCGTTCTGGCGTCGAACAACAACAACTTCGTGCCCGGCGCCGATGGCGTGCCAACGCTCATCAGCATTGATGACGCGTCGACATTGTTCCACGAATTCGGTCACGCCATTCATTATCTGAACTATGACATCACATGGCCGGGCCTTGGCGGCACGCCGCGCGACTTTGTGGAATATCCAAGCCAAGTGAACGAAAACTGGTTGCTGACGCCTTATGTGCTCAACACTTATGCCAAGCATTATAAAACAGGGGAGCCAATCCCGGCAGCCTTGGTCGAAAAAATCCGCGCGAGTGATACCTTCAACCAAGGCTTTTCGACCGTAGAATATCTGTCGAGCGCCATTTTGGATATGAAGCTGCATAACCGCAGCGAACCCGTAACCGATCCGCGCGCATTTGAACGCGATACGCTGGCCGAAATCGGCATGCCCAAGGAAATGGCGATGCGCCATCGCCTGCCGCAGTTTAACCACCTGTTTGCCGATGATGGCTATTCAGCCGGTTACTACAGCTATCTCTGGTCCGAAACGATGGATGCCGACACATGGGCGGCCTTCACCGAAAAGGGCGATGTCTGGGACAAGGAAACAGCGGAGCGGTTCCGGTCCATGTTGCTGGCAACGGGCAATGAAACCGACCGGATCGAAGCCTATCGCGCATTCCGTGGTCGTGATCCGGATGTGAAATATATCATGAAAAAGCGCGGTTTCCCGACCGGCGAATAACGCTTTTTTATCAAACCAAAACGGGGCTGCGCAGGCGAAATTCTGCGCCGCCCTTTTTTGTTGATTTACCGAGCACCCATACAGAAAATACGCTATTGTTGCGTGCGGCCTTGGCCAAACGCCGCCGTCCGCCAAAGGAGATGTGAGATGCTCGGTTTATTCTTCGGCAAAGAACCTTGGTTTCGTGCGAAACGTTTCGGTTATGGCGCTGGCCTGCCGTTCAAGTGGCAGGGATGGGCCGTGCTCGGCTTTTATGTTTTGGCGATGATTGGCTTGGCGCTGCTTGCGGACAATGATCAAGCGATACCCACAATAGTGACGGTCGCGCTCATGTTGATCGTGACCGGCATTTTCACCGTCATCGTCCGCAACCACACCGAGGGCGGCTGGAAATGGCGCGGGCTTTAACGCTTAACGCAGCGCTTGGTTCAACAAGCGCGCGAGCCTGATCCCGCCGCGCTCAACCTGTTGGCGTAATGCGGCGCGTGACGCAGCGATGTCGGCTTCATCAATGACGACGGGTGCGGTTGGCTTTGCGCCACATGGGTCGCCATCGACCGCGCGGGGATAGGCAATCTCTTTCGATATTGCCCAATTCTCCTCGCTCCAAAGGCGCGCATTGCCTTGTTTGACAGCGGCTTTCTCCGCGGGCGAAAACACGCGCACAACCGCTGGCGCAGCCGACAGCGCGCGGTCGGCCAGCAAGCCATCCCACACCATATGCAAATTATATCCCCGCATATTGCCATATATGACCTTTAGGTCATTGCCGCCGCGGTCCGCACGGTCACCGGCGTGCAATGGCTGGTGAATGTCACCCACAAAATGCACGAGAAAGGCCAGCGCCTGCAAACGGAGATGCGCGGGCAGCGCCTTGTTCGACAGTAACGCAAAGTTGCGGTCAATTTGCGCCGACACGCAGTTTCCGTCGGCGCACGCGCTTTTCAGATCGAACGGCTTGCAGATATCGACATTCTGGTAATGCCAGCTGTTGGTATAGCCCCAGCGCGCACGATCGCCCTTGATGCAATCCGCCCAGACGCTGACGTCGCCGATATTGCGCATCGCGCATTTGGGTGTGCCGAGCATCGGCGCTGCCCGCAACAGACGTTGCATTTTTGCGCGCGCATTGGGTGACATATTGGCCTGCGCAATGTGCGCCACGGTTTCATGCCCATATTCCCAATATGCCTGAACAGGGGCAAGTGGCGCGAAAAGGACGAGAAGAGCGATGAGCAAGCGTTTCATGTGCGCGCCATAATTTGTAACGGCGTGTAAATCAAAGCAACAATCGCACTTGGTACGTATAGGATGATGATTGCGGGAATATTCCAAGCCGCCTATATCCCCCCAATGTCTTCCATTCGCCCTTGGCGCGATATCGCGCGTCGTCAGTCCCGCCAGATCATGGTGGGTAATGTCCCTGTTGGTGGAAATGCCCCGATTGCGGTGCAAACGATGACCAACACGCTGACCAGCGATGCCGCCGCGACCATCGCCCAAATCCGCCGCTGTGAAGATGCCGGGGTCGATATCATTCGCGTGTCCTGTCCTGATGTCGAAAGCACCGCTGCGCTGAAACAGATTGTGCGCGCCGCCAATGTGCCCATCGTCGCCGACATTCATTTCCATTATAAACGCGCGCTTGAGGCGGCGGACGCTGGCGCGGCGTGCTTGCGCATTAACCCGGGCAATATCGGCTCGTCAGAACGGGTGAAAGAGGTCGTCAACGCCGCCAAGGCCAATGGCTGCGCCATCCGTATTGGTGTGAACGCTGGGTCTCTGGAAAAGGACCTCCTCGAAAAATATGGCGAACCTTGCCCGGAGGCGCTGATCGAAAGCGCGCTTGACCATATCAAGCTGCTGCAGGACCATGATTTCCACGAATATAAGGTCGCGGTTAAAGCGTCCGACGTGTTCCTTGCGGTTGCGGCCTATATGGGGCTGGCCGAGGCGGTTGATTGTCCGCTGCACCTTGGGATTACCGAAGCGGGCGGATTGATTGGCGGCACGGTCAAATCATCCATCGGCATGGGCAATATGCTCTGGGCCGGAATTGGCGACACCATCCGCGTCAGCCTGTCTGCCGAACCCGAAGAGGAAGTTCGTGTCGGCTATGAAATCCTCAAAGCATTGGGCCTGCGTACGCGCGGTGTCCGCGTGGTTAGCTGCCCCAGCTGTGCCCGCCAAGGTTTCGACGTCATCCGCACCGTACAAAAGCTGGAAGACGCGCTGAGCCATATCAAGACGCCCATGTCGCTCTCGGTGCTTGGCTGCGTTGTCAACGGCCCCGGCGAAGCGCGCGAAACAGACATCGGCATCACCGGCGGCGGCAATGGCAAGCACATGGTCTATCTGTCGGGCGTGACCGATCACCATGTCGAAAATGACGACATGGTCAGCCACATCGTCAAACTGGTCGAAGCCAAAGCCGCCGAGATTGACGCCGGCACCAGCGTCAGCATGGATACGTTGCACGGGAAAGCGGCTTGATCCTCTCCATTCGTTCGGCGACGCCAGCCGACATTTCACTCATTGGCCAGTTCATCCGCGACCTCGCGGAATATGAAAAGCTTGCCCATGAAGTGCGTTTTGATGAAGCGGTGATGGCGCAAAAGCTGTTTGGACCGCGCACCTTTGCTGAGGTGTTGATCGGCGAGATTGACGGCACGCCGCAGGGTTTTGCCTTGTTCTTCCACAATTTTTCGACATTTGAAGGGCGTCCGGGGATTTATCTGGAGGATTTGTTCGTGCGGCCAGACGCGCGTGGTTCGGGGCTTGGCAAGGCATTGCTGGGTAAGCTTGCGGCGCTGGCGGTGGAGCGCGATTGCGCGCGGCTGGAATGGTCGGTGCTCGATTGGAACACGCCCGCGATTGATTTTTACAAGGCGCTTGGCGCACGTCCGATGGACGAATGGACGGTGTATCGGGTCGATGGCGATGCCCTGACCGACCTTGCGGCGCATAGCATTTAGCCATGGCTGAATTGCACCCGCGCCCCTTTATCCCCTTCATGGTCGCGGCCGCCGGTATCGGCACATTTTCGCTGATGGACGCGGCGATGAAGGATCTGGCGCTCTCCATCGGCGCGTATAATGCGGTGATGTGGCGTAACTGCGTTGGTGCGTTGTTGATGGGCGTTTTGTTCGTCGGCACGCGGCAGAAATGGCCGCCCGTATATCTGCTGAAAATCCATTTGTGGCGCAGCATCGTGGTCGCGGTGATGGCGGTCAGCTTTTTCTGGTCGCTCACGAAATTGCCTTTGGCTGAAGCCATTGGCCTTAGCTTTATTGCGCCGGTCATTGCGCTATATCTTGCCGCCGTAATGTTGAAAGAAACCATTGGTAAAGAGGCGATCTGGGCGTCGCTGGCGGGTTTGGGCGGCGTTGCCATCATCATGGCGGGCCGGTTGAGCGGTCATTATACGATGGACCATATCTGGGGCGCTGCTGCGGTTTTGTTTTCGGCAGTGGTGTTTGCCTATAACCTCATCCTCGCGCGGCAGCAGGCGCAGGTCGCTGGCCCAATCGAGATCGCCTTTTTCCAGAATCTGTTTGTGGCGTTAACGCTTGGCCTTGTCGCGCCATGGTTTTTGCAGCCCTTCGGCATGTCTGATGCCCCAATGGTCGGCGCATCTGCTGCGCTGGCGGTTATCTCGCTGCTCCTATTAAGCTGGGCTTATGCACGCGCCGAAGCGCAGATTTTGATTCCGGTCGAATATACCGCCTTTGTCTGGGCTGCGTTTTTCGGCTGGCTGTTTTTCGCGGAACCCGTCACTTTGCCTGTGCTTTTGGGCACGGCCTTGATCGTGGGCGGAAGCCTGATTGCGGCGCGGGCAAAACCCGTGCCGGTCAATCAGGTGGAGGTTGCGACGGTTTAGGGGGCCGGTTTGCTCCGAAAGTTTCTTTTGCCCACCCACAACGTCGTCACCCTGAACTTGTTTCAGGGTCTATTTGGCCTCTAGACCCTTCGGCCCGCGTGGCACGATGGATGCTGAACCAAGTTCAGCATGACGTGGATTTGACGAGCGGCGCTGCTTACGCCGTCAGCGCCGAATAGATCATCGTCTTGATTTCACGGCGCACCGGATAGGTGGTCGATGGCAGCAATTGCGTCATGAAAATCATGATGATGTCTTCCACCGGATCGATGAAAAAGGCGGTGGAATACATGCCGCCCCAATAAAAATCGCCGTTGGAACATGGCGCCAATGTCGCGGCGCTGTCGATGGTCGTGGCAAAGCCAAGGCCAAAGCCAATGCCGGCCATTTCGGCTTCGCTAAACAAAGACTTCGACATTTGCGTCAGGTCTTGGCCGCCGGGAATATGGTTGGCGGTCATCAATTCTATCGTTTTGGGGCTCAAGATTTGCGCCCCATCAAGCGCGCCGCCATTCAGCAGCATCCGGCAAAAACGATGATAGTCGGATATGCTGGACGCAAGGCCACCGCCGCCCGAGTTGAACGTCCAACCCTTGGCCCAGGCACTTTCGGACCCGGCCTTGTCGATCAGCTTCATCTTGGTGTCGGGGTCAAAGCCAAAGCCGTCGGGGATGCGCGATGCCTTATCGGCGGGCACTTGGAAAAATGTATCGGCCATGCCCAGCGGCGCAAAGATATGCGTCTGGAAATATTCCGGCAGTGATAACCCGCTGATCCGTTCGACCAATATGCCGACAATGTCGGTGGCGACGGAATAATTCCACTGTGTGCCGGGGTCGAATTCCAGCGGGATTTGCGCGAGCGTGTCGATCATGCTTTGCGATGTATTTTTGGTCCAGCTTTCAACATCGGTCTTGCGATAGGCCGCGTCGACATTGCCCTGTTCCTGAAAGCTATAGGTAAAACCAGCCGTGTGGCGCAGCAGATCGACGATGCGCATCTGCGTCGTCGGCGGGCGCGTCATAAACGGCACGTTGCCGCCGCCGCCCACAAATACGCCCAATTTCGCAAACTCCGGAATATATTTCGCGACCGGATCGGTCAGCGCAACCTTACCCTGTTCGACCAACTGCATGAACGCGACCGAGGTGATGGGCTTGGTCATCGATGCAATGCGGAAGATCGCGTCGTCGGCAACGCCTGAACTCCACTGAAGCGCAATATCATCACCGCGCCCGACCAGCAGCGCCGCAAACGGCAATTTCCCGCTGTCGAGATATTCGGTCTGAATGAATGCCGGTATCCGGGCCAGCCGGTCTGGACGGAAACCTAATTCTTCGGCGTTCATACGGCTGTTTGTCCTGTTAATTGGCGGGTTACGGGGTGCGAGCTGGAAAGCCCGCCGTCGACGGCAATGGCTTGACCATTGACGTAGCTCGCCTGATCACTCGCAAGGAACAACGCGACATTGGCGAGCTCCTCTGGCTGTGCGCCGCGGCGCAGCGGGTTGAGGCGACCGATCTTGTCGGTCACGCCCTTTTCCTTGGCATAATCAAATGTCGGCTTGGTCATGCCGGTTTCGGTCAGGCCGGGGCAAATGGCGTTGCAGCGAACATTGGTGCCCGACAATTGTTGCGCGCTGACTTGCGCCAGATTGATGACGCCGGCTTTCGACGCCGAATAAGGCGGGCCGCCCGCACCCGAACGAATGCCCGCGACACTTGCGGTCAGGATGATCGAACCGCCATTGCCGGCATCGGCCATGACCTTGCCCGCATGCTTCACCATCAGCCACGGGCCAATGAGGTTGACGCGCAAGACACTGGTGAAATTTTCGACCGTGTTGTCAAAGATACCTTCCATGCCGCCAGATATGCCCGCATTGGCAAAGGCGACATCCAGATGGCCGTGCAGTTCGATCGCCTTTGCGACAATCGCGGCGACATCCGCCTCATCACCTGCGTCCATCTGGACAGCGGTGGCGGCGTCGCCAATCATGGCTGCGGTGTCATGCACCGATGCTGCCATATCGCCCAAAACGACCTTTGCACCCTCGGCAGCAAAGCGAATGGCCGATGCGCGGCCAATGCCTGAACCTGCACCTGTGATGATGGCTACTTTGCCTGCTAATGCGCCCATTATCCTACTCCTCCGCCGCTGCTTGTCACGCCGCCGTCAATGACCATTGTTTGCCCCGTCATAAACGCGCCAGCCGGGGAAGCCAGAAATACTGCTGCGCCCGCAATTTCATGGGGCTCACCAATACGTTTCAGCGATGCGGTCGATGTCGAGCGTTTCAATGTTTCGGGGTTGTCCCAAAGCGCTTTTGCAAAATCGGTCTTGATCAAGCCCGGCGCGATGCAGTTCACCCGCACACCTTTTGGTCCATATTCGTCGGCCAGATTGCGTGCCAGCTGCATGTCCGCTGCTTTGGAAATACAATAAGCGCCAATCACGGACGATCCTTTTAGGCCACCGATTGACGATATAATCGTAATGGACCCTTCGCCGCGTGCGATCATTTCCGGTACAACCATCGAAATGAGCCAGTTGTTGGCGACGATATTGTTGGTCAGGATTTTGCTGAACGCATCATCGCTAATGTCTGCCATCGGGCCGTAATATGGGTTCGAGGCTGCGTTGCAGACCAAAGCTGTGATCTTGCCAAATGCTTTGCGACTGCCATCGACTAAAGCCTGCAGACTTTCCTTGGACGAAATATTGGCGGCGATAGCGACTGCTGTGCCTTCGCCATATTTCGCATTAAGCGCGGCGGCGACTTCATCGCAGACGTCAAGCTTGCGGCTGGATATGACGACCTTCGCGCCTTGCTCGGCCATTTCTTCAGCGATTGCCTTGCCAATACCGCGCGATGATCCGGTGATAACCGCGACCTGCCCTCTCATGTCAAATAACGACATAGCACTCCCCCATGAAAGCCAACTTTACGCCCCGGCTTGTTCCGCAAATTTCCATGCGGATTGCGCCAGCGGGTACACACGTTCGGCCATCGCTTGTGCATGGGCCGAACTTGCGGTGCCATCGATGACGCGTTTTTTGATGCCCTGAATAATCCCCGCCAAGCGGAAGAAGTTATAGGCAAAATACCAGTTCATATCGGGCACGCCGTCACGGTTCGTTGCCGCGCAGTAACGTTCGACCATCGCGTCCAATTCGGGGATGCCGAGTGCGGCGCGGTCCAAATCCATGACGCCGGAGCGCCCTTCATTATGCGTGACCCATGCCATCGCAACATAGGTGAAATCCGCCAGCGGATCGCCAAGCGTCGACAGTTCCCAGTCGAGCACGGCGACAACATGTGGATCCTTGGCATCGAAAATCATGTTGTCGATGCGATAGTCACCATGGACGACACTGGTGCGTGTTTGTTCGGGCAGCGTTTTGGGCAGCCATTCGATCAACCGCTCCATTTCAGGCATGACTTCGGTTTCCGCCAAGCGATATTGCTTTGTCCAGCGGTCGACCTGACGTCCGAAATAATTGCCGGGTTTGCCAAAATCGGACAGTCCGGCGGCGTCGACATCAACATTGTGCAACGCGGCCAGCGTATCGATCATCGCTTCATAGGTTGCTGTGCGTTCGGCCGGGTTCGACCCCGGCATCGCGCCGTCCCAAATGGTGCGGCCCTCGACCATGTCCATGATGTAGAACCAGCTGCCGATGACGCTGTCGTCGGTGCACAGGCCATAGGGCTTGGCGACGGGAAAGCCTGTCGGGTGAAGCCCGGCGATGACTTTATATTCGCGGTCCACGGCATGCGCGCTGGGCAACAATATACCCAGTGGCTTGCGGCGCAGCACATAAGACCCACTTTTGGCGTTCAGCCGGTATGTCGGGTTGGATTGCCCGCCGGCAAACTTCAGCGCCTGCACCGGGCCTTCAAAACCGGCGACATTGGCGGTCATCCATTCGGCGAGCCTGGCTTCGTCCAATATGTCCGTGCCAGTTGGTGCAACCGTGCCGGTAAAGGCCGTCTGTGCATCAATGGGTGTCGGCGCTGCGGTCATTGGTCGAATACGATAACCGAACGGGCAGCATCACCGCGCTTCATTTGGTCAAAGCCTTCATTGATACGTTCCAGCGGAATGGTTTCCGAAACGATGCTGTCGAGATCGAGCATGCCGCGCATGTAGAAATCGACGAGGCGCGGAATATCAACAGGGAAGCGGTTGCCGCCCATGATCGCACCTTGCAATTTCTTGCCCGACAGCAGGTCCATTGCCGACAGTCCGACCGAATGCTGCAGCGGCATCATGCCCAGTATCGTTGCAGTCCCGCCGCGCTTGAGCGATTTGACGGCAAGTTCACCCGACGCGGGACGACCGACAGCTTCAATCGCATGATCGACGCCGCCCTTGGTCAATTCCTGAATCTGCTTGGCTGCATCAGCATCCATTGGGTCAATGACATCAGTTGCACCAAGCTTCATCGCCAGTGCACGCTTTTCAGGCATGGGATCAGCCGCAATGATACGGCCCGCACCGGCAATTTTCGCCGCGTTAATCGTTGCAAGACCAACGCCGCCGCAGCCGATAACTGCGATGGTTTCACCGGGCGTTACTTTGCACGCGTTGAAAATCGTGCCTGCACCCGTGGTGACAGCGCAGCCGATAACCGATGCCTTATCAAGCGGCATTTCGGGGTTAATCGCAACGCACGCATGTTCGTGCACCAGCATCATTTCGGCATAAGCCGACAGGTTCAGCATCTGGTTGACGATGCTGCCATCGGGGCGTGTCAGGCGCGGGGCTTCGCCGGGCTTGCGCCGGGTATCGCCGCCAAGGCACAGGGACATCCGGCCAGAGACGCAATATTCGCAATGGCCGCAGAATGCGCTCAGGCAGGTGACAACGGCGTCCCCGACCTTAACAGTGCGCACTTCGCTGCCCACGGCCTCAACTATGCCCGCCGCCTCATGACCCGGAATCGCGGGCAGGGGATGCGGATATGTCCCTTCGATGAAATGCAGATCGCTATGGCAAAGCCCGCAGGCCGCAGTGCGGATAAGCACCTCATGCGGCCCGGGGTTCGAAATATGGATCTGTTCAATCTGAAGCGGTTTGCCCGCTTCGATCAGGACGGCAGCCTTCACCGTGTTGCCCCCATGTCACCGCTCGACATGCCTTCTTTGCCGCGACCGCCATGCTTGCCCAATTCCATACGGGCAATGGCACGTGCGTGCACTTCGTCCGGACCATCGGCGAGGCGCAAGGTGCGCTGATGCGCCCATGCAGACGCCAGACCGAAATCGTCGGACACGCCGCCGCCGCCATGCGCTTGAATGGCATTGTCGATGATGCTGAGCGCCATGTTCGGTGCCTGAACCTTGATCATCGCGATTTCCGCAGCCGCTGCCTTGTTGCCGACCTTGTCCATCATGTCCGCAGCCTTGAGGCACAGCAGACGGGTCATTTCAATGTCGATACGCGCACGGGCAATGCGTTCTTCCCACACGCTGTGCTCGGCAACGGTCTTGCCGAAAGCAACGCGCGACTGAAGGCGCTTGCACATTTTTTCCAGCGCTTCTTCAGCGGTGCCGATGGTGCGCATGCAGTGGTGAATACGGCCAGGTCCAAGGCGCCCTTGCGCGATCTCGAAGCCGCGGCCTTCGCCGAGCAACATGTTCGATGCCGGAATACGGACATCCTTCAGTTCGATTTCCATATGGCCATGCGGCGCATCGTCATATCCGAACACAGGAAGGTGACGCAGGATTTTAACGCCCGGCGAGTCGAGTTCCATCAACACCATCGATTGCTGCGCATGGCGCTTGGCTTCGAAATCGGTCTTGCCCATGACAATCGCGATTTTGCAGCGCGGGTCGCCCGCACCTGATGACCACCATTTAACACCGTTGAGGACATATTCGTCGCCTTCACGGCGAATCGATGTTTCGATGTTGGTTGCATCTGACGACGCAACGGCTGGCTCGGTCATCAAGAATGCCGAACGGATTTCGCCGTTCATCAGCGGAAGCATCCACTTTTCTTTTTGCTCTGCCGTACCGTAACGCAGGAACACTTCCATATTGCCGGTGTCGGGCGCGGAGCAGTTATACACTTCGGATGCAAAACCGATGCGGCCCATTTCTTCGGCGCACAGGGCATATTCCATGTTGGTCAGGCCGGGGCCATCGAAATGGACGCTGTCGTCGACATGCACGCGGCCCGACGTTGGCGGCATGAACAGGTTCCAAAGACCAGCGGCTTTCGCCCGCGCCTTTTCCTCTTCAACGACTTGGAGCACTTTCCAACGGTCGCCCACGGCCTGTTCGGCGTAATAATCGGCAACGCGTGGACGCAGGAAGCGTTCGTTATGGTCGCGAATGCGGTCCCGCCAGTAAGTTTGCTTGTCGGTGAGATCGAAATTCATGACTCAGTTCCTCTTCCATATTTAATTGAATAGTTAACTGGCAGACTCTGCCGATGTGTTCAAGGCGCGCAAGCGTTCATTGTGACTTTCGCGCGAAATTGGGAAATGCCGCAGAATGAGAACGCCGGTAATTCCAAGGACGGCGACTACGCCCATATAATATAGAGCAAGCCCATCAAGGACAGCGACATCCACTTGGCCCGGCTTTGCATTTTGCGGGAACTGGGCAAAGCTCAATATCATGCCAGCGGCAAAGGTGCCGATACCAACGGCGCATTTCTGCATGAAGAAATAGCCTGCGAAAAACAGACCTTCGGAACGCCTGCCCGTTTCTTGCTGCGATGCCTCCACGACATCGGCCATCATCGACGATGTCAGCATCATCATGCCGATAGCGGTGCTGTTGGAAAATATTAGGAAGGAAAACATGAATGCGACCGACGGGTCCGATGGCCCACCGGGCACAAGATCAAGCAGCCAACTGGCGTACAAAGCGGTGTTGAAGCTGAGCGATAGCAGGGCAAGCAGGATAGCGCCGTTTTTCTTGCCAAGGCGCGCAGACAGCGGCGGAACAATGAAAAATGCGACAATGACCGTGCCGAACAAGAGAAGCGCGTAATAGAGCATCTCCATCTGCTGTAGCTGCCACAGAAACGCGAGTTGATAGTTGCTGAGCGCAAAGGTGAGGCCCTGATTGATAAGGGCAAATAACGCGGCCGACACCAGCCAGAGGAAAGCTTTGTTGGACAGGGTTGCCTTCACCTCGGCAAGCGCATGGCCAAGGCCTGCGCCGCGCGGGGCAGGGGGGGATTGTTTTGCCACATGGCGGTGTTGGCCCAGTGCTGAAATCAGCACGGCGCCCGTCATCATCAACGCGCCCCAAGATGATAGCGAGTCATAGCCGTCGGGGTCGCTCACACCCTTTTCGCCGGTGAAAAATATGCCGTACGCGAAAATCAGCATCAGCAATCCGCCGGCCCAACCGAACAGAAAACGGTACCGCATCAATCGTGTGCGTTCGTCATAATCGCCGGTGAGCTCCGGAACCAAAGCAATCGACGGCACTTCGCACATCGCGACTAAGGTCCGCGCCAATACCGCGGTGCAGAACAGCCAAATGATCGTTCCGGTCTGCCCCATTTCGGGTGGGTGCCATAGCAGCAGCCAGATAATGCCGAGCGGGATTGCAGCGCCGTATAACCATGGAAGGCGGCGGCCCCACTTGCTTTGCGTGCGGTCGGACAGCTCACCAATGATCGGGTCGGCGAAGGCATCAAAAATCAGCGCTGCCATAATGACAGTGCCGACAAGCCCTGCATCAATGCCCAGAACCTGATTATAAAAAATCAGCAGAAAAACCGAAAAGCCATTGTCTTTCACGCCATAGGCTACAGAGCCTAGACCATGCATGACCTTCAACGATCGGGGAAGCGGGACTGCTTGGGTCATGGAAAGTTAAATGACGCTGCGCGAAAGGTTAGTGTTTCCGTCGAATCGCACGTTGTTTCTCTCCTGTTTCCTGCCTTCATGCTAGGCCCGCTTCTTGGCCTGTCAATCGCGATGCAAATGACGTTACGGCATGCTTCGCTCACCGATAAGCGCTTGCGTTTCTGCGCGTGACCGCCCAAAAATTCATCACGCAATTAAAACAGGAGAGCATGATGTCCGACCTTGAAACTTTCCGCGCCGAAGCGCGCGCCTGGCTGGAGGAAAACTGCCCAGCTGAAATGCGCACGCCTGCAAAGGGTGACGAAGATGTCTGCTGGGGCGGACGCAATTTTGTGTTCCAATCCGAAGCGCAGAAACTGTGGCTCGAACGTTGCGTGGCCAAGGGTTACACCGTGCCCGATTGGCCCAAAGCTTATGGTGGTGCAGGCCTTAGCCCGCAGGAAACCAAAGTCTTGCGTCAGGAAATGGCAAAGCTCGGCTGCCGATCGCCGCTGAACAGCTTTGGTATATGGATGCTTGGCCCTGCCTTGCTGAAGTTCGGCACTGAAGAGCAAAAAGTGCATTATATGGGCCAGATCGCGCGCGGCGAAATCCGCTGGTGCCAGGGCTATTCCGAACCCGGCTCAGGCAGCGATCTTGTCTCGATGCAGACCTTTGGCGAAGACAAGGGCGATCATTGGGTCGTCAATGGCCAGAAAATCTGGACGTCTTATGCGGACAAGGCGGATTGGATTTTCTGCCTCGTGCGCACCGACAAGACCAACAAATATCAGGGCATCAGCTTCCTGTTGTTCGACATGGAAACGCCCGGCGTTACGACCAAGCCCATCAAGTTGATTTCGGGCAATTCGCCATTCTGCGAAACATTCTTCGACAATGTCGTGGTGCCCAAGCATCAGATCGTTGGCGAATTGAACCGCGGATGGGATGTCGCGAAATATCTGCTGGGGCATGAGCGCGAGATGATCTCGGGCATGGGCGGCGATGGCGGCGTAACTTCCATCGGTGCGGCGATGAAGGCTGTATTGACCGAAGAACCCGTGCTGCGCGCACAAATGGCATTGTTCGATGTCGAGAATCTGACATTCCGTGCGCATGGCGAACGGTTCATGGACGAATGGAAAACCGGCAAGGCGCATCCCGCTTATTCCAACCTGATGAAATATGTCGGGACCGAGCTGAACAAAAAGCGCAACGAACTGGTGATGTCGATTGGCGGAACGCAGGCGCTGGAATGGGAGAGCGAACGTTCCAACGGCGGGTCAAAGGCCCGCAATTGGTTGCGGACCAAAGCGAACTCGATTGAAGGCGGCACCAGCGAAGTCATGCTGAACGTCGTATCCAAACGCATCCTCGAAATGCCGGGAGCTTAAGACCATGGCGATGACATTGAACGACGACCAGAATATGCTGCGCGAAAGCGCGCGTGATTTCATGGCGAGCGAAGCCCCCGTCACCCATTTCCGCAAATTTCGCGACATGGGTTGCAAGGATGGTTTCAGCCACGGCCTGTGGAAGCAGTTTGCCGAAATGGGTTTCACCGGCATCCTCATTCCCGAGGCGGAAGGCGGCATGGGCATGGGCCAGATTGAGGCTGGAATCGTGCTGGAAGAAATTGGCCGTAACCTCTCACCCTCGCCATTTCTGACGACATCGGTGGCCGCTGTCGAGGCGTTGAAGCTGGCCGACAAGGCGATGCGTGACCGCTGGTTCCCCGGCATTTTGGCGGGCGAAACGGTTATCGGCATTGCGATTGAAGAAGGCGTAAAGCACCGGCCCGAAAAAATTGCCTGCGTTGCCGAACGCAGTGGCAATGGCTTCAAACTGACCGGGCATAAGCAATTTGTTGTGCAAGGCACGTCGTCGGACATGCTGATCGTCGCGGCACGGACCGCAGGCGCGGTGGGCGAAACCGATGGCCTGACATTGTTCGCCGTCGACAAGGATGCGGCGGGCCTGTCGATGGAGGCGGCACGGCTTGTCGATTCCGCCATGGCTGCGCATGTGAAACTCGACGGTGTTCAGGTGAATGCCGACGCTGTCATTGGTGACGTTGACGGCGGCTGGGCTGTGCTTTCCAAGATGCTGGACGCTGGCCGGGTTGGTGCAGCTGCCGAAATGGTCGGCGTTGGCACAGGCGCAATGGACATGACGTTCGATTATCTGAAAACCCGCAAGCAGTTCGACCGGGTGATCGGCGAGTTCCAAGCGCTTCAGCACCGCGCCGCGCATCTTTATGGTGAAATGGAAGGCGCGCGTTCGATTGTGCTGAAGGCGCAATCGTTAATGGATGAAGGCCATGCCAAGGCAGAACTTTATGTTGCGGCCGCCAAGGCGAAAGCAGGCCTCGCATGCAATCTTGCGGTACGCGAAGGCGTTCAAATGCATGGCGGCATTGGCATGACCGATGAATATGACATCGGCCTGTATATGAAACGCGACCGCGGGCTGAACGAATTTTTCGGCGATGCATATTATCACGCAGACCGCGTGGCGACGATGAACGGTTATTGAGACGGATTGGAAAAAGAACCGCAGCCCTGAGCCGTCACGGCGAAGCCTTGGCGAAAGTCGAAGGGCGTTGAGAGGTCTGCGCAACCGCTGGTTGGCACCCTTCGACGGACGCAGTCGCGTTGCGACAGCTGCTCAGGGCTACGGTTCATACGGCTTATTTTGTGCAAAGGATTAGACATGGACATTCAAACTTTATTCAACCTCAATGGCCGCGTGGCACTGGTTACCGGCGGATCGCGCGGAATCGGCAAGATGATTGTCGAGGGCTATTTGAAAGCGGGCGCGGCACGCGTGTACATCAGCGCGCGCAAGGTTGACCAAATCGAAGAAACCGTTGCCGAGTTTGGCAATCAGGTCATTGGCCTGCCTTGCGATCTGTCGACCGTCGATGGTTGCCTTTCGCTCGCCGCGCAAATTGCCGAGCGTGAGGAAAAGGTCGATATTCTGGTGAACAATGCAGGTGCGGCATGGGGCGCCGATTTTGGTCAATTCCCCGAAGCCGGCTGGGACCGCGTGATGGACCTGAACGTCAAATCCTTGTTCTTCCTGACGCAAGCTTTGCATCCGCAATTGAAAGCGGCCGCGACATTTGATCGGCCCGGCAAGGTCATCAACATCGCATCGATTGACGGCCTGCGCATCAACCCATGGCAAACCTACAGCTATCAGGCATCAAAGGCTGCGGTCATTCACCTGACCCGCCGTTTGGCCGCTGAGCTGGTCAAGGACAATATCCTTGTGTCGGGCATTGCGCCCGGTGCATTCCAGTCGGACATGAACAAAGCGGCGCGTGACCATGCCGAAGCTGTTGGCAAAAATATCCCTTTCCCGCGAATCGGAACACCCGAAGATATGGCGGGACTCGCGATTTTCTTGGCGGCACGTGCCGGTGATTATATCGTTGGGGAGACAATTGCGTGCGACGGCGGCATCGTCAACGCATCGCTTCCGGGTAATGGAATTGCGCCTTAACGGCAATTTTTGCCTTTGAATTCGAATGCATTTGACGCATTTCTGAGGAAATTAGGGTGAGTTGCAAAACATGCAACTCACCCTATTCTTTTCGCAATTGCAGCATAAACGCTCCACCCCTATTTGGGTCTCAACGGCAAGCGATTGTCGACATACACATTGACCGGGCGGCACTCTCCTCCTCTCTCCCTCGCCCCCGGACAATATTACGGCCTCCATGCACAGCGTGGAGGCCGTTTCTGTTTCAGCGACAAAGTTGTTCTCCATATTGTCCACCGCGAAGTGGCCTGCCTGTGGATAACTTGGCATTTACCGCTTTGCGCGACTCGAAAAGCATGAGACCTTCAAGTCATCAGGCAGACAGGCTGAGACGCAAAGCAGAACCGGAAACGGGAAAGCAGAGCGGACCAGAGTGGATGCAGGATCACCAAATCAGCAGGCAATCAGTCGCAAGACTGGGGATGTAGCAGAGGCGGTGGGTACGAAGAAAACGAATATCATGTGCGGCTGATCCCAAGAAAAGCAACGCCAGATAGGATACCCAAGGTACCAAGGTGAACTGAAATGACTTTCGGGTCAGATTGGGGAACCGGACGTCAGAATGCGGAAAGAATGGCCCTAGTGGCCAAGGACTTCCAAAATCAGACGCAGTGGGCGCTGGTAGCAATACCAGCGCCCATTTATTTTATGTGGCACAAAAATCGCCGCATCGCTAAGGCCGTTTCATGTCTGAAATCACGCCCCAAATCGTCGCCGACCATGGTCTCAATGAAGAAGAATATGCGCGCATTTTGCACGCCATGGGCCGTGTGCCCAACATGGTCGAACTCGGCATATTTTCGGTGATGTGGTCGGAACATTGTTCCTACAAATCGTCACGCATCCATTTGAAGAAACTGCCGACACAGGCGCCTTGGGTCATTTGCGGCCCCGGTGAGAATGCAGGCGTTATCGACATTGGCGAAGGCCCGAACGGCAGCAAGCTTGCCGCGATCTTCAAAATGGAATCGCACAACCACCCGTCATACATCGAACCCTATCAGGGTGCAGCAACAGGCGTGGGCGGCATCTTGCGCGACGTTTTCACAATGGGCGCGCGCCCCGTGGCGAATATGAACGCCCTGCGCTTCGGACGCCCCGACCATCCCAAGATGAAGCATCTTGTGCAGGGCGTGGTTGCCGGCATTGGCGGCTATGGCAATTGTGTTGGCGTGCCCACCGTGGGCGGCGAAACCAATTTCCACCCGGCTTATGACGGCAACATCCTCGTCAACGCCATGACCGTTGGCGTCGCCGATCAGGACAAGATTTTCTATTCGGCCGCAACCGGCGTTGGCAACCCGATCGTCTATGTCGGGTCCAAAACAGGCCGCGACGGTATTCATGGCGCGACCATGGCATCGGCGGATTTCGGCGCAGACATTGAAGAAAAGCGCCCGACGGTACAGGTCGGTGATCCATTCACCGAAAAGCTGCTGATTGAGGCATGCCTTGAACTCATGGCGTCGGACGCGATTGTCGCGATTCAGGATATGGGCGCGGCTGGCCTGACCAGCTCAAGCGTCGAAATGGCGACCAATGGCAAGGCGGGCATCATCCTCGACATGGACAAGGTGCCATGCCGCGAAGAGGGCATGACCCCCTATGAAATGATGCTGTCGGAAAGCCAGGAGCGTATGCTCATGGTGCTCAAACCCGGCCGCGAGGAATTTGCGAAGGCCATTTTCGACAAATGGGAACTCGACTTCGCGGTCATCGGCGAAGTTACCGACACGGGCCATATGGTGCTAACGTGGAAGGGCGAGGTCGTCTGCGACATTCCGCTTGGACCATTGGCCGAAGACGCGCCTTTGTATGACCGCCCGGCGGCGTCGAAGGAAGAATATAAGGCATGGGCCAATGTCCAGCCGCTTGGTGATGTTCCCGCCAGCAAAGACCTAGGCGCGGATTTGCTTAAGCTGATGGCAAGCCCCGATATCGCGTCACGCGCGTGGATTTGGCAGCAATATGATAGCCAGGTCGGCGGCGACACGGCGCAGCTTTCGGGCGGCGATGCAGCTGTCGTGCGCATCCACGGCACCAACCGCGCGCTGGCGATGAGCACCGATTGCACCCCGCGTTATTGCTATGCTGACCCGTATGAAGGCGGCAAGCAAGCGGTTGCCGAAACCTACCGCAACATCAGCGCGGTCGGCGCAACGCCGCTTGCGATCACCAACTGCCTCAATTTCGCCAACCCGCAGCGCCCCGAAATCATGGCGCAGATCGTCGGCTGCCTCGAAGGCATGGGCGACGCATGCCGCGCGCTCGATTACCCAATCGTGTCGGGCAATGTCTCGCTCTACAATGAAAGCAAGGCCACCGGCGGCGGCAGCGCGATTTTGCCGACGCCAGCGATTGGCGGCGTGGGTGTGCTTGAAGACGTCGGCAAGATGGCGACGATCGGGTTTAAAACCGACGGCGACGGCATCTTCGTCATTGGCCACAATGAAGGGCATCTGGGCCAGTCATTATGGTTGCGCGAACTGCATGGCCGTGAAGACGGCGCAGCGCCATCGGTCGATCTGGCCCAAGAACGCGCGCACGCGGAATTTGTCCGTCAGCTCATTCAGGATGGCAAGGTTAATGCGGTGCATGACGTTGCCGACGGTGGTTTGCTCGTGGCCTTGACCGAAATGGCGTTGGCCAGCGGCAAGGGATGTGCGCTCGAAGAAATCGGCGACGCCTTCACCGCATTTGGCGAAGATCAGGCGCGCTATATTGTGACCAGCGTCGTTGCCGACCAAATACAGGCCGCAGGCATTCCGATGACGCGGATCGGCACGGTTGGCGGAACATCGGTAAAGGGCCCCGGTTTTGAAGTCGAAATAGCCGACCTCCGCAACGCCCACGAAAGCTTCTTCAAGGACTGGATGGAAAGCTAAGGCTTTCCGCCATCCCTCCGCTTCAGCCGAAGCAGGCGTTAAACGGCAGGTGCCAGCAGATTATAGGGATCAATGCCGCCGGAACGCATCGCTGCATGTGCGGCTTTGTAGGTCACTGGCTCTGCGATCCCCAAACGCTTGCGTGCGTCGGCCAAAGGCTCGCGTAACAAGGCGGCAATATCTTCCTGCGCAATGTTCTTCGCCGCTTTGCCGATGCGATAACCTTCGTGGACGGCTCTCATAATCGGCGCGGATTTTGCGACGCGATATTTCAGTTCCAGTCCGCCGGCATAAGCAATGAAGCCAACACCCAGATTGTGGTTTTGCGCATAGGTAAAGCCAAGCACGCATTGTTCACCCAGCGCGTCACGGCCATAGCCGGTGAGGATGTGCAGCATGTCATGGGTATCGCGCAAGCGGTCGCCATAACGTTCAACCACATCGCCGAAATCGGGATAGGATGTCCGGAATTGGGCGTATTCGGCCTCAAGACCCGCCGCGCTCAAACCTTCACGCTCCATGAATTCGACATAGGCGCGTCCAACGGTGCCCGCTGGTAGTTTCTTGATGCTGTCATGGTCATCGAGCATGTCGATGAGGCGCTCATTGCTTTCGAGCAATGCCTTGCCCTTGGGTGTTTCCCAAAACTTCCGCGCCATTTCGCCGAACTTGCGACCGCTGAGCGCCGCAATGATGTGAAACACCTGCTCGGTGTCTTCTTTGTTGGCAATCAGCTTGCGAAAATGACGCCACGCTTTCAGCGGCTGAATCTTTGCAGGGGGGCGATCAGGATGGGAAAAATACAGTTCGGTCATGGCGAATCCAAAGCTAATTATGCGATAGGGATATTTACTACCTACATTCATGTCAATAACAAAAGCTTAACGCGCTGGACGGGTTTCGCGCAGTTCTGTATTAATGGAATAATACAGGAGAATGTTATGCAGACATCGGAAAGCAGATACATCACGCTGGACGCCATGCGCGGCTTTGCGGTGATGGGCATATTGGCGATGAATATCATCGGCTTTGCGATGCCCGAATGGGCTTACATCACCCCTGCGGCCTATGGCGGTGAAACCTTTGCCGACCGGATGGCGTGGCTGTTTTCCTTTGTGTTCGTCGATGGCAAAATGCGCGGGCTGTTCTCTTTATTGTTCGGCGCGAGCCTGATTTTGATAACGGAGCGTGCATCGTCCAACGGCGAAAGCGCGGCGCATGTGCACTATCGGCGCATGGCGTGGCTCGCTGTCTTCGGCCTCGTGCATTATTTCTTCATTTGGTTTGGCGACATATTGTTCCTGTACGCCATGGCCGGGATGGTCGCTTTTCTGTTCCGCAACTGGGCGCCCGCGCGTTTGGTCAAATGGGCGTTGATTATCTTCAGCGTCGGCCTTGTCTTTTGGGGGCTGCAATTTGGCGGGCTGCAAATCCTGCAATATCTGGCGACCCAGTCCGACGCGTCGGCGGATTTGGTGCGGCAATATAATGACGTGAAATCGAGCCCTGATTTCAGCTTTGATATCCCGGCGCAGGTCGATCTGCACCGTGGGCCGTATCTACAGATTGTCGCGGACAAGCTCGCCGATTGGCCAGCCTTATTTGGTGTGGTCTTCATGTCGATAGCCGAAACGCTGCCGCTGATGATGATCGGCATGGCCATGAACAAAAGCGGGTTCATTTTGGGTCTTTGGTCGCCCGCGGATTACCGCCGCTGGGCATGGCGGCTGGTGCCGGCGGGGCTGATCGCGACTGGCCTGCTCGCGCTGTGGATGATCGTCAGCCAATATGACGCGGTTACGGCGCTCGCGATTATCTTCTTTTGGGGGGCGATACCGCGCCTCATGCTGACCGTTGGATATGCGGCGGTGCTGATTTTACTCATCGCACGCTTTGGCGGCAGTACTTTATTGTCGCGTGTCGCCGCCGCCGGACGCGCAGCCTTTACCAATTATCTGGGCACCAGCATCATCATGACCACCCTTTTCTATGGCTATGGCTTTGGCCTGTTCGGCGAAGTCGGCCGTCTTGGTCTATGGGCATATGTGCTGACGATGTGGGCTGTCATGCTGTCATGGTCGCACCCATGGCTGACAAAACATCGCTATGGCCCGCTGGAGTGGCTGTGGCGCAGCCTGGCCCGCGGGCAGATGCAGCCGATGCGTCGCTAATGCTATTGCAATCAATTCGCATTAACACTATGAGCGCTTCTTAGGAGATGTTTCATGGTCGTTTGCGTGTGTAATGCCATCCGGGAAAAAGACCTGCGCGCTGCGGTGCGTTGCGGTTCTGAGCGTCCGAACGATGTGTATGCGCGCCTTGGTCGCAAACCGAAATGCGGCCAGTGCCTGTCCTTTGCCCGAAATATTATCAGCGCCGGACCTGCGACCGCGTAGCATTAGCTATCCGATAATTGGCGGTTTCACGGCACTTTGCGCTTTCAACTGGGGCATATTTCAC
>NZ_JBILAF010000173.1:0-6156 GCF_044354325.1 Sphingorhabdus sp. | reverse complement strand
AACCACCTTCACGCTGGCCAGCAGTCGCAGCAAAAACTGGCGTACCGTTGGCGTTTTCACCGATAGCTACGTTGTTCTTGATTTCCGACTTCATGTACGAACCAAATACATACAAGGCCAACTGTGGAATTGGCTGATATGAAATCGAACCATCAACACCGTATTTGTCGACATTGCCGAGGTTACGATACACGTTCTGGTCCAGTTCTGGATCATAAGCCGAAGCCAAACGATTCTGGAACTTCGTCAACCAACCCGAAAGCTGTGCCTGGATGTTACCCGAACGGTAACGAACGCCAAGATCAACGCTGTCTGTCGTTTCTGGAGCAGGACGCGCACGTGCGGTCGTGATCGGGAAGAAGAACGCGTTGTACAAGCTGTCTGTACCTGGAACCGAAAGGCCCTGTGCAAAGCTTGCGAACATGCTGAATTCAGGCGTGAACTTGTAGTTGAGGCCTAGATTTGGCAAAATCTTGTCATATTTGAAAACGCGATTTTGTGGACCAGCCTGCGTTGGGTTGAGCGTTGCGTTCAGGGTGTTCTGGTTCGCGTCGCCGAAGCACTCAACAAAGCCACCAGCTGAGCTGGTGAAGCAATAGTTGGTCAGGTCGCGCTTGAAGAACGGTGCACGAACACCGGCGGTCACGACCAGATTGCTGTCCAGATATTCACCGCGATATTCGCCCGAAACCTGCTGCAAAATTGCATAGGACAGACGATTGCGCTTTTGAAGCGTTACGCCGTTGGCTGCAACTTGCGGGGCATTCACTGGGAAAACGTCCAATGGCTCACCATTGACGTCCAACAAGCCAACTTCGCCCGTCTGACGGTGACGTGCACGGTCAAAGGTGTAGGCAAGACGAACCGAATGCGCATCGTTGATTTCATAACGCAGCGAACTGATGACGCCATAACGATGCGTTTGGGTCTGGCTTGGTGCCATCATGGTAACCTGATCAAGGATATCACCATCGCCGTTCAGATCCTTACCAAAGAATGGCGAACCCCCAAGATATCCAGCCTGGCAGTTTACACCAGCACCGCTTACCACAGTAGTGCAGTTTGCTGCTGTGCCACCAGTCGGATCGATGTCGCGAGGTGCTTCACGTGCAGTAACGGTGCCACCGCCATTTGCCTTTACGTACTGATAACTTGGATCGACGGTCAACGTCAGCTTTTCACCGAAACTAAATTTCGACGCACCACGGATGCTTCCGGTGTTTGACGGGTTAAAACGACGGTCGAATTCCGTGCCGCATGATGTTGCCGACTGTGCCGTACCCGCAACTGGGGTTACCGTAGTCGAGCAAGGGAAGTTAATCAGATATTCCCGTTCATCATTGTTCGCTGGGAAACGGTTGGACGAAGCGGCACCTACAACACGGCCGGCGTCGTTGCGCAAAGGCAGCGAGCCGAAGAAGTTGTTGCGGTTTTCATTGTAGCTACCAGAAATCGCAATGAAGTCACCATCGCTGCCGATTGGCTGGTAAATTTTCCCGTTATACTGTTGCTTGTCGACGACGCCGTAATTGTTGAACGGGTTATCGTTGGTCGCCTTTGAAGCCGAGAAGAACGCACGTGTACCGAACGACGTCAGGTTGCCGGTGTTGATCATGGCAAACAGGCGCTCAAAGTTAAAGTCGCCGAGCGAAGCCGAAACCTTAACGCCGAAATCTTCAGTCGGTGTCAGAGTGCGGTAGTTGACGGTGCCGCCAACAGCCGATGCTGTAGGGCTGTCGACGTCAGTCGTACCAAGGTTAACATTGACCTGTTCAATCAATTCAGGGTCAAGCTGTTGGTTCGAATAGATGGCGTAGTTGCCGGAGTCATTCAACGGGATACCGTCAAACGTCAGCGAGATACGCGACGAGTCAAAACCACGGATGTTCAGCGTACCGCCCGACGAGCCATATGCATCGTTGTTCTGGAAGCTTACACCTGGAATTACGTTGATGGTGTCGAGGATTGTCTGACCTGGGTTCTGACGTTCGATCAGCTCTTGCGTAAGAACGGCCTTTGCCTTGGTCGAGTCAGGTGCCTGAATGCCGGCAACGTCCTGCGAACGCGAACCGGAGACGACGATTACTTCTTCTTCGAAATCGACTGAACCAGTCGACTGCGCGAATGCAGCGCTTGAAAAGCTGCAAATGGTAAGTGCAACCGCACTTGCCGCAAGCTGATAACGAATTTTCATTTTTAAAACCCCTTTGGTTTTCACATGCCAATTCACAAGCAACCAAGCATTACGCTCGAATCGTCCGTATGAATTGAACCGTGCCATCCCCTTGGGGCCGATGAATGACAGTAAAATGACACCCCGCCCCGCAGATGATTCGCCCATAACCGACAGCGTCGGACAGGCAAACTATTGCAGTGCAGCAACCTGTGTAAATTGGCCTATTAAAACATTTTGTTAAGACTTGTGGCGCGTTTGCCACAGTCAGTGGAAAATGCGCTTATGCGGCATCCTCTTTGGTCGATTTCGCCGATTTTGCGTAAACGAGGACCGGCGTCTTACGACCTTCGACCACATCCTTGTCCACGACGACCTCGTCGACACCGTCAAAGGTCGGAAGATCAAACATCGTATCCAGCAAAATCGCCTCCAGGATCGACCGCAGTCCACGGGCACCTGTCTTGCGTTCAATCGCTTTCTTCGCGACCGCTTCCAACGCTTCATCGGTGAAGCTCAAGCCGACATCTTCCATCTCGAACAGCTTGCGATACTGCTTCACGAGCGCGTTTTTCGGTTCCGACAGGATCTTGACGAGCGCGGGGATATCCAGATCTTCCAGCGTCGCAGTGACCGGCAAACGACCTACGAACTCCGGGATTAAGCCATATTTCAGCAAATCTTCCGGTTCGACCTGCTTGAGGATTTCACCCGTTCCGCGTTCATCAGGATCAGCGACATGCGCGCCAAAACCAATCGACTTGCCTTCAAGACGATTGGCAATGATCTTTTCAAGCCCAGCGAACGCGCCGCCACAGATGAACAATATATTCGTCGTATCGACCTGCAGGAATTCCTGCTGCGGGTGCTTACGCCCGCCCTGCGGAGGCACACTTGCGGTTGTGCCTTCCATCAGCTTCAGCAACGCCTGCTGAACGCCCTCACCGCTGACGTCGCGGGTGATGGAGGGATTTTCTGCCTTACGGCTGATCTTGTCGATTTCATCGATATATACGATGCCGCGCTGCGCCTTTTCGACATTATAGTCGGACGCCTGCAGCAGCTTCAGGATGATGTTTTCAACATCTTCACCGACATAGCCAGCTTCGGTCAGGGTTGTCGCGTCGGCCATGGTGAATGGCACGTCAAACGTCTTTGCCAAAGTCTGGGCAAGCAAGGTCTTTCCGCAACCGGTTGGGCCAACGAGCAGGATGTTCGACTTGGCCAGTTCAACTTCGGCGCCTTTGGCGCCATGGTTGAGCCGCTTATAATGGTTGTGCACAGCCACCGACAGGACACGCTTTGCCTGCGGTTGACCAATGACATAGTCGTCGAGAACTTCGCATATTTCACGCGGTGTAGGAACTTCACCTTCCTTGCGGCCGGTAAGCGCTCCCTTGGTTTCTTCACGAATGATGTCGTTGCAAAGCTCAACGCACTCATCACAGATGAAAACGGTCGGGCCAGCGATCAACTTGCGGACTTCGTGCTGTGATTTTCCACAGAATGAGCAATATAAGGTGCTCTTAGTGTCGGATCCGCTTAACTTCGTCATAATATGTCCTGCTACCACGCCGAAACGGGTCGTACTTTATTGAACCAACATCCTAAAGATGCGTTCCAATTTGGCAATAGCCCAAAATGGGCTGTGCCATCTTGGCAAAGGCTTGAACGCGATTGCTAACGCAATCAGTCTGCACCTGCCTCAGAATTAAGCGGACGCTTGTCAAAGACTTCGTCCACCAAACCAAATGCCTTGGCTTCGTCGGCTTCGAGGAACGTGTCGCGATCCATCGCTTTTTCAATGTCCTTCAACGGCTTGCCGGTATATTTGGCGTACAAATCGTTCATACGCTTGCGAATGCGCAGGATCTCATTCGCCTGAATTTGAATGTCGGATGCCATACCACGCGCGCCGCCCGAAGGCTGGTGGACCATGATACGCGAATTGGTCAGCGCAACGCGCATGCCGGGCTCACCCGCTGCCAACAGGAAGCTGCCCATCGATGCGGCTTGTCCGATGCACACTGTCCCGACCTTAGGACGGATATATTGCATGGTGTCATGAATCGCCATACCAGCAGTGACAACACCGCCCGGCGAGTTGATGTACATCCAAATGTCTTTCTTTGGATTGTCCGACTCAAGGAACAACAGCTGCGCGGTGATAACCGACGCCATATTGTCCTCGACTTCACCCGTCACAAAAATGATCCGCTCGCGCAAAAGGCGCGAAAAGATGTCCCAGCTCCGCTCTCCGCGGTTCGATTGCTCGATAACGACGGGAACTAGGGCTTGTACCGGATCAAATGGGACGTGCATGAAATACCTCTGGGCTGTTCTGTTTTTACGCTGATGCCTACATCGGCGCGGGCAGACAAAGTTTCAAGCAGGAAAAGGTTAAACTGGCATGCAATCCACAGAGAGTTCACCAAAAATGCGCTGCGATTGAGGGGGGTGACATCGATTAGTTGTTAAATTTTGAATGATCTGGCCATTTAAAAGCCAAATGTGACGCACATCAACGCGACGGAAACAAAAAGGCCCCGGAATCCCGAGGCCTTTTCGTTTATCCAAAACTGGACGATTATTTCTTAGGCGCAGCCTTTTTGGCAGGAGCCTTCTTGGCCGCTGGCTTAGCTTCGTCCGCGTCCTTCTTCGGAGCAGCCTTCTTTGCAGGTGCCTTCTTCTTGGCCGCTGGCTTTGCGTCTGGTTCAGCTTCAATCGCTGCTTCAAGAACGTCCTTGGTGACGGTCTTTTCCGTGATCGTCGCCTTGTCGAACAAGAAATCTACAACCTTGTCTTCAAACATTGGCGCACGCAGCTGGGCCGCTGCCATCGGGTTTTCCTGCAGATACTGCACAAAACGCTGACGGTCTTCAGGGCGATATTGCTGCGCAGCTTGCTGCACCAACATGTTCATTTCCTGTTGGCTGACTTCGACGCCATTTGCCTGACCGATTTCGGAAAGCAACAGACCAAGGCGAACGCGGCGGACGGCGATATCGCGATACTCTTCGCGCTCGGCTTCCATTTCCTTCTTCGCAGCTTCGGCGTCTTCTTCGCGGGCAGCTTCCTGCTCCAACTGCGCCCAAATTTGTTCGAATTCTGCTTCGACCATCGATGGCGGCACGTCAAAGTCATGATCCGAAGCAAGCTGATCAAGCAACTGGCGCTTCATATACGTGCGGGTCAGGCCGTTATGTTCTTGCTCAACCTGAACCTTCATCAGTTCACGCAGCTTGTCGATACCTTCAAGGCCGAACATCTTGGCAAGATTGTCATCCGCTTTCGCTTCGACTGGCTTGCGTACTTCGGTGACGACGATGTCAAACGTCGCGGCCTTGCCCTTCAGGTTTTCGGCATTGTAATCTTCGGGGAAGGTTACGTTCAAAACCTTCTCGTCATTGGCTTTGACGCCAACGAGCTGGTCTTCGAAACCGGGGATCAGCTGGCCTGAGCCGAGCTCAACGGCCATGCCTTCGCCCTTGCCGCCTTCAAATGGAACGCCGTCAACCTTGCCTTCAAAGTCAATGACGACGCTGTCGCCCATCTTTGCGGCATATTTCTTGTCAGCCGCTTCAAAGCTCTTTTGACCTTCAGCAAGCTTCAGGATCGATTCGTCTACCTGTGCGTCGCTGACTTCAACCGTCAGGCGCTCAAGCGTGATGCCATCGATCGACGGAGCTGTAATGGCGGGCAGGACTTCGAGATGGAAATCAACAACCGCGTCTTTGCCGGGCTCGTACCCATTGTCGAGATGCACGTGCGGCTGAGTCGCAGGGCGCAGCTTGTTATCCGAAATCGCCTTTTGGACGCCTTCTTGGATCGAACTGTTCAGCGCGTCCTGAAGCAACGAATCCTTATGCATTTTCTTGACCAGATTGGCTGGAACCTTACCAGCGCGGAAACCGGGCATACGCACCTGAGGCGCGATTTTCTTTACCTCGGCATCGATGCGTGATTCGACGTCTTTCGCGGTA
>NZ_JBILAF010000055.1:0-13033 GCF_044354325.1 Sphingorhabdus sp. | reverse complement strand
CCGTAAATACCCTGCACAGGCACAGGCGTGGTCGCATAGCGGCCAAACACAGCCTCCATTGCGTCCGATATCTCGCCCAGTGTGGCGCGTGCGCGGGCGGCGTCTACTGCAAGCGCGAGTAAGTTCGCGCCGCTCTTAGCCCCTTCGGTCAGCGCATTCAACGCGGCCTGACAGGCGGCTTCATCACGCGATGCGCGCGTGGTGGCGAGGCGTGCAATCTGGCCCTGACGGACGAAGTCATTATCGACCTCCAGCGTATCGAGCTGGTCTTCGGTTTCCAGACGATATTTGTTGACGCCAACGATGACGTCCTCACCCTTATCGACCCGTGCCTGACGTGCAGCGGCGGCTTCTTCGATCAAACGCTTGGGCATGCCCGATGCGACAGCCTTTGTCATGCCGCCGAGTTCGTCGACCTCACCGATGATCTTCCACGCCTGATCAACCAGCTCGGCGGTCAACGCCTCGACATAATAGCTGCCACCCAAAGGATCGACGACCTTTGTAATGCCGGTTTCTTCGGCCAGAATTATCTGCGTGTTGCGGGCGATGCGCGCCGAAAATTCCGTCGGCAGCGCAATGGCTTCGTCTAACGCATTGGTGTGAAGGCTCTGCGTGCCGCCAAGGGTCGCGGCCATGGCTTCAACCGTGGTGCGGATGACGTTGTTGTATGGATCTTGCTCTTGCAACGACACGCCCGATGTTTGGCAATGCGTACGCAGCATTTTGGACCGTTCGTCCTTTGCGCCGAGCTCATCCATGACGCGGTGCCACAATGTGCGCGCGGCGCGCAGCTTTGACACTTCCATGAAGAAGTTCATACCGATGCCAAAGAAAAACGACAGCCGTCCGGCGAACGCATCAATATCCAAGCCGGAGGCCATCGCGCGCTGCACATATTCCTTGCCATCGGCGATGGTGAAGGCAAGCTCCTGTACCGCCGTCGCGCCGGCTTCGTGCATATGATAGCCCGAGATCGAAATGCTGTTGAACTTGGGCATGTTCGCGCTGGTGTACGCGATTATGTCCGAAACGATCCGCATCGATGGTTCGGGCGGGTAAATATATGTGTTGCGGACCATGAACTCCTTAAGGATGTCGTTCTGAATGGTGCCGTCGAGCTGTGCCTGCGAAACCCCCTGCTCTTCACCTGCAACGATGAAGAACGCAAGGATCGGAATAACCGCGCCGTTCATTGTCATCGACACCGACATCTGGTCCAGCGGAATGCCGTCGAACAGGATTTTCATGTCCTCGACGCTATCGATGGCAACGCCCGCCTTGCCAACATCACCCACCACGCGCGGATGGTCGCTGTCATAGCCGCGATGGGTGGCCAGATCGAACGCAACCGAAAGGCCCTTTTGCCCCGCGGCCAAGTTGCGTCGGTAAAAGGCGTTCGATTCCTCGGCGGTCGAGAAACCGGCATATTGACGGATGGTCCATGGACGGCCTGCATACATCGACGCACGCACACCGCGCGTGAACGGCGCAAAGCCGGGAAGTCCGGGGTCGCCAGCATCCGCGCTGGTGTACAGTGGCTTTACGGATATGCCCTCGGGCGTATGCCAGGTTAGGTCTTTGCCCTTAACCTCTTTGTCGGCCGCTTTCTTCCAGTCGTCGATATTTGTCATATTGTCCCAAACTAACATAAACTTACCCCGAACTCGTTTCGGGATGACAGGCGGCCCGCGCTTGATATCCTGAAGCAAGTTCAGGATATCAAATTGGTGGGTTAAGCCCCCTTAAATTCGGTCTTACGTTTCTGCAAAAAGGCGATCGCACCTTCGCGCGCGTCATCGCTGTCACCCGCAATCCTCTGCCCCTCTGCCTCACGCAACAATGCCGAAGCATAATCTGCATCCAATGCCGCAGCGATATTCTGACGCATGATGCCAATGGCCACCGTCGGCCCGTTCGCCAACCGGGTAGCCAAAGCCTTCGCTTCAGCCATCAGTTCGGCATCATCAACAGACTTATAGATAAGGCCCCAGTCAGCGGCCTTATCCGCTGGGATTTTCTCCCCGAGCAGCATCATTTCTGTCGCTCGTGCCTTGCCGACAAGCCGCGAAAGCATCCAGCTTGCGCCGCCGTCTGGCACGAGACCAATATTCACAAAAGCCTGAAGGAAATATGCAGATTTACCCGCAATCGCAAAGTCGCTCGCGAGCGCAAGGCTGCAGCCAACGCCTGCTGCGGGGCCATTGATCGCGGTGATAATCGGCACGTTGAGCTTAGCCAGCTTGAGCATCAAAGGGTTATAGCTCTTGGTCAGCGCTGAATAAGCCCCCTGCCCGCTGCTCGCGGCAGCGGCGGCGCCGCGTGCTGACAAATCAGCGCCCGAACAAAAAGCGCGGCCTTCGCCGGTAATCAAAACAACGCGCGCGCCATTCAATTGGTCAAGCGCGGCACTAATTTCGTCCGCCATTTGCGGCGCCATCGCGTTCAGGCGCTCGGGACGGTTGAGGATTATTGTTGCAACATTGTCCGCGATATCGAGGCGGATGGTTTCGTATGTCATTTTGCTTTCTCCCTGTCTCAATATCTCGTCATGCTGAACGTGTTTCAGCATCCATTTCGCCGCCCAAAAACCCATGCTCCGGGACTATAAATGTACCCTGAAACAGGTTCAGGGTGACGATGTGGTGGTTGGTCAATGTGCCTGCGAAGGCACCTCCATAATTTCGGTTAGCACACCCTGCATATCTTTAGGATGCACAAAGAAAATCAGCGTCCCGTGCGCGCCAATACGTGGCTCGCCAAGCACGCGCTTGCCCATAGCTTCAAATTCCGCCTTGGCAGCATGAATGTCCGGCACTTCGTAACAGACATGGTGCTGCCCACCCGCCGGGTTCTTCTCCAGAAACGCCGCAATCGAGGCATTGCCCGGCAGCGGCTCGATGAGCTCAATCTGCGTTCCGTTCAACGCGCCATCGGCTCCCGGCGTATCGACAAAACAAACCTTTACGCCCTGATCTGGAAGGTCAAACGGCTCATGAATCTTCGTCGCGCCCATCACGTCCCGGTAAAAGACGATGCTGTCCGCGATGGAAGGCGTTGCGACGCCAATATGGTTTAGACGGCCGAGTTTCATGTCACTTCCTTACAACGGAATATTGTCATGCTTCTTCCAAGGGTTTTCCAACGCCTTGTTGCGCAATTTTCTAAGGCCCAACGCAATCCGTTTCCGCGTTGAATGCGGGTAGATGACCTCGTCAATAAAGCCCTTGCTCGCCGCGACGAAGGGGTTGGCGAAGCGGTCTTCATATTCCGCGGTCTTCACCGCTTGCTCCTCTGTGGATAGTCCACGGAAGATGATTTCCACGGCGCCCTTTGCGCCCATCACCGCGATTTCAGCGGTAGGCCATGCGTAGTTAAGGTCGCCGCGTAAATGCTTGGACGCCATCACGTCATAAGCGCCGCCATAGGCCTTGCGGGTGATGATGGTGATTTTGGGCACGGTCGCCTCGGCATAAGCAAAGAGCAATTTCGCGCCATGCTTGATGATACCGCCATATTCCTGCGCCGTGCCGGGCAAAAATCCGGGAACGTCGACGAAGGTAACGATCGGAATATCGAACGCATCGCAAAAACGGACAAAGCGCGCCGCTTTTTTGGAACTGTTGATATCGAGCACGCCCGCCAGCACCATTGGCTGATTGGCAACGATGCCGACAGTGCGGCCCTCAATGCGGCCAAAACCGATGATGACATTGGCTGCATGCGTTGGCTGAACCTCAAAAAAGTCGCCCTCGTCCACCGTTTTGCGGATCAGCTCATGCATATCATAAGGCTGGTTCGCGCTTGGCGGGATTAAGGTGTCGAGGCTCGGTTCAATACGATCCCACGCGTCTTCGGTTGGCCGTTCAGGAACGCCGGTGCGGTTATTCTCTGGCAAATAGTCAAAGAAATCACGGACCGACAGCAGCGCCTCAATATCATTTTCGAACGCATTGTCGGCGACACCCGACTTGGTCGTATGCGAAACCGCGCCGCCAAGCTCTTCCTGCGTAACGACTTCATTGGTTACCGTCTTGACCACATCAGGGCCGGTGACGAACATATAGCTGCTGTCCTTCACCATGAAGATGAAGTCCGTAATCGCTGGCGAATATACCGCACCACCCGCGCATGGGCCCATGATGAGGCTGATTTGTGGTATTACGCCGCTTGCGAGCGTATTGCGTTGAAACACCTCGGCATAGCCGCCAAGCGACGCCACACCTTCCTGAATACGCGCGCCCCCGCTGTCGTTCAGACCAATGACGGGCGCCCCGACCTTCATCGCATTGTCCAAGACCTTGCAGATTTTCATCGCGTGCGCTTCGGAAAGCGACCCGCCGAATACGGTGAAATCTTGACTATACACATAGACCAAGCGGCCGTTGATCGTACCGCTGCCGGTGACAACACCGTCGCCGGGGATCAACTGTTCGGCCATGCCAAAGTCGGTGCAATTATGCGTCACATAGGCATCAAGCTCTTCGAAGCTGCCTTCATCCAGCAGGATATCCAGCCGCTCGCGCGCCGTCAGGCGGCCCTTGGCATGTTGCGCGTCAATCCGTTTTTGCCCGCCACCCATTTTAGATGCCGCGCGGCGCGTTTCCAGTTCAGCAATGTTGGCCGACATAGAATTCCCCAGTTGCAGTTTGTTGCCATCGCCTTGGCATCGCGCTTCACCAAATGCAAACGGTCGATAATGTCAATTTTCGATATATCCGGTCAGCGATGCACGTTATAGGCGCCCCCATGTCCATGCATTACCCGATAAAAGTGGCCGCACTTTACCGTTTCGCGACGTTTGAATGTCCTGAAGAGCTTCGTCCGCTGGTGCTTGATGTGTGCGTTAAACACGCCATCAAAGGGACCATCCTGCTTGCGAAAGAAGGAATCAACGGCACAATCGCCGGGACTGCAGAAGGCATTGATGCAACGGTCGCTTTCCTAAAAGCTTTGGATGGCTGCGCAGAATTGGACGTCAAATATTCGCATGCGGCCGAAATGCCATTCTACCGGATGAAAGTACGCGTGAAGAAGGAAATTGTGACGCTGGGCGTAGACGGCATCGACCCGAAACGTGAAGTCGGCACTTATGTGCAGCCCGAGGATTGGAACGCATTGATTTCCGATCCGGACACTGTGCTGATCGATACCCGCAACGATTATGAGGTTGCGATTGGCACATTTGAAGGCGCAGTCGATCCGCGGACCAAATCATTCAGCGAATTTCCCGAATGGTTTCGCGCGCATCGCGATGAACTGGCGGCAGGTAAAACCAAGTTTGCGATGTTCTGCACCGGCGGCATACGTTGCGAAAAATCGACGGCCTTCCTGAAGGCTGAGGGGATAGACGACGTCTACCATCTCGAAGGCGGCATATTGCGCTATCTGGAGAATATTCCAGAGGCCGAGAGCAAATGGCAGGGCGAATGTTTCGTTTTCGACGAGCGCGTGTCTGTGAAGCATGGGCTTGAGCTTGGTGAGATGGAACTCTGCCACGCGTGCCGCAGACCGATTTCGCAAGAGGACAAGGCGTCAGCGCATTTCATCGAAGGTGTCGCCTGCCCGGCTTGCTACGCCGAACGCACCGACGAAGACCGCGCACGTTTCGCCGAACGGCAGAAACAAATCGCGCTCGCCAAAAAACGCGGCAAGCAGCATATCGGTGTCAACCCGCGCATTGATGACTGATCTGCCCATCCTCTACAGTTTCCGGCGATGTCCATACGCCATGCGTGCAAGGATGGCGGTTGCGGTGAGTGGCGTCCAAGTCGAACTGCGCGAAGTGGTGCTTCGGGACAAACCACCGGAAATGATCGCGGTGTCGCCAAAGGGCACAGTTCCGGTATTGCTGTTGGGCGACGGTCATGTTGTCGACGAGAGCCTGGACATCATGCGCTGGGCATTGGCGCAACATGATCCCGAAAACTGGTTGGTCCATTCTGATGCGGGCATGATCGCGGCCAATGATGGCCCGTTCAAACAGGCGCTGGACCGGTACAAATATCCGCATCGTTATGGTCTGGCCGACGGTTTGGAACATCGTGACGCCGCGTTGAAACATTTGTCGGGCCTGAACGAGATACTGGCGACGCAACCCTATTTGGGCGGCAGCGCGCCTGCGTTTACCGACATCGCCTTGTTTCCCTTTGTCCGCCAGTTTGCCGCAACCGACCCGCAATGGTTCGATGCATTGCCATTGCCTGCGCTTCAGGCGTGGCTGAACGCACTGCTTGCGTCAGACCTGTTTGGCCAGATCATGACCCGCTACCCCAAATGGACAGCGGGCGACGAAACCATTCTCTTTCCATAAGCCGCTATGACAGCCGATAAGCGCCCTTCGACGGGCTCAGGGCTACGGTGATGCTTTCCGTTACTTCATCAACACCAGTTCTTCGGACATGCTTGGGTGCAGCGCGACGGTATCGTCAAAATCCTGTTTCGTAAGCCCTGCTTTGACAGCAATTGCCGCTGCTTGAAGGATCTCGCCACTGTCCGGCCCAATCAAGTGCAACCCGACCACACGTTCGTTTGCGCCCGCAACCACCATTTTATACAAGGCGCGTTCGTTGCGGTCGGCCAGCACATTCTTCATCGCGCGGAAATCGCTTTTGTAAATTTTTACGTCCGAATGCGCCGCGCGGGCTTCGGCCTCGGTCATCCCGACGCTCGCAATTGGCGGATTGCTGAACACCGCGGTAGGTATGCAGTCATAATTTACCGTGCGCGGATTGTTGCCAAAGACGCTGTCGGCAAAAGCATGGCCTTCGCGGATCGCAATTGGGGTCAGCTGAACGCGGTTCGTGACATCGCCCACCGCGTAAATGCTGGACACATTGGTCCGATTGTCGTCGCCAACCTGAACCGAGCCGTCCTTACCGAGCGCGACGCCAACCTCTTCAAGGCCAAGGCCTTTGCTGTGCGGCGTCCGGCCAATGGCCCAAAGGAGAAGATCGGTTTCAATCGTCTCGCCTTGGTTGGTTTCGATCACCAAGCTTCCATCATCCTGCTTGGTGATGGATTTGAAGCTACAGTTGAAGCGAACATCGATGCCTTTATGACCGCTAATGTCGACGAGACGGTCGACAATTTCGTCATCATAGCCGCGCAAAATGCGGTCGCCGTGGGTCACAACACTGACTTTGACGCCAAGTTCGTTGAAGATACCGGCAAACTCGTTGGCGATATAGCCGCCGCCTGCGATCACCGCCCGCTTGGGCAGTTCGGGCAAGCTGAATACTTCATTTGACGTAATACCATGCCCCGCCCCGGCTATTTCCGGAACCGATGGCCACGCGCCCGTGGCAATGAGGATATAGGCCGCCGAAATTTCGCGCCCGCTTGCCAGGCGCACGCTGTTCGGCCCTGTCACAACCACGCGTTCACGAAACACCTCAACCTTGTTGTTGCCAAGTGTCTGGCCGTAAAGACCTTCGAGACGGTTCACCTCCGCCGCGACATTGTCGCGCAAGATGTTCCAATCGAACGTTGCACCTGTCGTGTTCCATCCGAAACGCTGCGCGTCGTGCAGGTCTTCGGCGAAATGCGATCCGTACACGAGCAGCTTTTTGGGAACGCATCCGCGGATAACGCATGTGCCACCAACGCGATGCTCCTCCGCAACAGCAACACGCGCGCCGTGCGAAGCCGCTATCCGCGATGCGCGAACGCCGCCTGATCCAGCGCCAATGACAAACAGATCATATTCAAATTCAGCCATGCGATTATTTCCTTATGTCATGGCCATATGGTTGCACCGCAACGCATTTGCCAATGGCATTTTTTCATCTGTCTTATCGAGCAACCATATGAGGTCAGTTGTCGCCCAATGCAGCCGCAATCAATGCCGTCGTGGATGGGTCAAATCCCGTCGCGCCATTTTCGCCGATGCTTTTTGCGATCTGCTTGCCCAGTTCCACGCCAAATTGGTCAAACGGGTTAATGCCAAGCAGCACCGCATTCACAAAAGTCCGGTGTTCGTAAAACGCAATCAATACGCCCAACGCAGATGGCGTCACATCGTCCATCAATATCGTGGTTGAGGGCCGGTTGCCCACATAGTTACGTGCCAGATCATCTGACTTTTGCCCCGCCATCAACGCCGCGCCTTGGGCAAAACAGTTCACCAGCAGCGTTTCATGATGCGCGGTATCAAAGTCATGTCCGGGCGTTTTGCTGGCAATGAATTCGACGGGAATAAGATGCGTCCCCTGGTGCAATAACTGGAATACGGCATGCTGTGCATCGGTACCAACCCCGCCCCATGTGACTGGCGCGCTGTTGCGGCCGAGCGGAGCGCCTTCGGCTGTCACCGATTTGCCGTTCGATTCCATTTCCAATTGCTGCAGATAATCGGGCAGCAATCGCAGCCGTTCGTCATACGCAAAAACCGCTCGGGTCTGGCAGTCCTTGATCTGGGCGTAATACAAATCGCAGAACGCAGCCATCGTCGGCGCATTTTCCAACAGGGGTGCATTGCGGAAATGCCGGTCCATCGCCGCTGCACCTTCAAGCAGTTCTTCATACACGGCCCAGCCAAGCCCGAGCGCAACGGGAAAGCCAATTGAGCACCACAGCGAATAACGCCCGCCAACCGATTCATTGAACGGCAATATCCGGCTTTCATCGACGCCCCATTCAAGCGCCTTGTCCGGATAGGCCGTAAGCGCCACGAACTGGGCATAGGGATCTGCCACGCCGCCGTCGCGCATCCACTCCATCGCGCTGGTTGCGTTCAACAAGGTTTCCGTCGTGGTGAAGGTCTTGGATGCGACCGCGACGATTGTCTTATGCGGGTCCATGCCTTTCACCGCCTCAGTCAGTGCAGCGCCGTCGATGTTCGATACAACCTTAACATCGTACCGCGCACCATCGCGGCCGAGCGCATCAACAAGCAATTTTGGCCCAAGCGCGGAGCCGCCAATACCGATGTGCAAGATATGTTTGATGTCGCCCATAAACCCGGCGTCGATCGCTTCGACAAGGCCACGCATGCGTTCTTGAAGTGCACGTGCATGGGCGACGGCCTGCACATCGCCACTGCCGCGCTCTGCGGCATGCTCGGCAGCACGCCCTTCGGTTACATTGATGGCAGCGCCCGAATATAATGCCGATTTGGCGTCGCCCAAATGCATGTCTTCGGCAAGTTTCGTGAATTGGGACAGCATGGCGTCATCAAGATGCGTTTTCGACATGTCAAAGCGCAATCCCGACTGCTCGATGGTCATTTTGGCAACACGGTCGGGGTCTGACGCAAACAGCTCAACCAGCGTTTTTTCTTGCTGCTTTTCAAGCTCAGCCCAGCTGTGATCCGTCATCATATACCCTTTATCAATCGCGCGAATGTCGCCTGTGAATCTCGACGCTGGCAAATAGCGCGTCTACGCGATAAAAGGCCAGTCAATCCGTCATAAGACGACATTAATTTGCGAGATTATGTGACCTCACCCACCGACAAGACAGACGACGCGAACGTGGCCGCTCCTTCACAACCGCATCCAACCACGCCGACATCCGAATGGCGCGAATTTGGCGGCTTCCTTTTGAAGTTGGCCGTATTCGTGTTCATTCTGCGAAGCTTCATCGTCTCGCCGTTCAATATTCCTTCGGAATCGATGCAGCCCCGCTTGCTCATCGGCGACTATCTGTTGGTTGCAAAATGGCCTTACGGCTATTCCAAATATAGCCTGCCCTTTTCCCTGCCCCTCATACCCGGGCGGATATTCGCCAGCGAGCCAAAGCGCGGCGATGTTGTGGTGTTCAAGGCACCCATGTCGAACGGCACAGATTATATTAAGCGCGTGATCGGCCTTCCCGGCGACGTCATCCAAATGCGCGATGGCATTTTGGAGATTAACGGCGTGGCGGTTAAAAAAGAACGCATTGCTGATCTTGTCATTCCGGTAACGCAAAATATGCGCGACACCGCTGAAATGGACCGCAACCCCTTCCCATGCTGGCGCCCCGATATGGAAGAGGCCAGCCCGAACGGTGGCACGCAATGCCGGTACCCGCGTTTTCGTGAGACTTTGCCCGAGGGCAAGAGCTACGAAATTCTCGACCTCTCCAACGGATTGGAAGGCGACAACACCGAAGCCTTTGTTGTCGGCGAAAAAGACGTGTTCCTGATGGGTGACAACCGCGACCGCAGCGCGGACAGCCGCTGGACACCCATGGATAAGCCCGGAGCCATCGGCATCGTCCCGCAAGAAAATCTCGTCGGGCGCGCGCTGGTTTCGGTATTTTCGACCGATGGCTCGTCCCATTGGCTGCTGCCATGGACATGGTTTACCGCGGTACGCCCTGACCGCATTGGACAAGGGTTTTGACCAACAGCGATAAAGACAATTGGCTGAAGGCATTAATGCCCAAGCCGCCATCCGATCTAGCGTTATATCACCGCGCGCTGACGCATGGTAGCACCGGACAAGCTGATTACCAACGCCTTGAATTTCTGGGTGACCGGATATTGGGTTTGGTCATCGCAGACATGCTGTACCACCGATATGCCGAGGAAGCCGAGGGGCGCTTGTCGCACCGGCTAAATGCCTTGGTATCGGGCCTGACATGTGCGGATATCGCCCGACAGGTCGGGGTTCCTGACCAACTGCGGCTTGGCAAACAAGCGCGCGACGACGGCGCGCAGCAAAGCGACAATGTGCTTGGGGACGTTATGGAGGCGCTGATTGGTGCTCTTTATTTGGACCACGGCATTGACGCTGCGCGCGCGCTTATCGAACGCCTTTGGGGTCCGTTGATCGAAACCGCCAATGGTGCGCCAAAGCATCCCAAATCCGCGCTTCAGGAATGGTGTGCCGCGCATGGCCGCAAGGTTCCGGAATATGTAATAACAAAAAAAGAAGGCCCTCCCCACGCTATGACATTTGAAATTACCGTCACCGTAAAAGGTTTTGACCCAGTCACCGCGACAGCGCACAGCAAACAGGCTGCTGAAACGGCCGCCGCGCTCGCATTTTTGGACGTCCACGCATGACCAAAAAATGCGGTCACGTCGCCATTATTGGCGCACCGAATGCGGGCAAATCCACGCTGGTCAATGCGTTGGTCGGACAGAAGGTCGCGATTGTCAGCCCAAAGGCACAAACGACCCGCACACGTATGCTTGGCGTCGCGCTCGCCGGCGAAACGCAGATCATATTGGTCGACACGCCAGGCATATTTGCCGCGCAACGCCGCTTTGACCGTGCCATGGTTGCTGCGGCGTGGGACGGTGCGGGCGATGCGGATATGATTGCGCTCATCGTCGATGGCCGAGCCGGTGCAGGCCCGAAGGTCGAGAAGATATTGGAAGGGCTTAAGGACCGCCCTGAACGCAAGTGGTTGGTGCTGAACAAGGTGGATATTGCCGCCAAGGAAAAGCTGCTGTCGCTCACAACGAAATTAACCGAAAAATGCGATTTCGAACAAATCTACTATATCAGCGCGGCGACGGGCGATGGCCTTGACGAATTCAAACAGGCGCTGGCGGATGCCATGCCCGAGGGCGAATGGCATTTCCCTGAAGATCAGGTTTCCGACGCCACAGACCGTTTAATCGCGTCTGAAATCACGCGAGAGCAGCTCTATCTCCAACTCCATGAAGAGCTGCCTTATGCCAGCGCCGTGGAGACCGAGAAATATAGCGAACGCGAAGATGGTTCGTTGGAAATCCACCAGCAGATCCTTGTCGCCAGACCAACCCAGCGCGCGATTGTGCTTGGCAAAGGCGGCGCACGGATCAAGGCGATTGGCGAAGCGGCCCGCATGGAGTTGGCCAAATTGATGGGCGTGAAGGTCCACCTATATTTGCATGTGAAGGTGCACGCAAAATGGGACGAAGATCGCACCTTATACCGCGATATCGGGCTCGAATGGGTCGAGTAACAAAACGGCCGCCTAAATCCAAATAGTGTCGTTCCCGCGTACGCGGGAACCCATGGCCTGACGGTTCAGTTTAAGGCTTACAGCCAAGGCGATGGATTCCCGATCAAGTCGGGAATGACAAAATTGGAACTACTTCGCTGTTTTTGCCTTGGGCTTGGCCGCCGCCTTTTTCTTAGGGGCAGCCTTTTTCTTCGGCGCAGCTTTCTTCTTCGTCTTTGATGGCATGGCCGCGCGTGCGTCGATCAATTGTGCTGCCTCTTCCAACGTGAGTTCATCAGGCGCAATCGACTTGGGCAAAGTCGCGTTGGTCGTGCCGTCGGTCACATAAGGCCCAAAGCGACCTTCCATCAGCTTGAGCTCAGCCTCGGTACGCGGGTGCTTCCCAAGCTCTTTCAGCGGGGCACGTGCCGCACCGCGCCCACGGCCCGGATTGGCAGCCGCCTCAGCCAGCTTTGCCACGGCACTGTTCATGCCCGTTTCGAACACTTCGGTCGTCGACTGCAACCGTGCATATTTTCCATTATGCGCCAGATATGGGCCATAACGCCCAATGCTTGCGGTTATTGGCTCACCGCTTTCGGGGTGGGTTCCAACCGTGCGCGGCAAGGACAATAGCTTTACCGCCCATTCAAGGCCGATATCTTCTGCGGGAATATCTTTCGGTATCGATGCGCGCTTGGCATCTTTGCCTTCGCCCATTTCGAAATAGGGACCAAAACGACCCGATTTACGGCTAACTTCCAACTGTGTCTCTGGATGTTGGCCAAGCACTTCAGGTCCCGTGTCCTCGCCATTTTCGCCACCGGGCTGCGCGAATTTCCGTGTGTATTTGCAATCCGGATAATTGGAACATGCAACAAAAGCGCCAAATTTACCGCCACGAAGCGCAAGCCTGCCCTCACCGCATTTCGGGCATAGGCGCGGGTCAGTGCCGTCTTCGCGCTCAGGAAACAGATAAGGCGACAGGAAGATATCAAGCTCAGCGGTTACTTCCGAAGGCTTTTGCTCCATGACTTCAGCCGTCTTCGGCTTAAAATCGCGCCAGAAGGATTCCAAAAACGCCTGCCAGTTTGCACGGCCGCCGCTGATTTCATCAAGCTGATCTTCCAGCCCGGCGGTATAATCATAAGCGACATAACGTTCAAAAAAC
>NZ_JBILAF010000115.1:0-6244 GCF_044354325.1 Sphingorhabdus sp. | reverse complement strand
AACTCCGGCAATACGTGCCAATTTATTTACTCCTGCTCCACAGGTGTCCCGAAAGACAAACCCTATCTCAACGCTGATGATATTCCGAAACGCACAAAACCAGCGGACGCGAAAAAGCGCTGCTGGCTGCACCAGATGTTCGGAATTCACGTCGCCTTACGGTGAGTCGCGCCAACTGTCAAGGCTGGCGGCGCGCTATCCCTTGCCTTTGGTCTTGGTTTTGCCCGCAATTGCGTTTTCCTCGATGAACGCAATAATCCGGCTCGCAATATCCTTGCCGGTGGCTTTTTCGATTCCTTCAAGCCCGGGCGAACTGTTCACTTCCATGATGACCGGGCCATGATTGGACCGCAGCATATCGACGCCAGCGACATTTAACCCCATGGCGCGCGCGGCGCGGACTGCGGTTGATCGTTCCTCCGGCGTGATTTTTATCGCTTCAGCCGAACCGCCGCGGTGCAGATTTGATCGAAAATCGCCCTCCGCCCCCTTACGCTGAATCGATGCAACGACCTTGTTGCCGATCACAAAGCACCGGATGTCGGTGGCATTTGCCTCTTTGATAAACTCCTGCACGAGGATGTTCACGTTGGCACCGCGAAACGCCTCAATGACGGAGCGGGCCGACTTTTCGGTCTCACCCAAAACCACGCCAATGCCCTGCGTGCCTTCCAATAGCTTGATGACCACGGGCGCGCCGCCAACCATTTTGATGACTTCATCGGTTTGCTTGGGATCGTGGGCGAATGCCGTTACCGGCAGGCCAAGCCCCTTGCGCGCCAGAATCTGCAACGACCGCAGCTTGTCGCGGGATCTGCCGATGGCGACGCTTTCGTTCAATGACCATACGTTCATCATCTCAAACTGACGCAGCACAGCGAGGCCGTAAAATGTGATGGACGCGCCAATGCGCGGAATGACCGCGTCATATTTGCCAAGCTTGGCACCCTGATAATATGCTTCGGGGCGGTGCGACGTGATGTTCATCGTCACCCGCAACGTATTCAGAACATCAATCTCATGTCCACGCGCCAAGGCGGCTTCGACGAGCCGTTGGTGCGAATATAGGTTGGCGTTGCGTGCCAACATGGCGATTTTCATGTGCTCTTTTGTCCTTGATTCGCTGGCTTGCCCAATACCCAGCGTCGTGCGCTATTGACCAGAAAGCCGCGCCTTAGCGCCCGTCGGCCAATTAGCAAGGGAAAGGCCATCGAACGCCGGTTCGCCAAGGTGAGCTGTCCGTTCCAACACAGCTTACCAAAACAAAATTGCGCTGAGATGACATAACGTTCTTGCGTGTCACCATTGGAGGATCGCACCATGCGCCGGTCGATGACTGGCGCTTCATAACGCTTTGGCTTTTCGCCCGCATTCAAACGGAACCAAAATTCGACCCACGGCTTGCCGTCGCGGATGATCGGCTTAATCCGGGTAGCATGTATCGATGATGTCGCTGCGCCCGTGTCCATTTTCGCGTGCACGTGCGACAGGCCAAGGCTCGGCACATCGACCATTTCGCACCAGCCAATTTCTAATTTGCCGCCTGAACGCGGCTTGCCACCCCCGACAGCCAATTAGATCGGCTCCGGTGCGGGCGGATCGGCGACAGGGTCATCTTGTGTTTCCGCGTCCGCCGGTGCTTCATTTGCGTCGGCAGCTTCGGTCGCGGGGGCCATGTCCAAATTCTCAACATCCAGATTAAAGCCCTCAACCTTGGGTGGTTCATCCGCGGGCGGCGTAAACGGCAGCAGCATGTTTTTAAACTGCTCGCCCAACATCTTATCAACCGCAGGCGCGATTTCAGCAACCTTGTAGCGCATATAGCCGCCAACAACATAAGAGAAGCTGACGCGTGTGGCGCCGTCTTGCTTTGCGGGTTCCATGGCAACGGTCAGCGTGCCAATCACAGCTTCCGACTGGAGCGGCCCCAACGCACCTTGCATCCGCAAAACTTTGCCGGGATGCGCGAAAATAACGCGCATATGCTCGACGCTTCCGACGGTCTTAACCTTCCCGTTTGCGTCAGTTTCCTGAATCAGTTCGCAAAAGCACCCATTGGCTTGCGCATCGATATAAAAGCCCGCGGTAGAGCCCGACCAACTGTGCGACTTGTTCCAATAGTCCTTTGGCGCAAGTAGGCGCGTCCATATCTCGTCGGGCGTTGCCTGAACGGTGGCGATGTGGATGATGTTAAAACCGGTGTCCGACGCAGCTTTAACGTCGGCAAATGCCGGCGATGCTGTTGCAGCACATATGGCTGCCGTGAGGGCAAGATGTTTCATGGAAGGCGTGTCTAACAACCGTTTCCATTTCCGTCACGTTTAACTTGTTTCAGCGGGCGTCAGGCGATGATCGCTTCAATCGCCTTCGTTACGTCGTCAATCGGCGCCATGCCATCGACGCGGCTTACAAGGCCGCGGGCATCATACAGGGGCAAGATCGGTTCGGTCTTTGCGCGATACTCCGCCATGCGGGTACGGACGGTTTCTTCATTGTCATCGGGGCGACGCTTAAATTCATGCGATCCGCATTTGTCACAGGTGTCGGCTTTGACCGGTTTTTTGAAAACATCATGATAGCCATCACCGCAATTGGCGCAGGTGAAACGGCCAACAACGCGTTCGACCAACGCGTCTTCATCAACAACCAGTTCAATCACATAATGGAGCGTTCGTTGACGTGCGGACAACAGACCATCGAGAAGTGCAACTTGCGGAGCCGTGCGTGGGTAGCCATCAAAAATCAGGCCCTTATCTGCAGGGATCGCATCCATATGCTCGCCAAGAATTTCGGCCATCAATTCGTCAGGGAAAAGCTTCCCGGCCTTCATGATCTCATCCGCCATTTTACCGACTTCAGTGCCAGCCTTTACGGCAGCACGCAGGATATCGCCGGTCGACAATTGCACCATGCCATATTTCTCGACGAGAAATGCAGCCTGCGTTCCTTTGCCTGCGCCAGGAGGCCCCAAAAGGATGATATTCATGAAACGTTTCCCTGTTCGTTTCGATGTCGCACCCCTTAACGGGCGCGTCCACCCTTCAACTTGGCCTTCTTCAGCAAATCCCCATATTGGTGGGCGAGCAGATGGCTCTGGATTTGTGAAATCGTATCAATGGTGACGTTGACCAGAATGAGCAAGCTGGTTCCGCCAATCGCAAAGAACTGCTGCTGGCCGGTTTGAGCCATGACATAGTCGGGCAACAAGCAGACCAAGGTCAAATAGGCGGCGCCCAACACGGTGATGCGTGTCAGAACATAATCCAGATAGGATTCGGTGTTCTTGCCCGGACGAATGCCCGGAATGAAGCCACCGGCTTTCTTCAGATTCTCAGATGTTTCTTCCGGATTGAACACCACAGCGGTGTAAAAGAAACAGAAGAAAATGATGCCGAGGCCATAGAGCGCTAGATACACCGGCTGCCCATGGGCCAAATACTGGTTCAACGTGATGACAAAGTCACCCATCGCGCTTTCACCCGCAACCTTGTTTCCACCAAGCTGTGTAATGGTGATAGGCAACAGCAACAATGATGATGCAAAAATCGGCGGAATGACGCCAGCAGTGTTGATCTTCAAGGGAAGATGGCTGCGGTCAGCCTGCATCATGCCGCGCTGCGTCGCGCGCTTTGGATATTGAATAAGTACGCGGCGCTGGCCGCGCTCCATGAAACAGATCAGCAAAGTCAGGCCGACGAACATCAAAAGGAAGCCGACGATCAGAAAACCGCTGATCGATCCGGTCCGTCCGCCTTCAAGAAGCTGTGCGAACAACCGTGGCATTTGGGCGACGATACCCGCCATGATGATCAAGGAGATACCGTTGCCGATACCCCGCGATGTAATCTGTTCACCCAACCACATCAGGAACATGGTGCCGCCGATAAGGCTGATGGTCGCAACGACACGGAACATCAGGCCCGGTTCAACAACCGCGCTAATGCCGTTGGCCGCAGCGAGGCTCTCAAGCCCTGCCGCGAGGAAATATCCCTGCACCGCCGTCAGAAACACAGTGCCATAGCGTGTGTACTGATTAAGTTTCTTGCGTCCGCTCTCGCCCTCTTTCTTGATGGCAGCAAGCGTAGGCGAAAGCGATGAAGCGAGCTGCACCACGATCGACGCAGTGATATAGGGCATGACGCCAAGCGCGATGAGGCTCATGCGCTCAAGGCTACCGCCCGAGAAAGTGTTGAAGATATCGAGAACGCCGCCAGCGGCGTTGTTCGCATAAAGGGCAGCTTGCGCGATGGGATCAACGCCCGGTAGCGGCACGAAGCTCAGCATCCGGAATATGATGAGCGCGCCGATAGTGAACCAGATGCGGTTCTTAAGCTCTGTTGCCTGCCCGAACTTCGATAAATTGAGGTTCGAGGCCATTTGGTCGGCCCTAGATGCCATGATATACGTTCCTTGGTTCCGGATTAACCGTGAATGCACAATAATCGCGCAACGGCTTCACCCCAAAAATTTCGCCTGACTGTATCTGGACGAACCCCAGAAATGTCAAACCCCGCCAGCCCATATCGGGAAGCGGGGCTGGCATGACAAGAGCGAAGTCGTCGCCCCCGTCTTATTTCTTGGCCGCAGCTTCTTTAGCAGCGTTCTTGACTGATGATTTCTTCGCAGCTGCTTTTTCCGATGCAGAAACCTTTACCAGCACTTCAACCTTACCACCGGCCTTTTCAACGGCCTCAACGGCTGCCTTCGAAGCACCAGCGACCGAAAAGTTCACCTTGGAGGTCAGTTCACCCTTAGCCAACAAACGGACGCCGTCCTTGCCACCACGTGCAAGACCAGCTGCCTTCAACGCCGCATGGTCAACAACAGCTTTGATGTCGATTTTCTTGGCATCGATAAACTTCTGGATCATGCCCAGATTTACTTCTGCATGGTCCTTGGCGAAGATGTTGTTGAAGCCGCGCTTTGGAATACGCATGTGAAGTGGCATCTGGCCGCCTTCAAATCCGTTGATCGAAACACCCGAACGGCTGGTCTGGCCCTTTTGGCCGCGACCCGAGGTCTTGCCTTTGCCCGAACCGATACCACGGCCAACGCGCATACGGCGATGGCGGGCGCCTTCGTTGTCTTTAATGTCATTCAATTTCATGTCGTGCACTCGCTTTCGCTTTAATTCGCGCTGATGTTATCAGTCCTGAATTTGGACCATGTGACGAACTGTGCGGATCATTCCGCGCACTTCGGCTGTGTCTTCGATTTCGACAACGCGGTTCATCTTGTCAAGGCCAAGGCCCTTTAAAGTTGCGCGCTGTGAGGCTGGACGGCGGATCGGCGAACCGGTCTGCTTCAGTTTAATCTTCGCCATATCGATTACTCCGCAATAGCTTCTGCGTCGGCTTCAGCAGTTTTGCTGCCACCGCGACCAAGAAGGTCGGCGATTTTCTTGCCGCGACGCTGCGCTACCGACTTGGGGCTGGTCTGTTCAGACAGCGCCGCGAAAGTAGCACGGATCATGTTGTAAGGGTTCGACGTACCGACCGATTTGGTCACAACGTCCGCAACGCCCAGGCTTTCGAAAACGGCGCGCATTGGGCCACCTGCGATGATGCCGGTACCGGCTGGTGCCGAACGCAACGTCACCTTGCCAGCGCCGAAATGGCCCTTGCCGTCGTGATGCAACGTACGACCATCTTTCAGGGCAACGCGGATCATCGATTTCTTGGCAGCTGCAGTCGCTTTGTTAATGGCTTCTGGCACTTCGCGTGCTTTACCATGACCAAAGCCTACGCGACCCTGACCGTCACCAACAACGACGAGTGCCGCAAAACCGAAGCGCTTACCGCCCTTAACAGTTTTCGAAACGCGGTTGATGTGAACGAGCTTTTCGATCGTGCCATCATCTTCTTCCTGTGCAGGACGACGATCGTTGTTACGACCACGGCCACCGCCACCACGGTTATCACCGCCGCCACGACCGCCGCGACCGCGACGTTGACCTTCGGCTGCTTCAGGAGCTGCGCCGTCAGTCACAGATACAGTGCTTTCAGTGTTTTCAGCCATCATCAGAACTCCAATCCGCCTTCGCGCGCTGCATCAGCAAGCGCTTTGACGCGACCGTGGAACAGGAACCCGCCACGATCAAAAACCACGCTGGAAATACCAGCTTTCTTAGCAGCTTCGGCTACCCGCTTGCCAACATCAGCCGCAGCTTCAGTTGTCGAGCCGTTCTTAGCCTTCACGTCCTTGTCGAGGGTCGAAGCAGACGCGATGGTCGCGCCCTTCGAAT
>NZ_JBILAF010000114.1:0-6308 GCF_044354325.1 Sphingorhabdus sp. | reverse complement strand
GCAACTTTTGTTGCAGAGCCGCTGGAGCGTGGCTTTGGTTTGACTCTCGGCAATGCGCTGCGTCGCGTATTGCTCTCATCGCTGCAGGGCGCAGCGATTACATCGATCAAAATCGAAAACGTGTTGCACGAATTCTCGTCGCTCGCGGGCGTTCGTGAAGATGTCACCGACATCGTTCTGAACATCAAGCAAGTTGCGTTGAAGATGGAAGGCGAAGGTCCAAAGCGTCTTCAGCTCTCGGCAACTGGCCCCGGCGCGGTAACCGCTGGTGACATCGCTGTTTCGGGCGACATCCAAGTGATGAACCCTGATCTCGTCATCTGTCATCTCGACGATGGCGCGACGCTGAACATGGAAATCACTGCCGACATCGGTAAGGGTTATGTTCCTGCAGTCGCCAACCGTCCAGCGGATGCGCCAATCGGCCTCATCCCGGTCGACAGCCTGTATTCGCCTGTGCGTCAGGTCGCGTACAAGGTCGACAATGCACGCATCGGTCAAGAACTTGACTATGACAAATTGTCGTTGACCATCGAAACCGACGGCACCGTAACGCCAGAAGACGCCGTGGCGTATGCCGCACGCATTCTTCAGGACCAGTTGCAAGTGTTCGTCCACTTCGAAGATTCGATGTCTGCATCGTCGCCAATGATTGGCATGGCTGCACCATCAGCTTCTTCGGAAGAATCGGATGCAAACCAGCTCAACCGTTACCTTCTCAAGAAGGTCGACGAATTGGAATTGTCGGTCCGCAGCGCAAACTGCCTCAAGAACGACAACATCATCTACATCGGCGACCTCGTTCAAAAGAGCGAAGCCGAAATGCTGCGTACGCCTAATTTCGGTCGCAAGTCGCTGAACGAAATCAAGGAAGTGCTCTCGTCGATGGGCTTGCGCCTTGGCATGGACATCCCCGGATGGCCGCCAGAAAACATCGAAGAGATGGCAAAGAAGCTTGAGCAAGAACTGCTTGGCTAAAGAATATTGGGCCGAGGCAGTGCTTCGGCCCAACCAAAAGGGAAATGGCCGCCCTTAAACGGCCAGGATCGGGGTACCTGATACGGCCCCCCTACGAACGACCGATCCCTTCAGGGAAAGTGGGAACCGGTTTCCCGCCCGGAAGGGTCGGCAAGAAAGGAATGAAATATGCGCCATAAAGTTGGCCACCGTAAGCTGCAACGTACCACGTCGCACCGTACCGCGATGCTTCGCAACATGGCAGCGTCGCTTATCAAGCACGAACAGATCAAGACGACTTTGCCCAAGGCGAAGGAACTGCGTCCTTACATCGAAAAGCTGATCACGCTTGCGAAGAAGGGTGGCTTGTCCAACCGTCGTCTCGCGATGAGCCGTTTGATGGACGACAAGCAGCTGGTAAAATTGTTTGACGAACTGGCAATGCGCTATGCCGACCGCAGCGGTGGTTATAGCCGCGTGATCAAGGCTGGCTTCCGTGGTTCCGATGCTGCACCAATGGGCGTCATCGAGCTCGTTGACCGCAATGTCGACGCCAAGGGTCAGGACAGCGGCCCAGTTGAAGTATTGGACGACGCTGAATAAGCAGGTCTTGCTTTAAGAGTTTTAAAAGGGCGGTATCCGAAAGGGTGCCGCCCTTTTTCATGGGTTTATGATTTCGTCCGAGCGCTTCGATCGGCCAACCAAAAGAGCAGGCTGGAAATCAACCATGCCACCGAAAGCACAATCGTAAACCGTCCGCCGCGCGCGTCGCTGCCCAATATGCCGGCAAAGACACCAATGTTGATCTGCAATATCCCGGCAACCAACATGGCCTGCTGCAATATGCGCCTGCGAAATCGCGACGCGATGCTGCCGACAATCGCGATCAGCAATACCGCGCCGAACCATAAATTGGTCGGGTTATCCTCATTGCCAATCATGCCGACAGCCAAGTTGGACCAGATGACCATGAACCCGGCCAGCACAGCAAACATTGACCCAAAGCGGAAATACCAGTTTGATGACAGGCGCACCGCGAATTCAATCAGGCCGCCCATAATGCCGAAAATGATGGCCGCGAAGATGAAGTCGGTTTCGTCCCAGTTAACTTCTGTGGTGAACTGCATCGCGACCAATGGCGTCAGGACAAGCGCAACAGCGCCGCCCCAGCCCAAGATCCGCCAGATATTCCGTCGCGGCCTTGCTGGACCATTATTCTCTGCATGCATAGCATTTTCGTGAATGAGAGCTATGTACAGCACAGCGGCAGCGGGGTGCATGATTTCGACGAAAATGCGAAATATTCTTGCGGGCGACGGCGGGAATAGTTGGCGTTCACGCGTGGACGCTATAGTCGGATGACAAAGAATTCGAGAGTTGGGGAAATGATAATATGCGAAGTGTATTTTTGGTCGGTGCAGCCGTTATGATGGCCCCGATTTCGTCGGTCGCTATGGCCGCAAATTCAGCCACCACCGATGTCGCAGTCAAATTGACTTATCCGCAGACCAAAACCGTCAATGTGGTCGATGAGCAATTCGGTGTGAAGGTTGCCGATCCTTATCGCTGGCTGGAAGATGATGTGCGCGTCAATCCCGAAGTCGCCGAATGGGTGAAGGCGCAAAATGCCGTCACCGACGCATATTTGGAAACCTTGCCCGGCAAGAAAATACTCGCCGAGCGCATGAAAAAGCTTTTCGACTACGAGCGCTTTGGCCTTCCTGAAAAAGCCGGTGGCTATTATTTCTTCACAAAGAATGACGGCCTGCAGAACCAGTCGGTCTTATATGTCCGCAAAGGCCTGATGGGCGCGGACCGTATTTTGATCGACCCCAATTTATGGGCAAAAGACGGCGCCACTGCGCTCGATAGCTGGGTGCCATCGAAAAATGGCAAGCTGCTGGCTTATACCGTTCAGGACGGCGGTTCCGACTGGCGGACGATTAAAGTCCTCGACACCGTGACCGGCAAGGTGCTTGCCGACGAAATCAACTGGGCAAAATTCACCAATATAAGCTGGGTGGGCAATGACGGATTTTTGTACTCGCGTTTTGCAGAGCCAAAAGAAGGCGCGGCATTCCAGCAGCTGAATTATAACCAGACCATCTATTACCACAAAATCGGCACGCCCCAGTCGGAAGACAAGGCAATATACGCAACGCCGGATAAGCCCGAATATGGGCATAGCGCGCAAGTGACGCACGACGGCAAATGGGCGGTCATTACGACGTCGTCCGGAACCGATGAGAAGTATGAACTGCACGTCATGCCACTTGGCAAAAAGCCAACATGGAAACCGCAGCCGCTCGTCACGGGTCTCGAGCATGATTGGGGCCTGATCGAAGGCATGGGCAACACTTTGTGGTTCACCACCAACAAGGACGCGGCAAAGCTTAAGGTTGTGACGGTTGATCTGGGTGCGAAGGCTCCCGTATTTAAGGACGTTATAGCGGAGCGGGCGGAAACCCTGTCGCGCGCGCAGATCGTCGGCGACCGGCTGATTCTGTCATATATCAAAGATGCCAAGTCGATGGCGCTGATGACAGACCTCGCAGGGCAGCCCGTGCAGGAAATCAAGCTCAGCGCAATTGGGACGGCCAGTGGCTTTTCAGGAACGCCGGGTGATCCAGAAACATTTTACGGATTCTCCAGCTTCAATCAGCCAGGGGCCGTGTATCGTTTCGACAGCAAGACCGGTGCGTCGGCGCCCTTCGCGCAGCCAAAGCTGAGCTTCAACCCGGCCGACTTTACGGTCGAACAAGTGTTTTACCCGTCGAAGGATGGCACGAAGATCCCGATGTTCGTCGTGCACAAGAAAGATATCGATCTGACCAAGGGCGCGCCAACATTGCTCTATTCCTATGGCGGGTTCAACATTTCGCAGACACCCACTTATTCAGCAACGCGTATGGCTTGGCTGCAATCGGGCGGCGTCTTCGCCCTCGCCAATATTCGTGGCGGCGGTGAATATGGGAAGCCATGGCATGATGCTGGTCGTTTGATGAACAAACAAAATGTCTTTGATGATTTTGCCGCCGCAGCCGAATATCTTATATCCAGCGGCGTTTCGGCCAAGGGCAAGATTGCCATTGAAGGGCGGTCCAATGGGGGACTGTTGATTGGTGCCGTTGTGAACCAGCGTCCTGACTTGTTCGCGGCAGGCCATGCCGCAGTGGGCGTGATGGATATGGTCCGCTTCGACCGTTTCACCGCTGGCCGTTATTGGGTCGATGATTATGGCTACCCCAGCAAGGAAGCCGACTTTAAAATGCAGATGACCTACTCCCCCTATCACAACATCAAATCGGGTGTGGAATATCCCGCGGTCATCGTCTCGACCGCGGATACCGATGACCGTGTGGTTCCGGGGCATAGCTTCAAATATATCTCCGCCTTGCAAGCTGCGGAAACTGGCAACAAGCCCAAGATCATCCGCATCGAAAGCCGTGCGGGCCATGGTTCAGGCAAGCCGACCGATAAGGTTATTGACGAATATTCGGACATTTATGCGTTTCTCGGCAAATGGACGGGGCTGACCCTCACCGAATAATCGTTCATGAAAATGGCGATTTAGATGAACGGATGCTGACAAGTCAATTCAGCATCCGGACAACCCGAATCGCCTATTCGCTCTCCATCGGCACAGAATGACTGGACCGGTTCAAGGAGAACGAAGATGAATTTCATGACCAAAACTTTGCTTGGCGCCGGAGCTGCTGCTGCAGCTTTGGTGAGTGTAACCGTTCCCGCCCAAGCGCGTGATCGCCATGACCGCAACCGCGACCGTGATAGCATAAGTGCCGGCGAGATTATTGCCGGAGCAGTGGTGCTCGGTGGTCTTGCCGCTGTGCTTTCAAGCGGCAACAATGGCCGCAACGATCGCCGCGGTTATGATGATAACCGTGCAGGCTATAATTACGACAATCGTGGCGGCGGCGGCCGCGCCGCTGTAAACCAGTGCGTCGCCAGCGTTGAACGCTGGGCCAATGGCTACAGCCGTTCAGACGTCACGCAAGTGCGCAGCATCGAACGGACGCGTTTTGGCTATCGGGTCACAGGCAATGTCGTTGTTCAAGACGGCGGACGTGGCCGTTACGAGAATAATAATTACGGCAATGACCGATTTGGCGGCAACGCTTACCAGCGCGGTTATGACAAGGGCCGGTTCACCTGCTTTGTAGAGCGTGGCCGCGTGGTCGACATTAATTATCGCGGATTGGAACAGTGGCGCTGAATGTTCAGATATGCGTGGGTATAATGAGGCTCAGTCTGGAGACAGGCTGAGCCTCTTGTCATTTCGGTACTGCGATATTCGCGGGGCCGATTGGGACGGCTGGCTTTGCTTGCCACAATCCTAAAAACCCGCCACAGTCGCCTCATGGCAAATATCCTCGCATTTCTGTTTGGCTTGATTGCGCTCTTGCTGGCGATCATCGGGTTCATTCCGTTGCTCGGATGGCTGAACTGGCTCATTATTCTGATCGCTGGCGTCGGCGCGGCCTTTGGCTTCGCGTCGGAAAAGGACAGCGGTCGCAACTTTTGCTTGGTCGTTATAGCCATTTGCGCGCTGCGCCTCTGGATAGGCGGCGGGATCATTTGATCCCCTCGCGAAGGCTTAGCACAACACATGACCGATAAATCTGAAACCGCGCAGCCAAGTGGCTTGCCTTATGCCATGTCGGCATATCTCATCTGGGGCTTCGTCCCGGTTTATTTCAAGCTGCTGAGCCATGTCTCGCCGGTCGCGGTCGTTGCGCAGCGCGTCTTGTGGTCCATCCCGCTGCTTTTGGTTATTATGGCCTTCCGCAAACAGCTTGGCGAATATGCCGCCATTTTCCGGCATAAGGCGCATCTGCGCAATTTGCTCGCCTCTGCCACGCTGGTCGCCATTAACTGGCTGATCTACATTTGGGCCGTTTCCACGGACCATATTTTGGCCGCCAGCCTTGGCTATTATCTCAACCCCTTGGTGAACGTCCTGCTGGGGCGTCTGTTTCTGGGTGAGCGATTGCGGCCGCTTCAGATGGTCGCCGTTGCCGTCGCCGCCATTGGCGTTGCGATCCTCATTGGTGATGCGCTCGATACCTTATGGGTATCGATATCGCTCGCTTTAAGCTTCGGCCTCTACGGCCTTATCCGCAAGATTACCCCCGTTGGCTCTGTGCCCGGCCTTGCAACAGAGACGACGTTGCTCGCGCCATTGGCATTGGGCGCGGTACTCTATTTCGCGCAAGTTGGCGGCGGCGGATTTGGCGATGATGTGACGACGTCGGGGCTTTTGATATTGGCAGGTGCGGTCACCGCCATCCCGCTGCTGATGTTCGCGACCGCCGCCCGCCGCATGAGCTATA
>NZ_JBILAF010000021.1:0-24796 GCF_044354325.1 Sphingorhabdus sp. | reverse complement strand
TTTAGCCATGAAAATGCTCCCTAAACCCGTGTTTCGGCCCGCCTGATAAGTTGCCGACGTCATAATGTGAAGCGCTAATTTAATGGGGATAAGTCGGGCGGCGCACTTGGCCAAAGCGGTGGCTGTGCTTATGTCCGAACCGAACAGAATCAGAAAGACCGTCCATGACCGAAAATCGCCACGCCCCCGTTATCATTATCGGTTCCGGTCCAGCCGGATACACCGCGGCGGTCTATGCCGCGCGCGCCAATCTGACGCCCATGATGATTACCGGTGTTGAAATCGGCGGGCAGTTGATGACCACGACCGAAGTCGACAACTGGCCAGGTGATGATGCGGGCGTCATGGGCCCCGAGTTGATGGAACGGATGCGCAAGCACGCCGAACGTTTCGGCACGCGGATTGAAAATGACTATATTGAAAAGGTCGATTTTTCGAAGCGGCCCTTTGTCCTGACGGGTGGCGCGGGTGATTACACCGCCGACGCGGTCATCATCGCCACGGGGGCAAGCGCGCAATATCTTGGCCTGCCGAGCGAAACTGCGTTCATGGGCAAGGGCGTATCGGCCTGCGCAACCTGCGACGGCTTTTTTTACCGCAACAAGCCCGTCGCCGTCATCGGCGGCGGCAACACCGCGGTCGAAGAGGCGCTGTACCTAGCCAATATCGCAAGCCATGTGACCTTGGTCCACCGCCGCGACAAATTGAAGGCGGAGAAGATCTTGCAAGACCGCCTGTTCGCGCGCGAAGCCGAAGGCAAAATTACGATCAAATGGAACCATAGATTGGATGAGGTTCTGGGCGACGCGATGGGTGTCACGGGCATGCGCATCGCCGCGACCGACGGCAGCGGGACCGAAGATATCGAACTGCATGGCGTATTCATCGCCATCGGGCACAAGCCAAATACCGGCATTTTCGAAGGGCATCTGGATATGGCCGGCGGCTATATCAAGGTGCGCGGCGGTTCAGAGGGTCAAGCAACGGAAACAAGCGTCCCCGGCGTATTTGCCTGCGGCGATGTGATGGACCATATCTATCGCCAAGCATGCACCAGCGCGGGCACGGGCTGTATGGCTGCTCTCGATGCGGAGCGGTTTATCGACGCTGTTGCGTAAATTGGCGGGCGTTTAAACCAAGGCGGCCCCCACGCCATAAACCCCCATATGCCGCCCGTCCGCAAGATGCGGTTGCATGTCCATGCTGTGTGATATAACTAACACAGCATATCGGAGGGAATAGGCATGGCATTTGATCCAGCGACAGAGACCGCGCGTTATATTGACAGTCTGGGGCCAGAGGCGCTGCAAAAGGCCGAAAGCTATACCATCGCCACGCATTGGATGTTGTTGGCGGGGTTGGTTGTCACCGCCATTGTAACATGGATTATTGTACGCCCGGGCCTGCTCGACCGCCTGTCGGCGAAACTGCAAAATCGCGGCTGGGCATTGCGGACATGGACAATTTGCGTTGCCTTTTTCGTCATTTCGGCCGTCATCAGCCTGCCATGGGGCATTTACGAGCAATGGGGTTTTGAACGATCCTATGGCCGGACGGATCAGCCATTGTCTGACTTCCTCGCGCAAAATGCCATTGGCATCGCGCTGTCGAGCATATTGGGCGGGCTGTTTTTCCTCGGCGTCTATGCGCTTATCCGCCGTGCAGGCAAAACATGGTGGATATGGTCCGGTGGCCTTGCGGCTTTTGCAGCGGCGGCGACGATATTGCTCGCGCCTGTGGTGATTGAGCCGATGTTCAACGAATATAAGCCGGTCCCTGCGGGGCCAGTGCGGACGGCGTTGCTTGAAATGGCGGACGAAGCCAATATTCCGCATGACCGTGTGCTGATGTTTGATGGCTCACGCCAATCGAACAACTTCACCGCCAATGTCTCGGGCGTTTTTGGTTCGGCGCGGATTGCGATTTCCGACGTTGCGCTCAAGCAGGCGTCATTGGACGAGGTGAAGGCCGTAACGGGGCATGAGATTGGGCATTATGTTCTTGGCCATGTCTGGCGGATGGTCTTCGCCATTGTGTTCATTGCGATGCTTGGTTTCTTTCTGGCCGACCGGTTGTTCAACCGGGTCGCGGCCTTATTTGGCAGCAAAGCGACCATCGGCGACCCCGAAGGATTACCGATATTGTTGCTGATCGTCTCGGTTCTGGGCCTGTTTGCGCAGCCGGTGGTCAACAGCGTGACGCGTGTCGGCGAAAGCGAGGCCGATGCTTATTCGCTTCGGACGGCGAATTTGCCCGATGCGCTTGCAGGCGCGTTGGTGAAGACCGCCGAATATCGCTACCCGCGGCCATCGGCGTTGCAAGAGGTGATATTCTACTCGCACCCGTCGGTTGAAAACCGCGTGCGCCGGGCGATGGAATGGAAAGCGGAGCAGCTTAAAAAAGCCGAGGCACGTTAAGCCCCTGCTTTCTTCTCCTGTCGGAATTTGTGCAGCAATGGTTCGGTATAGCCATTGGGCTGCGCCACGCCTTCGAAGATGAGCGCACGGGCGGCCTTCAATGCGATGCTGCCCGATGTGAGCTTTTCGTAAAGCGGATCGCCCGCATTTTGCGCGTCGACCTTCGCCGCCATTTTGGTGAGCGCGGCGTCCACCTGCGCCTCGGTCGCAATGCCGTGGAGCAGCCAGTTGGCGATATGCTGCGACGAAATGCGCAAAGTGGCGCGGTCTTCCATCAGGCCGATGTCGTGAATGTCGGGGACCTTTGAACAGCCGACGCCTTGGTCAATCCAGCGAACGACATAGCCAAGTATGCCCTGTGCGTTGTTCTCAAGCTCTTGCGTGACCTCTTCATCGGACCAATTATGGCCGACGGGCGCAACGGGAATGGTCAACAAGGGATCAAGGCCCGGCGTCGGTTCCTGTGCCAATTCAGCCTGCCGCGCAAAGACGTCAAACTGGTGATAATGCATCGCGTGCAGCGTTGCTGCGGTAGGTGAGGGGACCCATGCAGTGTTGGCACCAGCCTTGGGATGCCCGATTTTCTGCACCATCATGTCGGCCATCATATCGGGCGCGGCCCACATGCCTTTGCCGATTTGCGCCTTACCCGAAAGACCACAGGCAAGGCCGATTTGGACGTTGCGCGCCTCATAGGCTTGGATCCAGCTGCTCGCTTTCATCTCCGCCTTGCGGATCATGGGGCCGGCCTGCATCGCGGTGTGCATTTCGTCGCCGGTGCGATCAAGGAAGCCGGTGTTGATGAAGACGATCCGGTCTTTCACCGCGTGAATGCAGGCCGCAAGGTTGGCGCTGGTGCGGCGTTCTTCGTCCATCACGCCGACCTTGATGGTGTGGCGCGCAAGGCCAAGCACATCTTCAACCGCATCGAACAAAGCGTTGGTCAGCGCGGCTTCTTCGGGGCCGTGCATCTTGGGTTTTACGATGTAGATTGAACCGGCGCGGCTGTTGCGATGCGTGCCAAGACCTTTCAGGTCATGCAGCGCGCATAAAGAGGTGAACAATGCGTCGAGAATGCCCTCGGGCGCTTCGCTGCCATCGGGCAACAGTACCGCCGGGTTGGTCATCAGATGCCCGACATTGCGCACGAACATCAAGCTGCGGCCAGCAAGGGTAAGGCCGTCATAATTGCGGTCCGCCTCAAGCGCGCGGGTCATTGTCCGCCCGCCTTTGTCGAAGGACGCAACCAGATCACCACGCATCAGGCCAAGCCAGTTGGTATATGCCGCAACCTTGTCCTGCGCGTCGACGGCAGCGACCGAGTCTTCCAGATCAATGATCGTGGTTAGCGCAGCTTCAAGGATGACATCGGCGATATGCAGTTCGTCGGTCGCACCAATGGGGTGCGCGGGATCAACCAATATCTCGATATGCAAGCCATTCTGTTTGAACAGATAGCGTTTCGTGGCACCCGATGCGGTTTGGGCAACGAAGAAATCGGACGTCCCGCCTGACAACACGGCTTCCCAACCGGGGATGCTGTGGTTCAGGAAATTGCGCGCATAAGCGATGACGGCCGCGCCGCGATCCGCATCATAGCCACCCGCGCGGGCCGGCGGGGCATCGAGCGCATCGGTGCCATATAAGGCATCATATAGGCTGCCCCAACGGGCATTGGCGGCGTTGAGCACGAAGCGGTCGTTGAGGCTCGGCACGACTAACTGCGGCCCGGCCATCGTCGCGATTTCCGCGTCGACATTTTGCGTGCCAATGGCGAATGGCGCTGGTTCAGCCACGAGATAACCAATGTCGCGCAAAAATGCCTGATAGGCCGGCATATCGCTGATCGGTCCGGGATTGGCCTTGTGCCAGGCATCGATTTGGGTTTGCAGCGCGTCGCGTTTGGCGAGCAGCGCGTGGTTCACCGGCACAAACCGCTCCAGAATATCGGCTAGCCCCGACCATAAAGCATCAGCGGCTATGCCCGTGCCCGACAGCGCGCGGCTTTCAACGAAACGCGCGAGTTCATCGGCGACCTGCAGGTTTGCGCGGGTTACATATTCAGTCATGACTTTGGCTCCAGTGGGACGTGGTGCCTGGGGAGATATTGTTGTTATTGCGGCCTCTCTAGCGATAGTTTGGACGGTGCAAAAGCGTTTAATTGCGGGTAAGGGATGGGCCATGAAACTGACCCAGCATCTTGTTGACAAGCGATAGTGCTGCACAGATATGCCGACGCAACATTGTTGATCGCCCGCTAAACATCATTATCACTCGGCCGCGCGGGGTTGTGGGTGGCATTGCGTTTTTAACTGCCTGATCCGGAAAGCATTATGGAAATTTTCTTCGCATCTACCTTGCTTGTTGCCGTTGCCGAAATCGGCGACAAAACAATGCTGCTCGCCATATTGCTGGCGACACGGTTTAAAAAGCCGCTGCCGGTCATCGCCGGCATTTTTGCCGCGACAATGGCCAATCACGCGCTCGCGGCATGGGCGGGCAGTGCGCTTGCCAGTGTCTTCATGAGCGATACATTTCGCATTGCGGTCGCCATTGGTTTCATCCTGATGGCGGCCTGGACGCTTATTCCCGACAAGGTTGACGACGATATGAAAGTCGCATCGCAGCGCGGGGCATTTGTTGCGACGACAATCGCGTTTTTCTTGGTCGAGATGGGCGATAAGACGCAAGTCGCAACAATCGCGCTTGGCGCGCAATATCATGCCGTGCTGGTGGTTGCGGCCGGAACAACATTGGGCATGATGATCGCCAATGTCCCTGCGGTCTATCTGGGTGAGAAGCTGGTGGAAAAGGTTTCGCTGCGCATTGTGCATAGGATTGCGGCGTCGATGTTCCTCTTTCTGGGGCTTTGGCAGTTGTGGGAGTTGTCGAACCCCGCCTAAGCTGTTAGGCGCGCGGCGGATATTCAGCTTCGGAAAATGATATGACCAAAGACAGCGTTAAAAAAGTCGTCCTCGCATATTCGGGCGGGCTCGACACCAGCGTCATCCTGAAATGGCTACAGGTAGAATATGGCTGCGAAGTCGTCACCTTCACCGCCGATCTGGGGCAGGGCGAAGAGCTTGGGCCAGCACGCGAAAAGGCTGTGCTGATGGGCGTGCCCGATCACCATATCTATATCGATGATTTGCGCGAAGAATTTGTGCGCGATTTCGTCTTTCCAATGATGCGCGCCAATGCGCGGTATGAAGGTGACTATTTGTTGGGTACATCGATTGCCCGTCCGCTCATTTCCAAACGGTTGATCGAGATTGCCGCCGAAACCGGCGCGGACGCGATTGCGCATGGCGCAACGGGCAAGGGCAATGATCAGGTGCGGTTCGAACTTTCGGCCTATGCGCTGAACCCCGACATCAAGGTGATTGCCCCTTGGCGTGAGTGGGACCTGACGAGCCGGACACGGCTGATCGAATGGGCCGAACAGCACCAGATCCCTGTGCCCAAGGACAAGCGCGGCGAAAGCCCGTTTTCGACCGACGCCAACCTGTTGCACACTTCGTCCGAAGGCAAAGTGCTTGAGGACCCATGGGACGAAACGCCCGATTATGTGTACTCGCGCACCGTCAATCCAGAGGATGCGCCAGACACGCCCGAATATATCACCATCGATTTTGAAAAGGGCGACGGCGTCGCGCTGAACGGCGAAGCGATGTCGCCCGCGACTTTGTTGGCTGCGCTGAATGATCTTGGCCGCAAGCATGGCATTGGCCGCCTTGATCTGGTCGAGAACCGCTTTGTCGGCATGAAATCGCGCGGCATGTATGAAACGCCCGGTGGCGAGATTTATGCCCGTGCCCATCGCGGTATTGAAAGCATCACGCTCGATCGCGGCGCAGCGCATCTTAAGGATGAGCTGATGCCGAAATATGCCGAGCTTATCTATAATGGCTTCTGGTTCTCGCCCGAGCGCGAGATGCTGCAAGCCGCGATTGACCATTCGCAGACCTTGGTGTCCGGCACCGTGCGGCTGAAGCTGTATAAGGGTCTGGCGAGTGTTGTTGGCCGCAAATCGCCCAACAGCCTGTACAGCGAAAAAGTTGTGACGTTTGAGGACGACGCTGGCGCTTATGACCAAAAGGATGCGGCGGGCTTCATCAAACTGAACGCCCTTCGCCTGCGCTTGCTGGGACAGCGTAAAGCGTAATTTCACCGAGCAATCGTGATCAACGCGACCCCACTTTAACCGTCCGATTAAGTCTGATAGGCTCTCCTTTAGGAAGAGGAGAGTCGATATGCATGATTTGGTCATTCGCGGTGGAACGGTCGTTGATGGCACGGGCGCGCCGCGCTTTGTTGCCGATATTGCGGTCGATGGCGGCATCATTACCGCTATGGGCCAAATCAGCGCTTCGGGCCGCGAAGAGATTGATGCGTCCGGCAAAATCGTCGCGCCGGGGTTTGTCGATATCCATACCCATTATGACGGCCAGGCAACGTGGGACAGCGAGATGGGTCCGTCGAGCTGGCATGGCGTCACCACGGTCGTCATGGGCAATTGCGGCGTTGGCTTTGCGCCCGCGAAAAAGGACAAGCATGATTGGTTGATCGGCCTGATGGAGGGTGTCGAGGATATTCCCGGCACCGCGCTCGCCGAGGGGATGAAATGGGATTGGGAAAGCTTTCCCGATTATCTTGACGCGCTCGAACGCCTGCCGCGCACTATCGATATTGGCACGCAAGTTCCGCACGGCGCACTCCGCGCCTTTGTCATGGGACAGCGCGGCGCGGATAATGAGGAGCCAACCGAAGCCGACATCGCCGAAATGGCGCGGCTGGTGGAGGAAGGCTTGCGCGCAGGGGCTTTGGGTTTTTCCACATCCCGCACGGTGCTGCACAAATCGATTGACGGCGAACTTGTCCCCGGGACCACGGCGACCGAACCCGAACTGGTGGGCATCGGCCGCGCCATGGGCAAAGTCGGGCATGGGGTGTTTGAGCTCACCACCGATTTCTTGGAAGAATGGGACGAGTTCGGCTGGATGGGCCGGTTAAGCCGCGAAACGGGGCTGCCCATCGCCTTCACCATGTTGCAATCGCCCATCAAGCAAATGCCGTGGACCGAACAAATGGCAGGGATGTGCCATGCCAATGACAATGGCGCGAACCTCGTCGCGGCGATTGGCCTGCGCGGTATCGGCGTCATCATGAACTGGCGCGGCACGGTGCACCCATTCATGCGCAAACCAAGCTGGCAGAAAATCGCCGGACTGTCGTGGGACGAACAAAAGGCGAAGCTGTCCGACCCGGCGTTTAAGGCAGCGATGTTGGCGGAGGATAATTTGCCGCCGCCTTCGGTCGATATGGCCCCATTCTTCATGCTGGTCACCGCCGCATGGGCGATGCAATTCCCGCTCGGCGATGGCTTTAGCTATGAACCCACACGCGAAGAAAGCGTCTTCGGCTTTGCGCAAGCTGCAGGCAAAGAAAGCGCCGAATACGCCTATGACCAGTTGATGGCCGACGATGGCAACGGCATGATTTACCTGCCGATATTGAATTATATGGATGGCAATTTGGACTTCACCAAAGAGCTGCTCCAGCGAGATGATATCGTCGCGTCGCTCTCCGACGGCGGCGCGCATTGCGGGACCATTTGCGACGCGGCGTCACCGACATTTCTGCTCAGTTACTGGGCGCGTGACCGTAAGGCCGGAACAATACCGCTCGAACTGGCCGTCAAGCGGCAATGCCACGACACGGCGCGGCTTTATGGGCTGAATGATCGCGGTGTGCTGAAACCCGGCTATCTGGCCGATATCAACGTCATCGATTTTGATGCGTTGAAATTGTTGAAGCCATGGTTGGCGTTCGACCTTCCAGCGGGAGGCAAAAGATTGCTGCAAAAGGCTGAAGGCTATGCCGCGACGATAAAATCGGGCGTTGTCACATTCCGTGATGGCGCGATGACGGGCGCTTTGCCCGGTATCGTGGTGCGCGGTCCGCAGAGCATCGATATGGCGGAAGCGGCGGAATAAGGGAGGGCTTCCAGCGCGGAAGCCACTCCATTTATTAGACGCGCATTGGCATCAAAACGTACAGCGCCGCTGACTTGTCATTCTCGCGAATGAGCGTTGGGGCGCTGGCGTCGGCCAAGTGAAGCTCGACGATGTCGCCTTCGATTTCGCCCAGTATGTCCATCAAATAACGTGCGTTGAAGCCGATTTCGAAGCCGTCGCTGCTATATTGGCCCGACACTTCTTCGGCGGCTGTGCCGTTTTCAGGGCTGGTGACCGACAAAGTGATCTTGTCTTTATCGAGCGCCATTTTGACAGCGCGGGTTTTTTCGGTGGCGATGGTCGCCACGCGGTCAACGCCTTGGCTGAATGCCTTGGGGTCGATGCGCAGCAGCTTGTCATTCGCGGTTGGAATGACGCGGCTGTAATCGGGGAATGTGCCGTCAATCAGCTTTGATGTCAGGATGACGCTGTCAAAGGTGAAGCGGATTTTGCTCGCCGACAGATCGATCTGGATGACATTGCCGCCGCTTTCGTCAAGCAGCTTGCGGATTTCGGCGACGCATTTGCGTGGCACGATGATGTCGGGCATATTTTCTGCGCCAGCCGGACGCGGCAGCGTGACGCGGGCGAGGCGGTGGCCATCGGTGGCCGCTGCCTTCAACACAGGATCGGCATCGTCGGTGACGTGCAGGAAAATACCGTTGAGATAATAACGCGTTTCTTCGGTCGATATCGCAAAGCGCGTCTTGTCGATGATTTGGATCAGCGAGCTTGCGGGAATTTCGAACGAGGTGGGCAATTCGCCCTCTGCGATTGTTGGGAAATCCTCACGCGGCAGCGTTGCGAGCGAGAAGCGCGCGCGGCCAGCGTTCACCGCCATGCGGCCATCTGCGGCGTGCAATTGGACTTGCGAACCTTCGGGCAATTTGCGCGCGATTTCGAACAAGGTGTGCGCCGAAACGGTGGTTGCACCGGGGGTTTCGACATCGGCTGCAAAGGTTTCAACGACTTGCAAATCAAGGTCCGTCGCGGTCAGCTTGATCTTGCCGCCTTCGCTGGCTTCGATCAGGACGTTCGACAAAATGGGGATAGTGTTGCGCCGTTCCACAACGGATTGGACGTGGCTCAGGCTTTTCAGCAGGGTCGCGCGTTCGATCGTGGCTCTCATTCAAATTCCCCTTATCGGGCATGGCGGGCATAAAGCAGCCAAAAATCCCTATTTCTATGGCGACTCTTCCATAACCGCTTTGGCCAGCAGGGCAAGCCGATAGGTTTTGCGTCGAAGAATATCCTGTGGAATAAGGCCATTATGACGATTTCAACAAACGGTAGACGGCTTTTCATCGCACGGCATGGGGAGACGGTGTTTAACAAAATTGCGCGGATGCAGGGCCAGGCGGAGCTGCATACCCCGCTGACATGGGAAGGTTGCGTGCAAGCGCGCGCGATGGGCCGTGCGTTGGCAAACTATCTGGGCGACGACCCCACGCCGCAGCTTTGGTCGTCCACCGCTGGGCGCGCGTTGCAGACGCTTGCCTTGGTCGCAGAGGAAATCGACGCCGACTGGCACCAAACGATGCGCGACGACCGGCTGCTGGAAATTGACGTGGGCCTGTGGTCGAGCCGGACCTATGCCGACATATCCGCGGAAATCGGCCCAATCGTCGATATAGAGCACAAGCTGTTTTCCGTGCGTCCCGACGGTGGCGAATTTTACGACGATGTCGCGCAGCGGCTGCGTCACTGGATAGCGGATCAAAGCTTTGAACAGGACATGCTGATCATTTGCCATGGTATGACGGCACGCGTGCTGCGCGGGGTATTGCTGGGGCTGGAGCCCATGGAACGCTTTGGCGCGCCCATCGCCCACAGCCTTGCGCAGGGCAGCATGGTGATGATCCGCGATGGTGTCGAAACGCTGGTGATTGATGGCGACGGCGCCGGGGAACGTGCTTGAGGTTTGTCACCCCACATGATGTGGTCTCCTGCGAAGGCAGGAGCCCAGAACAACCCGGCGTAGCGCCGCGCTGGATTCCGGCATTCGCCGGAAAGCACATGCTTTTTATGCTTGCGTTGACGTTTGCGGTTGCCGCGCCGCTGTCTGCCAAAGACCGGCTTGGCGTATATCAAGGGTGGGCGGCGTTTCGTGACCCGGATACCCCCCGCTGCTATGCGATTTCGGAACCCGACGAGACGATACGTCCACCAACGCGGGCGGCTTATGTCTCCATCGGTTTTTGGCCAAAGCGCAGGGTGACGCACCAGCTTTACGTGCGGCTGTCGCGTGATCGGGCGGCCAATAGCGGCGTGACATTGACCGCGGGCGGCAGGCGCTTTCGGTTAAAGGCCGACAGCAACGCGGCATGGGCGGCGGACCGGCGGATGGACTTGGCCATTATCGCCGCCATCCGCTCGGCAACGTCGCTCAGCATCGAAACGATTGGCCGCGATGGCAAGTCGATTGTCGATGGCTACGCATTGCGCGGTGCGCCCAGTGCAATTGATGCGGCGGCGTTGGGATGTGCTGTGCGATAGCATAGCTGGCATTTCGACGATTCATTGCGTATACGCGCGGCCATCATGCAGATTCCCGGCCATATAGACCCCGTTGTCACCCCACGCGCGATTACGCAGCGTGCGGATGGCCGAATTGACCTTTTGGGCTTGAACCATCTCCAAATTCGTCAGCTGTTTGAAGAATCGCAGTTGGATGAAAAGGCGGCAAAGCTGCGGTCAAAGCAGGTGTTTCATTGGATATACCATCGCGGCGTGACCGATTTTGAAGCGATGACCGACATCGCCAAAACCATGCGCCCTTGGCTTGCCGACCGCTTTGTCATTGGCCGGCCAGAGGTGGTCGAGGCGCAGGTTTCAACAGATGGCACGCGCAAATGGCTTTTGCGCACCGATGATGCCCAAGATTATGAAATGGTGTTCATTCCCGATGCGGATCGCGGCACCTTGTGTATCTCATCGCAGGTGGGCTGCACGCTCAACTGCCGTTTCTGTCATACGGGTACGATGCGACTGGTGCGCAACCTGACACCGGGCGAGATTGTCGGGCAGGTCATGCTGGCGCGCGATGCGCTTGGCGAATGGCCAAAGGGCAATATGGCGTCGGTGGCGGACGATGATGAGGATGATGATGTCGGCCATTACACCGCCGACGGCCGTATGCTCACAAACATCGTGTTGATGGGCATGGGCGAGCCTTTGTATAATTTCGACAATGTCCGCGACGCGATGAAGATCGTTATGCATGGCGATGGCCTTGGCCTGTCGCGCCGCCGCATTACGCTTTCGACGTCTGGCGTTGTGCCGATGATGGCGCGCGCGGGCGAAGAAATTAACGTAAACCTCGCGGTCTCGCTGCACGCGGTGACCAAGGAAATCCGAGACGAAATCGTCCCCATCAACCGCAAATATGGCATTGATGAACTTTTGCGCGCTTGCGCCGAATATCCCGGCGTCAGCAACGCGCGGCGCATTACATTTGAATATGTGATGTTGAAGGACAAGAATGACAGCGACGAAGATGCGCGCGAGCTCGTCAGCCTCATCCGCCAGTATAAACTGCCGGCAAAGGTCAATCTGATACCGTTCAACCCATGGCCCGGCGCGATCTACGAATGTTCGGATCCAGAACGCATCAAGCGTTTTTCCAGCATCATTTTCGAAGCCGGCATCAGCGCGCCCGTGCGCACACCGCGCGGCCGCGATATCATGGCGGCGTGCGGCCAGCTGAAATCGTCCAGCGAAAAGAAAAGCCGCGCCGAACTCGACCGCCTCGCTGAGGAAAAACAGGCGGCGTTAGGGTAAGGCATGGCCGCGCAGGGAGCAGAAGTGAACGGCGGCGTATTTGCGCGCCACAACCGCCTGCCATTTGCCATTGATATCATCACGGGCCTATTGTTCTACTTTGTTGCAAAGTTCACCGATTTGCAGACCGCTGCGATTGTAGGCGTGGTCGTCGGGTTCGGGCTCGTCCTGTTCCAGCGCATAACGAAAATTGATGTCACCGGCGGGCTTGCGCTCTTCGGTATCTTGATGCTCTGCATTTCGGCCGGCCTCGCAGTTTGGCTGAACGATGATGAGTGGATAAAATTACGCGGCACAATCACTGGATTAATCGCCGCCAGTTTTTTCATTATCGATGGCGCGCGCGGCGGCCCTTATATCGGCAAAGGTTTAGCGCGGTATATGCCCTATTCGGATATCCATGCGGGCCGCTTTGCTATCGTCATGGGCGTTATCGGCCTGATCATGGCGGCGCTGAATTATGGCGCTGCAAAATTGCTGACGACGGACAATTGGCTGTTCTACAAAACCTTTGTCGATAATTTTATCGTTATTGGTCTTGTGATGTTTGCCATGCGCTTTGTCCGCGCCAAACAGGCTGCTTAAGCGAAAATTGCCACTGACTGCATGCCGGTAAGCACAGCTTCACCGCGGCTGTTCCATGTGGTCATATATTGGCTGCTTGCGCCGTTGGCGGCGTGATGCGTTTCGCTGGACAGATACCACCATCCATCTTCGGTCGTCGGCGTATCCGTCAGCATGTTGATCTGCCAGTTCATGGAGCTCACCATGCCCTTTTCGGTCATCAACCCCATCGCAGACGGCGGCAATGCGTCCCCAATGCAGATAAGCTCTGCAATATGGTCAAGCCCGTCATGTTCGGTGAAGCGATGCCAGCTGGCGAGCCGGTTGGTGGCCAACCCCAGTTCGAGCCGCTTGTCCGGATATTGCATATGGCCCGTGAAAAACTCAGGCGGGCCGCTGCGTACATTGCCCGCGGTCGGAAGTGGCGGAAATGCGGGCTGGGCGACGTTGATATAGTCCAAATGGCTCTGCCGACGGTTCATGAAAATGAACGTGCAGGTCAGGCCAATGCCATCTGCGCCCATGATGTCCGCCTTGATAAATGCCGTGTTCTTACCGCGACGCAGGATATTGGCCTGCACCTCAACATCACCGGCCAAGGGACCCACAAATGCGATTTGTGCGGACTGGAGCGGCGGTAAATCCTCCGCAGTCAGCTTGGCCGCTTGATAGGCCAGCGCCGAACTTAAGCCACCATAAGAGGTGCGCCCCTGATGCCAAGTGGCGGGGATGGATATCTTGTGCGATGCGGCGCCCGGTTCGAATTGGGCGAGAAGGGATGCAAGGTTCATGGTATTGACTTAGCGAGGGAAAATTAAAGCTGCAAGGCGCAGCCGAAATCGCGCTGGGGTTTACACGCGGCGACGTGAAATGAAAAATGTCAGCGCAAACGAGAGTATCGACAGGACTATTACAGTACCCGCGACATCGCCGATAAAAATCGTGCTCGCAAGTTCCAGTGGCAGCACTGCGTGCCCTGAAAGAGTATAATAAAGGTTATGAAGCAAAGCGTTTGATGCTGCGCACAACGATCCCAATGCAAAGAAATGAACCGTTTTTAAATCAGCTAAATCTGGCTTCGTCGTAAATAGCATCTTGAAAATAGCGATGCCGATGAGTGGAGCTAAGCCCGACATTACAGACAAAGAAACAATTTCTAGTAAGCCATCGCTTAATCGTAAGCCATCGTTTACTCGGTCTTGGACGACAAGGTAGCTGCCAATAATAATGCCGAAAACGCCTGCCTCCCGAAAAACGAGAGGATAGATAATGCGTAACGCTGCAGGCAGATATATGAGGTGAGCATTAGGATTTAGGGCTAAATGCTGAAAAACATAATCATTTGCTGAAGCCAAGCCATACCACGCCAGCCCTAAGCCGATTACAAGTAGAACCCACCCCAACCAATCCTTGAACTTAGCCGTCATACAGTTCGCGGAGATTGCCCAAGAGCCGCAATGCCTTCACTAATGCTCGCCATGTAATCTCTTGCGAGCTTCGTTGGTTCCACGAATTTCACACGCTTATCTTTGCTGTCGGTGCGCAAACAAACTAGCCCTTTGTCGCGCAGGGCGATTATCCTGCGATACGCTGTCGGCTGCGAACCGAAGCGTGCATCGCTCATCACTTCGCTGACCATGATATCGTCACGCTCGTGCCATTTCACGATCAGCGCATCCAGCAGCAAGCCTTCGTCCGCATTTAACGTGTCAAAAGGTGACAGCTGCCTAATCGCATTCAGCATATCCAGCAGTCGGACAAAGGACGGCGGTGGCGGTCTCGTCATGTCATTCGCCTTTCTGCCCCTCGATGGCACGATGCCTCCAAAATGGTTTCAATTTTGAAAGGTTTTACTTGCATTGCCGCCGCTTGGCGAAGTAACTGTTATCTAAGAAGGTTTATAAGACATTTTCATTTTGCGTCAAATCAACTTTTCCCTGCTGGAGCAGCGGGCACAGGATCATGGGACTAGATGGGGCGGTTCAGAGCAAAATATGATTCATAAAGCTATAAGACGCATATTTTTTTGTAGGTTCAACGCGCACGTCCGCAGTCGCAAACACGCGAAGATGGGTGGGAGTTTTCCAGTTTCGAAATGCAACTATTGCGGAGTAGCCATGGCTAAGCGCGGCAATGGCAAATGGGAAGCTGATGATACGTAATCAAGAGATTCAAGCGGGTGACATTGCTTGAGTGACCCAGAGAGCATGATGCGATTCATGATCTCCACTTCACCCAGTTATCTCACGATAACTGGGTTTTTTTGCGTTGTTTTGTCGTGGACGTGGGAACTCAATCGCTTGAAAAACAGCAAAAGTTTTATGCCCCCCGGTCGGTGGGAAAATAAAAAACCCCGCCGTTCCATTCGGACGGCGGGGTTTTTAAATGGTGGGCGTAGCAAGGTTTGAACTTGCGACCCCTGCAATGTCAATGCAGTGCTCTACCGCTGAGCTATACGCCCATTATGCCGCAGCCTCTAGCTGGGCTTTTGCTATCATTCAAGCCTATTTCAGCTCGCCAAAACTTTCCTTGGAAAACAGCCGTTCGACTTCAAGGACAAGGTCTTTCAAATGGAAGGGTTTGGACAATATTTTGGCGCTTGGCATGGACGCGCTCGCGCGCAGTGCCACGGCCGAAAAGCCGGTGATAAACATGACCTCCGTGCCCGGAGACACGCGGTTACAGTGGCGCGCGAGTTCAATGCCGTCCATTTCGGGCATCACAATATCGGTGAGCAGCAGATCGAAATGTTCTTGTTCCAGCAAGGGCGCCGCCGCTGTGCCGCGGTCGACCGCGACCACATCATAGCCCGACCGTTCCAGCGCGCGCGCGAGATATTCGCGCATGGCCTGTTCATCTTCGGCGAGCAGAATGCGGGTCATACATAATCCTTAAACATCTTTTGGGGCGCCAAATTGCGGCGCCGGCTGTATCTATAATTGCAGAGGCTTAATTTTTTTTCACCATTTTGCGCAAAACCTGCCAACAACATATTTTAGTCTCATAAAGAGGGCGTGTTGGACATATCGGCATCCGGATTTGCAATGTGGGGAACGGAGAATATGTCCGTGCCTGTGTTGCTGTCTGTGCCGCACGCGGGACGCGACTATCCCGCAGCTGTCATTGACGCGCTGCGCGTGCCGCCGGCATCGCTTGTCCGGCTTGAGGATCGCTATGCCGATCTATTGGTGCGCCGTTCGGTGCAGTTTGGCCATCCGGTCATCGTCGCCCACCGCGCACGCGCCTGGATCGACCTGAACCGCGATGAACAGGATATCGATGTTGAGATGGTCCAAGGCGCACAGCGCGCGGATTATCCGCCGCCCGGCGTGAAGCAGCGCGGCGGCCTTGGCCTTGTGCCGCGCCGATTGTCGGGCGAAGGCGATTTGTGGAAGCGCCAGTTCACTTTAGACGATATCCATGACCGCATTGCGGCGCTGCATCGGCCCTATCATCTGGCCGTATGGACGGTGCTTGAAAATATGCGGCAAAAATTCGGGGTCGCGATCCTGCTGGATGTGCACAGCATGCCGCCGCTCCACAACCCTGCAACAGGCGCGGGGCCGCAATTTGTAATTGGCGACCGGTTCGGCAAAAGTGCAGCCTCGCAATATGCCGAGTTGCTGATGTCCCGTTTGCAGGGGCACGGCTTTACCGCTGCGCTCAACCACCCTTATGCCGGGGATTATATCCTGCGCCGCCATGCCAGGCCGCGTGCCAATATCCATGCGATCCAGTTGGAAGTGGACCGGTCGCTCTATCTTGATGCGGATTTGCGGCAGCCTGGGGCTGGCGTTGAACCGATGAAGTTATTGATAGCCGGATTGGTGGAGGCTTTGGCGGACGAGGCGCTTGGTTCCTCTGCGTTGATTGCTGCTGAATAAATCAACCCGATTCGCATAAAAAAACCACCCCGGACTGCTCCGGGGTGGCCGAGGTTCAGGGAGTTGATGCCGGTTAGGGCATCGTTGGACAGAAACGGGAGGGGAAGTCTCCGTCCAGACCCAAGAATGGGACCTGAGCATTGCAGTTTCAAGTCAGAGCAAAAACATTCTGGCCCAATGCCGTTAAGGCGAGGCATTGGTGCGGGCAGTTGTTGCGCTGGCTATGTTGACGGCACCAACGCCCGTTTAAGGCCACATTCTTTGGATAAAGGGCATTTTGTCGATGAACTGATGCTTCAAAGCGCCCAAAATATGCAAGCCGATGAGAATGATCAGCGGCGCGACCAATATCTCATGCCCCTCATTCCCGATGTCCGCCAGCATCGCATTTTTGCCAACCGCCATATCGAGCGTGAACAGGCCAAAGAAATCAACAGGCGCAGCGTTGCCCTTGGCGCCGATCATCAGCCAACCGGTCAGCGGCATGGCGATCATCAGGACGTAGAATAATATATGGGCGCTATGGCCGGCTTTGGCCTGCCAACCCGCGACCTTATCAGGCAGCGCAGGCGGGCGGTGGGTCAGGCGCCATAAAATGCGGCCAATGGTCAGTATCAAGATGGAAATGCCAATGGCCTTATGCGGGCTCATATAGGCAGCGCGCGCGGCGCGGGGCAGACCTTCGCCCAAATTTGCCAACAAGATGTTGGCGCCGATCAATATGGCAATCAGCCAGTGAAACAGGATCGCGATTTTGCTATATTTTGCCATGCCGTCACTTCCCTTGATGGACAGTGACGGCATGAAGCATTTGGCCTGATTAGGTCGAAGGCAGTTCCGTCACCTGCGGTACCTTACCTTGTGCAACCTGAACTGCAAATATTTCCCGCATTAACTGCAACGAGAACAGATGTGCGTGGATGAGTGCAAGGATGCCATTCTGGTTCAGCTTGCGGACGGTGTCGCCGCGCAATTCGCGCAGTTTCGCTTCGTCGATCATTTTGAAACCACGGTAGATGAATGGCTGTTCCTGACCTTCTTGTTGGATCGACACTTCGCCGTCCATTAACAGGTCAAGCTTTTGCAGCTCTTCAACAAAGGCGTGGGTTTGCGCACCGGCATTTTCGAATTCTTCGCAGAATTTCAAAATAGCCTGTGTGTTTTCGCTTGGCTTGCCATCGTCGAACAAGGGCGTGCCTTCTTCGAATTCACCAACGGCGCCCGATGTGGGGTCAAAGCACAAGGACAGCTCTTCGGTGTCGGGACGCAGCTTGGCCAACAAGAATGGATAGCGGCGGACATATGCAGGGACGTAAACGGGACGCTCGAAAAAGCCTTCCTCGTTCATGAAAGTGTTTACGCCTTCGTTCATGCCCATCAGGACCAGCGGAACAGGATTGTCTGTTGCGGAAAAAATGATGGGATAGGTGCGCGATGCTGGGACGAACTCTTCGATCGTCAACGGGATCGCATGCTGCCCTTCAAGGAACTTTGCATTCTCCAACAGGCGCGATTTCCACGTGAGGTGATCGTTGCTGTTGAGCGGGATGAGGTCTTTGTACAGAAGCGGCAAGTTGGCGGCTTGGGGCGCTGTGGCCATGTGAAACTCCAGTGCTTGTTATGGGGCAAAAATTTAATGCGGCGCTTTAGTCGGACAGCAGCCTTTACGCAAGTGGAACAAGCTTGCCGGGGTTCATAATGCCAAGCGGATCGAACGCGCTTTTAATGGCCCGCAGCGCCGAAAGCCGGGCAGGCTCGGCAAGCCGCGCGAATTCGTCGATTTTGGATTGGCCAATGCCATGTTCAGCCGACAATGAACCGCCATAAGCGCGCACGCGATCATAGACGTGCGACGTGATCGCCTTGCCATCTTCGGCGTACCAAGCCGTGACATCGACGCCTTCGGGGGCTTTTACATGGAAATGGATGTTGCCATCGCCCAAATGTCCGAACGCAACGGTCTTGGTTCCGGGGTAGTCCGCTTCGATACGCGGCGATTCTTCCTCAATGAAGCGCGCCATGGCCGCGACCGGAACGCTGATATCATGCTGCAGCGCGGCGCCGGCGGCACGTTCGGCCTCCGCAATCGAATCGCGAATTTTCCAAAAAGCTTCTGCCTGCATGTCGCTGCTCGCGATCGTCGCGTTTTCGAGCAAATTATGGGCGATCGCATCTTCAAGCAGATGCATGGCCAGCTCGCCGGGGCTGGACTGGGCAGGGTCGTCCTGCACAAATTCCATCAAAGCATGCCAGCGGTGCGTGGTGTCGACCGGCGGCCGTGTGCCCGAAATATGCGTGAGCACGGCAGCAAGTGCGCGTTGGGGAAGGATCTCAAAGCCCTCCAAACGATCGCGCCCATGTTTCTGCATGAACAGCAAAAGTTCATATGCCTGTTGCGGGCTATCAATGCCCGCCCACACGACGCAGCGGTCAATAAGCGCGGGCACGGTTTGCAGCACGGCCTTGGTCACAACGCCAATCGTGCCTTCACCCCCGATCAGCAGTTGTTTCAGGTCATAGCCGCGATTGTCTTTTTTCAACGGCGCCATGGCGTCATAAATCGAGCCATCGGGCAGAACAGCCTCAAGACCCGCAACGAGCAAACGCATTGTGCCGTGCCGCAACACTTGCGTGCCGCCCGCGTTGGTCGAAATCAGACCGCCAACGGTTGCCGACCCCTTGCCCCCAAGCGTGAGTGGAAAGCGCCGTCCGGCCTGCGCGGCGGCTTCATGCAGGTTCTGCAAGATGACACCCGCTTCGCAGCTTATCAGGCCGGCGTCTGCATCTATCGCGGTGATATTGTTCATCCGCCGCATCGAAAGGATCAGTTGATCGCCGCTGCTGTTTGGCGTGGCCCCGGCGACCATCCCGCTATTGCCGCCCTGTGGAACCAGTGACAGCCGATACTTCGCGGCAATCCGCACAATTGCGGCAACTTCTTCGGTGGTGGCCGGTGAAAGCAATGCTGCGGCGGCGCCTGTAAATCGGCCACGCCAGTCGGTCAGCCATGGGGATATGACGTCCTGATCATCCGAATAGCCCTTTGGTCCTAAAATAGAGCGAAGCTCGGATAAGGCGTTTACATCTGGCACGGTATTTCCCATTATGTGCAAAGGTTCAGGGCATTTAATTCATGATACGTTCAACCCTATCGGGTAAAGTCGGCAGAACTTCAACTTCATACCGGAATGTTTCTTGCGCATAGTTTTTGCCATAATCCTGCTTGCGGCCGGCCTGACAACCGTGTCGCAAAAGGCTTGGGCCGATTTTAATGTCGACATGGCGCACAATCCGTTCGCGCCGTTCGTCAGGTTGAATACCGAATTTGACCAAGTGCGCATTGACCAACGCATCATCATTCGTTTGCCGAGCCCCGCGTCGGCGCCAGCGGCCGTGGGCGCACAGCGGCAATCGGTCGCAAAGCTGCAATATAAAGAAAAGAAAATCGGCAAATGCCTTTGGGTCGACAGACTGGGCGGATCGCGTCCCGGACCCGACCGCACGCTCGACCTGTTGACGCGCGACGGCATCCTTATCCGCGCTTATTTGGGTGACGGTTGTCTGGCGCGGGAGTTTTATGCGGGCGCTTATATGGAGCGGTCATATGACGGCAAATTATGCGTGGATCGGGATGTGTTGCATGCCCGCACCGGGGCAAAATGCGCGATCGATAAATTCCGATTGTTGATACCGCGATAGCGCCGGGCGCATTCGGCCAATTACCTTGACATTTCTGCCCGCAGAGACCAATGCCGACCCTCGTCGCTATGGCTTTGGCACCGGTGGCACAGCATCTTCTTTTCCGGAACAACATATGCGTTTTGCCGATATCGGCTTGTCTGATGAATTATTGAGAGCCTTAAGTGAGGCTGGCTATGACGAGCCAACCCCTATTCAGGCCGCTGCTATCCCGCAGGTCCAGATGATGCGTGACATCATCGCAATCGCACAGACGGGCACGGGTAAAACCGCGAGCTTCGTCCTTCCGATGATCGATGTGCTGGCCAATGGCCGTGCGCGTGCGCGCATGCCGCGCAGCCTCATTCTCGAACCGACGCGTGAACTTGCGGCGCAGGTTGCCGAGAATTTCGAGAAATACGGCAAATATCACAAGCTATCGATGGCGCTGCTTATTGGCGGTGTTCAAATGGGCGACCAAGTGAAGGCGCTTGAAAAGGGCGTTGATGTTTTGATCGCGACGCCCGGACGACTGATGGATTTGTTCGAGCGCGGTAAGATTTTGCTGACGGGCTGCGAAATGCTCGTCATCGACGAAGCGGACCGTATGTTGGACATGGGCTTCATTCCCGACATCGAACATATCTGCACAAAGTTGCCGGCGACGCGTCAGACATTGCTGTTTTCGGCAACGATGCCGCCGCCGATTAAGAAGCTGGCGGACAAGTTTCTGTCGAACCCGAAATATATCGAAGTCGCGCGTCCCGCGACCGCCAATATCAATATCGAACAGTTTTTGGTGAATGTATCGCCGATGAAAAAGCGCGATGTGTTGCGCGATCTTTTGCGCACGGAAGATGTGTCCAACGCGATTATCTTCTGCAACCGCAAGACGACGGTGCGCGAATTGAACACCAGCCTGCAGCGCCATGGTATGCGTTCGGGCGAAATTCACGGCGACATTGATCAGGCGTCTCGCCAGAAGCAATTGGAAGCGTTTAAGAACGGTGACATCAATCTGCTCGTTGCGTCCGACGTGGCCGCCCGCGGCCTTGACGTTAAGGGCGTCAGCCATGTGTTCAACTTTGACGCGCCATGGCACCCCGATGATTACGTCCACCGCATTGGCCGCACAGGCCGCGCCGGTGCCAAGGGCAAGGCATTTACCTTTGTCACCAAGGCCGATGAAGAAGCCATTGAAAACATCGAAAAGCTGATTGGCACCAAGATCGAACGTCTTGGCAAGATCGAGGCTCCATCGGGTGAACCCGAAGAGCGCGCACCCGCAAAGCGCGGCCGCAAGCCAACAGAGCCAAAAGCCAAGTCCGCACCCGCAGAAGCGGCGGCACCAGTGGAACCCAAGCCCGCCCGTAAAAAGGCAGCGCCAATGGTTGAAGCTGAAGCAGCGCAAAAGCCAAGCGCTGCGCCAGCGGGCGATGACGGATGGAACGGTCCCATGCCCGGCTTCCTGGGCGTCGGGTTTGGGACGTCTTAACTAGGCTTTCGAGCAGGCCTCTGTTCCGAAATACCCTTAAATCGTCATCCTGAACTTGTTTCAGGATAACGCATGAACGTCGCATGTTATCCTGAAACAAGTTCAGGATGACGAATAGGGTCGCGGTCGCTGTTCCCTATGGTGCCAGAACGCCCGTCATAACACCCGTTTCAACCCACCCAACAAAAAAGGGCCCGCATCGCTGCAGGCCCTTTTTCGTTTAGGTTCGCGAAGTTCTTAGAACTTACCGCGCAATGTGATGCCATATGTCCGTGGCTCAGCAAGGAAGTGCGACATCAGCTGGCGACCACCGGGATATTGCCCATCCACAAATGGTGCCGAGGTTGCACCCGCCTGGAATGGCGAGTTGAACGCGACCTGCGCATAATCTTGATTGAAGATGTTCTGACCCCAAAGCTCAATGCCCCAGCCTTCGTCCGGACCACGAAGACCGATACGGGCGTTGAATACCGCGAAACCATCTTGCTCTTTCTGCGGGAACAGGTCGGAACCGGTGTTGTAATCGCTGGTCATACGACCGTCGATATACACAAGGCCGCTCATGCCATTGCTGCCAATGTCAGGAGTCCATGTGACGCTTGACGTTGCAACCAGTTCTGGCGCGTTGGACAGATTGTCGCCCGGCAACTTACGCAATGCGGGGTCAAGTGGTGCGCCGGTTTTGCTGCCGACCAGATTTTCACGATAGCTGGTGTTTGCATATGTCAAACCTGCCGCCACGCGGAAGTTGCGTGCTGGCACCAAGGATGCTTCCAACTCGACACCTTCAGCGCGCACGCCGTAGCCCACGTCGCTTGGCGCACAGGCGCCCGTTGTTGCCGCTGCTGCGTTGAAGTTGGAGCCTGCTGCCGACAAGCTCTGGTCACGGTCGGCGCCGGCCAAATCCGTGCCGCAACCGTTGATCGACTGCACAAGGAATACGGTGCCATTGAACGTATTCAGCTGAAAATTGCTGAAGTCCGAACGGAACGCAGAAACGCTCAGGCCCAGTGGACCATTTGAGAATTTCGCACCGATTTCATAGCTGTCGACCAATTCGGGGTCGAATTGCAATCTGCCCGTCAACGCCTGCGCGCCGCCCGATGCTGCAAATGTGCCGATTGGTGACTTCAGTGCTGAACGGTCAAGGTTGAAACCACCAGCCTTATATCCACGGGCGAAGCTGCTATAGACCAACAGGTCGTCGGTTGCTTTCCATGACAGGATTGCGGTGCCGGTGAATTCGTCTTCACTGCGCTTGTCATTGATAGACACGCCATTCAATTCCGCTGTTGAGTTGCCCTGACAAGACAGGCCAATCAACGAACCCGCAAGTGCACGCGCTGTTGCCGTTGTCTGCGGGTTCACCAAGTCGTCGGTCACAAGGCCTTGGACGGCCGTACAAACGGTGTTGTCATTGCCAAAGGTGGCGTCAAACTTCTTCTTGTCGCTGGTGTAGCGCAGGCCAAGCGTCAGATCGAGCGCATCTGTGATGTGCAGGATGTTGTGCGTGAACGCCGCGAAGTTCGTGCCGTTCTGGAAATAACGGTCGTTGGTGGTGCCCAGATCATTAAGGTTATCAAGCCGCGTGAACGCCGCCAGAATATCCGGGCCGGATAGACCCGAAGCGCCACCGATGGTTGCTGTGCCGACGCCTGGGATGACGCATGATGGGCTGGTGGGCGAATATAGCCCGGCGAAACCGCCACCCGAAATGATGCGGCATGTTGCAAAGCGGCCATATTGGTTGCCGAAACGCAGGTTATCACGAACCGTCAGTTTTTCATTGGCGAAGAAGCCACCGACGAGCCAGTCCAGCTTTCCGCCGAATGCTTCACCCTGCAAACGCAGTTCCTGGGTAAAGGTGTGGAATTGACGATAGGCATCATCGCCCGGCGCACGGTACAGAATGTCGACCTCACCATAATCGGTGTCCGAAGCCTGACCTGAGCGATACTGGCGATAGGCGGTAATCGAGGTCAAAGTTGCGCCGCCAAAATCATAATCGACCTGGCCGGAGAAACCATAATCTTTGGTTTCGCCGCTGAAGACGCGGTTCGGGCTGACAGAAACCTGACGGCCAAATCCTTGGTTGAACGCAGCCAATGGCTGGCCAAGGTCACGCAATACGTTGACGATGTTGTTGGATGTCGCTGTTGACGCCACGCCGGTCGTGCTTGGGTTGTTCAGGTCGCCAATGAATGGATTGACGGACCGGTCCACATAGGTCGCGGCACAGCATTCTTCGTTTCGCGAGGTATAGTCTGCAATCAGACGTACCGACAGCGCATCGGTTGGTTGGAACAACAACTGGCCGCGCAGGAAGTAGCGGTTACGATTGTTGATGTCGCGGCCATTTTGGTCGTCACGGTAGAAACCGTCACGCTTTACATAAACGCCATCAACGCGGAACGCGACCTGGTCCGAGAGTGGGCCGGTGATGCTGGTTGCAGCGCGCATGAAGTCATAATTGCCGTAGGTCAGCTCGCCATTAACACCAAAGGTGAAGCTTGGCTTTTTGGAATATATGCTGATGAGGCCCGCCGACGAGTTACGTCCGCCCAAGGTACCTTGCGGTCCACGCTGCACTTCAACGCGGTCGATTTCGCCGAGTTCGTTCAGACCAATGCCCGAACGCGAACGGTATACGCCGTCGATGAAAACAGGGACCGAGCTTTCGAGGCCGGGATTGTCACCGACCGTTCCAATACCGCGAATACGGGCAGAACCATTGGCTTCCGAACCTGTCGAAGACACGAGCAACGATGGTGCAACCTGGTTCAACTGGCGAATGTCGTTCGCGCCGCTATTTTGGAGGGTTTCGGCATTAACGGCGGAAATGGCGACTGGCACGTCAGACAATAGCTGGCTGCGGCCTTGCGCGGTTACAACGATTTCTTCTTCCGCTGTATCGTCGGCCTGAGGGGCTTCCTGCGCAAATGCGAGGCTTGGCACTGAAAG
>NZ_JBILAF010000112.1:0-6528 GCF_044354325.1 Sphingorhabdus sp. | reverse complement strand
GTAAATATCGTCTGGCCCTGCAAGATAGTTCGCTTCTGGCGAGCGCAAGAAACCAAAGCTGTCGGGCAGAACCTCAATCGTACCAAGACCCATGATCTGCTCGCCATCTTCGGCCAGCTCTTTCAGGATCGCAAACATGAGATCCTGTTTGCGCAAGGTCGACGCGCCCTCGACACCAAGCTCTTCAGCCATCGATACGAGGTCAGCGGGGTTTTTGCTTTTCAGCTCTTTCAAATGCATAGGTAATTCCGTTGAATGGACCATTGGCCCCGATTGCAGGTGGACAATTGTCCGATTGAGAGCCGGTTTTTAAAAAGACAACCGACAAGATGTTGAAAGTTGGTGGCGCGGTTGTTGTTGAGATCGCGCCTCACGCCCAGGACGGGCTTGGACGGACAAATAGGCTGCGATGCTTTCGCCGTCAACTGTTCTGCAAAAACGCGTGGCGCAATCGTCAGAACGGCTTGGCTACGACCAATATAACGATGATGGCAGCCGCAATGCCGGGCACTTCGTTCAACAAGCGCAACTGCTTGCCCGTTAGCTTGCGTTCACCGCGTACGAGCTTTTTAGCATAACCAACAATCCAGCCATGATATCCGGACAGGCCTAGCACGAAGAGCAATTTGGCATGGAACCAGCCTTCTGCCATCGCACCGATATTCCAAGCCAGAAACAGTCCGACAACCCACACAATGATGATCGATGGATTGAGGATGATTTTGATAAGTTTGGACTCACGGTCCACCCATTTGGCAGCCTCTTCAGACGCTTGCGCACTTTCCTGATGATAGACGAAAAAGCGCGGAAGCATAAACAGCCCCGCCATCCAGAAAATCACGAAAATGATATGGGCAGACTTTAACCAGATATACAGCACAGATAGCGTTTCCGTCATGAAAACGGCCTTTATGGGTTAACCCTTGCGGACCAGTTTAAGAAGCATTTCGACATTTTCAATCGGCGTATCCGGCAAAATACCATGGCCGAGATTGAAGATATGGGGGCGGTCGGCAAATGCCGATAGAATATTGTCCGCAGCCTCTTTCAAGACCTGACCACCCGCAATCAGCGCGAGTGGATCAAGGTTGCCCTGCACCGGAAGACCTTTTGGCAGCTCTCGGTTGGCCCAATGCGGATCAACCGTTTCATCCAATCCCAATGCATCAACGCCCGTGCCCTCGGCATAAGCGGCAAGCTTACCGCCCGCGCCTTTGGGGAAACCAATGATGACAGCATTCGGATTGCGGGCTTTCAAACGGCGCACGATTTCGGCATTTGGCGCGATGACCCATTTTTGGAACTGTGCTGGCGATAAAGAGCCTGCCCAGCTGTCAAACAACTGAACTGCATCAACGCCGGCATCAATTTGATTGGCCAGATAATCGACCGTTGCCGAAATAATCGCTTCGATAAGATCAGCAAAACGCTCCGGCTCTGCATGGGCCATTCTGCGGGCCTCTGCTTGGTCTTTGCTACCTTGACCATGCACCATGTACGTAGCGACCGTCCACGGGCTTCCAGCGAAGCCGAGGAAGGTTGTTTCTGCTGGCAGTGCCGCCGATACTTTACGCACGGTATCGATGACAGGATCGAGCCGTTCAGGCGCTGGCACAAATTCTTCAAGTCGTGATTCCGCCAAGCGCGGCGCAAGCCTTGGGCCTTCGCCTGTTTCAAACCACAGATCCTGACCCATGGCGTGCGGAATGACGAGAATGTCGGAGAATAATATCGCGCCATCAAAACCAAAACGCTTGATTGGTTGCAGCGTTATTTCGGTCGCAGCATCGCTGTCATAAGCAAGCGCCAGAAACCCGCCCTTTTCAGCGCGAAGGGCCCGATATTCTGGAAGATAACGGCCTGCCTGTCGCATGAGCCAAATAGGCGGTACTTCCTCTTGGTTGCCCTTAAGGACGTTAAGCAGTTTTTTCGAGGCTTGCGCTGACATAAGCGGCCGAGATCCAATCAAAATATATATTTATATAAAGGATGATGAAAGATGATGTGCTGTTGATATCGTAGGCCTTAAAAGCTTTTGCGGATATTGCCAACATCTTGACGTCCACGGGCAAACGCAATCCAACGGAGTCGCACATTCCATCCCCATTATTCACAGGCTGTGGATAGCGAATTGCCCCTGTGGACAGGCTGTGCCCGAATCGAGAGGTTATTCGGCGATAGTGGGGAAGATAGGGTGGGTGAAAACTTGTCCCTTGATTTATCCCCAGCCTACCAACAAGACTGTGAGTCATGAGCCAACGTTTTCATCTTCATCTGCTTTCGGACTCCACAGGCGAGACGCTTGAAAACATTGCGAAGGCCGCATTGGCGCAGTTTGATGGTGCCGAAAATGTCGTAAAGCATTTTTGGCCGATGGTCCGTTCGGAAAGCCATCTCGACCGCATTTTACGCGACGTCGCGACCAACCCCGGCCTTGTCCTATTCACATTGGTCAATCGTGATACGCGGCGCAAGCTGGAAACACGGTGCCGTGCGATGGGTTTGCCAGCGGTTGCCGCGCTTGATGCGGTGAGTGACGCTATGTCGAATATGCTTGGGCAAGAGGCAAAGGCCCGCCCGGGCCGACAGCACGCGATGGACGCGGCCTATTTTGCCCGCGTCGATGCTATCCAGTTCACCATTGCCCATGACGACGGCATCAATGCGCAAAATTGGGAAGAGGCGGATATCGTCCTTGCCGGTGTCTCGCGGACATCCAAAACGCCAACGAGCATTTATTTGGCCAACCGCGGATATAAGACCGCCAATATTCCCATCGTCCCCGAAGCGCCGCCGCCACCGATATTGTTTCAGTTGAAACACCCGATGGTGATTGGCCTTGTCACCAGCGCCGAACGGCTGGTTCAGGTGCGGCGCAATCGATTGCTTTCGTTGAATCAGTCGCCCGACACCGATTATGTCGATGAGGAAAAGGTGAAGGCAGAAGTCGCGCATGCGCGGCGTATGTTTGCTGATAATGGCTGGCCGGTGCTGGATGTGACGCGGCGTTCGATTGAGGAAAGCGCCGCTGCGATCATCAATCTCTTCAATGAACGCGAACTGGCCGAGGCCGCAAAAACATGACCCTCATCCTCGCGTCACAAAGCGCCGGGCGGATCGCGATGTTGCGCGCTGCGGGTGTTGATGTTGAACCGTGCCCAGCGCTGGTTGATGAAGACAGCATCAAAACGGCGCTCACGCAATCGGGCGCTAAACCACGCGATATTGCCGACGCACTTGCCGAAGCCAAGGCGCTGAAAATATCGCGCAAACAACCGACTGCGATGGTGCTTGGTTGTGACCAAATATTGCTGAGTGCCGACGGAAAAATCTTTGATAAGCCCGAAGATAAAGACGAAGCACGCGCACATCTGGTGGCATTGTCGGGCGCGTCGCACAGGCTGATAAGTGCAGCGGTCATATGCGAACAAGGCAAGCCTGTCTGCCGGATTGTCGACAGCGCGCAGATGACGATGCGTGCGCTCAGCGCCACATTCATCGACCAATATGTCGATGCATATTGGGATGAAATACGGCATTGCGTTGGCTGCTATCGTATTGAAGCCGAAGGCGCACAGCTGTTTGCCAGCGTAAGCGGTAGCCAATTCACGATAATTGGTATGCCCTTGCTTCCCATTCTTGACTATCTGCGGGTGAGAGGTCTTTTGCCAACATGACTATGTATGCCGAAGTTATCGGGCACCCGATTTCACACTCTAAATCACCGCTGATCCACGGCCATTGGCTGCGGCTTTTGGGCATATCAGGGGAATATCGTGCCCATGACGTGTTGCCCGAAAATCTGGAGCAATATTTTGCGACCCGCGCCGCTGATGCCAATTGGCGCGGATGCAACATCACCATACCCCACAAGATTGCGGCGCTGGATTTTGTGAATGACCCGGGGGACGTCAGTGCGTCTATCGGTGCCATCAACACCGTGTTTCGCAATGAATCCGGCGCTTTGGTTGCGACCAACACCGACGCAGGTGGTTTTTATGGTCCAATCGCAGATGTGCCGATTGTGGGTGAAACCGCCATTGTCATTGGTGCCGGCGGGGCTGCACGTGCGGTGCTTTTCGCTTTGGCGCAGGCGGACGTTGGCGAAGTGGTTCTCGTGGCGCGCAATGCGTTGAAGGCTGCGGGTTTGCTGGCCCATTTTGGCCTGAAGGGCAAAGTGATTGGATTTGACGCGCGGCTGCCCGATGCTGCCTTGCTCGTGAACGCAAGCCCGCTGGGCATGGTTGGGCAAGAGACGCTCGACATCAACTTGTCTCCTTTGCCCGAACATGCGCTGGTCTATGATCTGGTATATGCGCCCATTGAAACGCCATTGCTAAAGGCTGCGCGCGCCCGTGATTTGGAAACGGTCGACGGGCTTGAAATGCTCGTGGGCCAGGCCGCCATCGCCTTTGAATTATTCTTCGGTGTTGCCCCACCAGAAGAAGGCGAAGATGAACTGCGCGCGTTGCTGTTGAAATGAATAAGCCACGCATCATAGGTCTCACAGGCTCCATCGGCATGGGGAAATCGGCGGTGGCGGCGATGTTCGCTGATGAAGGCGTTCCTGTTTTTGATGCCGATGCTGCTGTGCACGATATGCAAAGGGCAGGGGGCGCGCTTGTCGCAGAAATTGAGACGGCTTTTCCCGGAACAACCAGCGTGGATGGTGTGGACCGCAAGGCGTTGGGCGCTGCGGTTTTCGGCAATCGCGAACAGCTCGCAAAACTTGAATCACTTATTCACCCTGCAGTCGCCGAACGCCGCAAAGTGTTTCTCGCGGGCCACAAAGACGCCGATATGGTCGTGTTCGATATACCCTTATTATTTGAAAAGGGCGGACAAGCCGGCGTTGATGTGACGGTGGTGGTATCTGCGCCCGCATCCGATCAACTCGCCCGTGTACTGGCGCGTCCCGGCATGGTTCCCGAAAAATTCGAACAGATATTAAAGTTACAAATGCCGGATGCCGACAAGCGCGCGCGCGCCGATTATGTCATTGATACCGGCCAAGATATTGCAGCGACGCGCGAAGATGTGCGCGCACTTGTCAAAAAGCTGCGCGAGGGTCTTGCATAAGGCCGTAAAGAGGCTCACATCTCATCATAGAATGCGTGAAATTATATTCGATACCGAAACGACTGGATTTGACCCCGCAACCGGGGATCGTATGGTCGAAATCGGCTGCATTGAAATGATCGGCCGGGTCATGACCGGCAATCACTATCACGCATATTTCAATCCACTTCGCCCAATGCCGGCTGCCGCTGAGCAAGTGCACGGGCTTTCCGACCGCTTTTTGTCGGACAAGCCTGTTTTTGCGGACAAAGCGGACGAGCTGCTCGCGTTTCTGGGTGACAGCCCGTTGGTCGCGCATAATGCCAGTTTCGACTTCGGCTTTTTAAACCATGAACTGCAATATTGCGGACGCACCCCCGTTTCGATGGACCGCATGGTGGATACCGTCGCGCTGGCCCGCGTTAAAAACCCTGGCGCCAAGCTGTCGCTGGATGCGTTGTGTTCGCGTTACGGCATCGACCGCAGCCACCGTGTCAAACATGGCGCTTTGTTGGACGCGGAACTTCTTGCGCAATTATATATTGAACTCACCGGCGGCCGTCAGATTGGTCTTGGCCTCGCCGATAATGACATGTTGGATAAAGGCTTCGATCAAACCGACAATAGCAGCGTTCAGACAACGAAAATTTTCCGGCCCGCGCGTGCGCACAGTGCTTCGACAGAAGAATTGGCGCGACATGCGGATTTTGTGGCGAAGATTAAAGACGCGCTTTGGCTTCAGACGGGGTCATCGCTTTAACAAAGGAGACAGGCATTGGATATCAGGGTTTCAGGACATCAGGTCGACACCGGTGAAGCGCTCCAGACCCATGTGGAAACACGGCTTGGATCCATTGCTGAAAAATATTTCTCAAAAGCGTTATCTGCGCATGCGACATTTGGACGCGCGCCGCATGATGGCTTCACCAGCGACATTGTGATGCATGTGATGCAGGGCCTTGTCCTAAAGGGACGGGGTGAGGCGCAGGACGCGCATGTCGCCTTTGACCGCGCTGCCGAGCGTATTGAAAAGCAATTGCGTCGCTATATGCGCCGTCTGCAAGATCGCCATGTCCAGACGGCCTATGCGGTGGCGCAGGAAGAGGCGGCCTATACGGTCTTTGACGGCAGTGACGACGATCTAGAGACAGCGGTGCCCGATGCACCAGTAATCGTCGCCGAAATGCGGACTGATATCCCTGAATCCACAGTGTCGGATGCTGTTATGTTGATGGATTTGCGCAATACGCCTGCATTGTTATTCAAAAACACTGGAACTGGACGACATAATATGGTTTACCGCCGCGAAGACGGCACGATCGGTTGGGTTGAACCAAAATCCACGCCATAAATACCGGTCACATTCGTTTAGTTTTCTTTACCAATTCAAATATTTAGGGATTGTGCTGCTAGGTGAAGCAGGCGCATTTGAAAGAAATATGATAAGACTTTCTACAAGGCTCGTTGAAG
>NZ_JBILAF010000020.1:0-25626 GCF_044354325.1 Sphingorhabdus sp. | reverse complement strand
AGAAGGAAATTCTTCAGATGACCCGCGAGCGCGACAAGCTTGAAATGAGCCTTGGCGGTATCCGCGACATGGGCGGCATTCCTGACGTGATGTTCGTCATCGACGCCAACAAGGAAGAACTCGCCATCAAGGAAGCCAATGTTCTTGGTATTCCTGTCATCGCGATCCTCGATTCGAACGTATCGCCAGACGGTATCGCGTTCCCGGTTCCTGCAAATGATGACGCAGCGCGCGCCATTCGTTTGTACTGCGACGCGGTTGCCACTGCGGCTACCAAGGGCAACGTAAATGCTAAGGTTGCCAAGGGCGTTGACCTTGGTGCCGAAGTTGAACCAGCTGCTGAACCTGCATTGGCCGAAGAAGCTGCACCTGTAGCGGAAGTCGCTGCAGAAGAAGCACCAGCTGCCGACGCTTAAATAAAGCTTATGACCCCCCGACCTGTTCGGGGGGGCATGGTCTGAAATATCGGTGTAAACATCGTTCTCGGATCATATTTTCCCGCTTTCACGGGAATGACAAAATTGGCGGCTATGGATGCCGCCGCATTCATTCGAAAGGACAAAATATGTCTGCAATTACAGCTTCAGCCGTCAAGGAACTGCGTGAGCTTTCCGGCGCCGGCATGATGGACGCCAAAAAGGCGCTTGAAGAGACCAATGGCGATATCGAAGCCGCAGTAGATTTGCTGCGTGCCAAGGGTCTTGCCACTGCTGCCAAGAAATCGAGCCGCACGGCTGCAGAAGGTCTTGTTGGCGTTGCCGTTGAAGGTACCAAGGGTACTGCTATCGAAGTCAACAGCCAGACGGACTTCGTTGCGAAGAACGAACAGTTCCAAGAATTCGTTGCTGCGGTCAGCAATGTTGCCTTGAGCCTGAGCGCAAATGACGCTGAAGTGGTTTTGGCGGCGCCTTATGGTGCTGGCGAAACCGTTCAGGATCGTTTGACCAACAATATTGCAACCATCGGTGAAAACCAGGTTATCCGCCGCGTTAAGTCGCTTTCGGTCAGCAATGGTCGCGTCGTGTCATACGTACACAACGCTGCTGCACCTGGCATGGGTGGTATCGGTGTTCTCGTGGCTCTCGAAAGCGAAGCAGACGCTGCAACGCTCGACGGCCTCGGCAAGCAATTGGCGATGCACATCGCCGCTGCATTCCCGCTTTCGCTCGACGAAACCGGTTTGGACGCAGAGACCCTTGAGCGTGAGCGTGGCATTGCCCGTGAGAAGGCTTCGGAAAGCGGCAAGCCTGCGGATATCGTCGAAAAGATGGTTGAAGGCGCTGTTAAGAAGTTCGCCAAGGAAAATGCTTTGTTGAGCCAGCCATTCGTAATGGACGGCAAGACACCGATTTCCGACGTTGTTGCCGCAGCTGGTAAAGAAGCCGGCAAGCCAATCGTGTTGAAGGATTATGTCCGCTTCCAGCTTGGTGAAGGCATCGAAAAGGAAGTGTCTGACTTTGCAGCTGAAGTCGCTGCTGCGGTCGGCGGATAAATATTCTGGGCTTCCCCGTCTGATGACGGGGATAAAGCCTTGGCGATGTGGCGCGCGGCTCCTATAGCTGGGCGCCATTATTGTATCGGGACGAGGGACATTATGAGCGCGCACGGCTATCGTCGTATATTGCTTAAGCTTTCGGGCGAAGTGCTGATGGGGGATCAGGCCTATGGCATTGACCCGGATACCGTCGCACGCGTCGCCGAAGAAGTGAAGGCGGCCCAGGATACCGGGCTTCAACTGTGCCTCGTTATCGGTGGTGGCAACATCTTCCGCGGAATGGCCGGTGCTGCCAAGGGCATGGATCGCGCACAGGCGGACTATATGGGCATGCTGGCAACGGTCATGAATGCTTTGGCCATGCAGAATGCGCTCGAACAGCTTGGCGTCCCCACACGGGTCCAGTCAGCCATCGAAATGGACAAGGTGTGCGAGCCTGTCATTCGCCGCCGTGCAGAACGTCATCTGGAAAAAGGCCGGGTCGTGATCTTCGCCGCTGGCGTTGGTGCACCGTTCTTCACGACCGATAGCGGCGCTGCATTACGTGCTGCTGAAATGCAGTGCGATGCCTTATTCAAAGGCACCTCGGTCGATGGTGTATATGACGCCGATCCGAAGAAGGTTTCGACAGCAACCCGTTATGAAACATTGAGTTACGACCGGGTGTTGGCAGATAATCTGAAGGTTATGGACGCGAGCGCCGTGTCGCTTTGCCGTGACAACAACATTCCAATCGTGGTGTTCTCCATCCGCGAGCAGGGCAATATTTTGAAAGTGCTGGACGGAAGCGGCACTTCTACTGTGGTAACAAGCGAAGGAAATTGAATCATGCCGCAATATGACAAGACTGATGTCGAGCGCCGCATGAAAGGCGCTGTTGATTCTTTTAAGAGCGACCTTTCCGGTTTGCGCACGGGCCGTGCGAATGTGACCTTGCTCGACCCCGTAGTGGTCGAAGTATATGGCTCACACATGCCATTGAGCCAGGTTGCAACGGTCAGCGCGCCGGAGCCGCGGTTGTTGTCGGTGCAGGTTTGGGACCGTTCCAACGTGACCCCCGTTGAAAAGGCTATTCGTTCGGCGGGCCTTGGCCTGAACCCGATTACCGATGGCCAGACATTGCGTTTGCCTATTCCCGATTTGACCGAAGAACGCCGCAAAGAGCTGGCGAAGCTTGCCGGTCAATATGCGGAGAAAGCGAAAATAGCGATCCGCAACGTGCGGCGCGATGCCAATGACGGGCTGAAGACCGACGAGAATAAGAAGGAAATCAGCGAGGACGATCGCAAGCGGCTTGAAACCGAAGTTCAGAAGATGACCGACGAGATGATCAAGGCCGTTGATGACGCCGCTGCGCACAAGGAAAAGGAAATCCTTAGCCAGTGATATTGGCGCAAGTCCCTCTATCTAGATTGTGTCATTCCCGCGAAAGCGGGAATCCATGGCCAAAGTTGTCAGTGAACGCTGATGACGTAGACCATGGCCGCCTGATCAAGTCGGGGGTGACAATGTTTTGCGGGGCGGCAGGCCAATCATAATGTTGACCACCGCTTCCCAAACTGAGCGCATCGAGGCCGGCACTGGAAAAAAGCCGCGGCATGTGGCCATCATTATGGATGGTAACGGTCGCTGGGCGAAAAAGCGCATGTTGCCGCGGGCGATGGGGCACAAAAAGGGCGTTGAGACTGTTCGCAAAATCGTGCGGGCAGCCGGAGAGCTGGGCTTGGAAGCGCTCAGCCTTTATGCGTTTTCGAGCGAGAACTGGAAACGTCCGGAAGATGAAATCAACGACCTGATGGGGTTGATGCGCGAATTCATCAAATCGGATCTCGATGAATTCGCTGCCAATGATGTGCGCTTAAAGATAATAGGCAATTACAAAGCGTTGGCGCCCGATATTGTGGACATGCTTGAAGAGTCGATTGCCCGAACGTCACAGAATACGCGTACAACGCTGGCCGTCGCGTTGAACTATGGCGCGCAGGATGAACTCGCGCGCGCGGCCCGTTCCGCCGCTGCGCAGGGTGAGATTACCGTAGAATCTATCGAAGCCAATTTGGACACCGCAGGTCTGCCGCCATTAGACCTTTTGATCCGGACGTCGGGCGAGCAACGGTTATCGAACTTCATGCTGTGGCAAGCTGCCTACGCCGAGTTCTGGTTTACAGACACACTGTGGCCCGATTTTAGCAAGGATGAGCTTGCACAAGCTTTGACCGAGTTTTCGACGCGTGAGCGACGTTATGGTGGTCGGTGACCGATAAGGTTGTTCCGTTGACGAAGTCGCGTTCCGACTTAGGCGTGCGGACATTGTCGAGCGTTGCCATGATGTCGGTGGCTATCGGCGCGATCTGGCTGGGTGGCTATGCGTTTATGGCGCTCATCGTTCTGGTCGGATTGGGCGTGTACTGGGAATTCGCAAAGCTCGCGCTCGCGTTTGCCCGCAATATGCCCGCGCGGTTCATCTGGCTTGTTGGCGGACTTTTGTACGTTGGACTGGCTTGCTTTACTTTGTTGCTGTTTAGCGCGCCGTTTTTTGGAATGACGCCCACAATCATGCTCATCGCTGGTGTCATCGGAACCGATGTCGGCGCATATTTCGCTGGGCGGACATTAAGCGGGCCAAAAATTGCGCCACGCATCAGCCCGTCGAAAACATGGTCTGGTTTGCTGGGCGGAATAGTGGGCGCTGGCTTGATGATGATCGCTATTCAGGCCGCGATTTACGCATTCAGGGGCGGCAACGCGGGTGACGGTGACGTTTATCTGACTTATGGTTGGCAGCGCCTTGCATTGACCGGCGCGGCACTTGCTGTTGTTGCGCAAACCGGTGATTTTTTCGAAAGCTGGATGAAGCGACGGGCAGGGGTAAAGGATTCCGGAGGGCTCATCCCCGGACATGGTGGCTTGTTTGATCGTACCGATGGATTGATTGCGGTCGCATTTGTCGCTGGGCTGATCACCATATCGCAAAGCGCAATGGGCAGTTAAAGATGACACGCAGCGTTTCGATATTCGGGGCAACTGGTTCTGTGGGGCTCTCCACGCTCGATCTTGTGCGTCAGCATCGTGACGCCTATCGCGTCGTTGCCCTGACCGCCAATGGTAATGCTTCTGCGCTTGCAACGCTTGCCATTGAATTTGGTGCAGAGCTGGCGGTTGTTGCCGATGAAGCTTCCTATCCGGCGCTGAAAGATGCGTTGCAAGGCACGGGCATCGCGGCGGCTGCGGGCGCGCAAGCGCTCGTTGAGGCGGCTCAGCGTGATGTCGACTGGACGATGGCATCAATCGTGGGCTGCGCTGGATTGCCGCCCACCATGGCCGCGATACAGACGGGCAAAACCGTTGCGCTTGCCAATAAAGAAGCGCTGGTTTCGGCAGGCGCGCTGATGATGGCTGCGGTGCGGCAGTCCGGCGCCGCGTTACTGCCCGTGGATAGCGAGCATAATGCCATTTTTCAGTGCCTTGCCGGTAGCAAGCTGGAACATGTGCGCAAAATCACGCTGACCGCAAGCGGGGGCCCGTTTCGGTCGTTCTCACTTGACCAGATGCGTGAGGTCACACCCGCGCAGGCCGTCGCGCATCCCAATTGGGACATGGGCGCAAAGATAAGCGTCGATTCCGCGACGATGATGAACAAGGGCCTTGAACTGATTGAGGCATATCATCTGTTTCCCGTGGGGCTCGATAAGCTAGACATTTTGGTTCATCCCCAATCGGTCATCCATTCGATGGTGGAGTATGACGATTGTTCGACGCTGGCGCAGCTTGGTTCGCCAGACATGCGCATACCCATCGCCAGCGCGCTGGCATGGCCGGAACGTATGGCCACGAACTGCAAGCCGCTGGACCTTGCGACCATCGGCCAACTAACGTTTGAACAGCCCGACATGGTGCGCTTTCCCGCGCTCCGCTTGGCACGCGCGGCGATTACCGAGGGCGGCGCGAAGCCGGCCATCCTGAACGCCGCCAATGAAGTGGCTGTCGACGCGTTTTTGCACGGCCAGATTGGCTTTCTGGATATCGCACATGTGGTGGAGGCAACATTGACGGCTTATGCACCGGCTGCGCCCACACATCTGGACGATCTGTTCAGCATAGATGCAGATGCGCGGATTTATGCGCGGCACGAATTGGAGACATTGACGCGTGGCAACTGAATCACCCAATATCTTTTTGACGCTGATCGCGTTCATTGCGCTGATCGGGTTTTTGGTTGTTGTCCATGAACTGGGGCATTATTTCGTCGGCCGCTGGTTCGGCGTGAAGGCCGACAAATTTTCCATCGGCTTTGGCCCACAAATTTGGGGCAGGGTGGACAAGCGCGGCACATTGTGGCGCATTGGATTGTTGCCATTGGGCGGTTTTGTTCAGTTTGCAGGTGACATGAACCCGTCCAGCCAAGCCGATGACAGCTGGCGGCAACTGCCCGAGGCCGAACGCAACCAGACTTTTCAGTCCAAGACGCTGTGGCAGCGTGCGTTGATCGTGTTTGCTGGACCCGCGGTGAACTTCTTGCTCGCGATACTCATCTTCATGGGCTTTCTGCTGGCATTCGGGAAGTCCGTTACACCGCCGGTATTGGACGTGATTCAACCGGGAAGCCCCGCCGCACAAGCCGGTTTGATGCCGGGCGATCGCGTCCTAAAATTCAATGGACGCAACATCGAAACCTTTAACCAGATGGCCAATGAGAGCATCATGATCCCCGGTGAGCGCGTTACCATCGAATTCGAACGCAATGGCGAGCGGTTGGTAAAAGAAACCGTCGTGGCCGAAATCAAAGAAGTCGATCGCTTTGGCAACGAATATCGTATTGGCCGTATTGGCGTTGGCGCCAGCAAGGTGGAAGTCCGTGAAGTCGGGATATTGGAGGCGCCATGGGCCGCTGTCCTGCAAACAGGCAATGTCTTACGTCAGCAGGTGATTGGCCTTGGGCAGATTATTTCGGGGCGGCGTCCGCTTTCCGAACTTGGTGGGCCATTGAAAATCGCAAAAGTTTCCGGCGAAGCGATGAGCCTTGGCCTATTGACGTTCATAAGCCTCGCGGCGCTCATCTCGATTAACTTGGGGTTCATCAATTTGCTGCCAATCCCGATGCTCGATGGAGGACATCTTTTGCTCTACGGAATTGAGGCGATACGCAGACGCCCCGCAACACCGCAGGTGCAGGAGTGGGCTTTTCGTGGAGGTTTTGCGATGTTAGCGGCGTTCATGCTTATGGTAACATTTAATGACCTTGCGTCTTTCGGGCTTTTTGAAAGCGGCTGAAGGCATTGCATACTTGATTGCGGACGCTGCATGGGGCAGGGACGCAAAACCGTTTTAGCGGCAATAAGCCAACTCCCGGTGGGGCCCGGACATCAGATCGGATGACAATGAAAAGTAGACCTTTCGGCAACCTCAAAAGCGTTGGCATTTTTTTGATGGGTTCGACGGCCCTTGCGGCGTCAGGCACGATGACGCCTGCGTTTGCGCAAGCAACGCCACTGGCGCCTGCCGCTGAGCCGACTGCGCCAGCTGCGGTCGATCAAATCAAGTCCATCACCGTCGTTGGGACCCAGCGACTCGAGGGCGATACGGTCCGGTCGTACATCCGCTTGAGGACAGGACAGCCTTGGACCCAGGTTTCTGCCGACCAAGCGTTGAAAGATTTATACGCGACTGAATTATTTGCGGACGTCGCCGTGCGCAACAATTCGGGCGCGGTTGTCATTGAAGTGCGCGAAAACCCGGTGGTCAACCGCATCATTCTTGAAGGCAACAAGCGCATCAAGAACGACAAGATCGAACCCGAAATCAAATTGGCGCCACGCCAGATTTACTCGCGTTCGAAAGTCCGCGCGGACGTTGCGCGCATCGTTGAACTCTACAAGCGTCAGGGGCGTTTTGCTGCGGTGGTCGAGCCGAAGCTGGTCCAGTTGGATCAGAACCGCGTCGATATCGTCTTCGAAATCACTGAAGGCCCGAAATCAAAGGTCCAGCAGATCAACATCATCGGCAACGAAAAGTTTTCCGATGGCGAATTGCGTGGCGAAATGGTGACGAAGCAATCGCGTTTTTACCGCTTCTTCAGCTCAGGCACCAGCTATGACCCTGACCGTTTGGCATTTGACCAACAAAAACTGCGCCAGTTTTATCTGACGCAAGGCTATGCCGATTTCCGCGTGGTATCCGCTATTGCGGAACTTACACCTGATAAGCAGGATTTCATCATCACTTACGTGGTGGAAGAGGGTGATCGCTACAAATTCGGCGATGTGAAGGTTGAAAGCCAAATCCGCGATTTCGATTCCGATCGTCTTACGGCGACATTGCGCATGAAAAAGGGCGATTGGTACGATGCCAAGATGGTCGAAGATACCGTCGAAAGCCTCTCGGAAACTGCCGGCCTATTCGGCTATGCTTTTGCCGACGTGAACCCTGATTTCCAGCGTGATAAAGAAACGCTGACGATGGGTATCACCTTCAACGTGGCGGAATCGCCGCGGGTTTTCGTTGAGCGTATCGACATTAACGGCAATACGCTGACCCAAGACAAGGTGGTTCGCCGTGAGTTCCGTTTGAACGAAGGCGACGCATTTAACAGCATTCAGGTGAAGCGCACCGCTGAGCGCATCAAGTCACTTGGATATTTCCAAGAAGATCTCGAAGTCGAGCAAGCACAGGGCAGCGCGCCCGACCGCATCGTGCTGACGACTAATGTCGAGGAAAAAGCAACGGGCGAATTGTCGCTTTCGGCTGGTTTTTCGTCCATCGAAAACTTCATTTTCCAAGGTTCCGTAAGGCAGCGGAACTTCCGCGGTGTTGGCCAGGAATTGCGGACGAATATCTCTTATTCATCCTATTCAAAGTCCGCTGAAATCGGGTTTACCGAGCCCTATCTGTTTGACCGTTCAATTATGGTGTCCGGCGATATCTTTCGTCGCGATTTGAACAGCTTCAACTTCTTCAACAATCAACGCAACACAACCTATGAGCAGGCAACCACCGGGTTTCAACTGCGCGTTGGTGTGCCGGTGAACGAGTTTGTCTATTTCCAGGCACGCTATGGCCTTAGCCACGACAACATCTCGTTGGATGAAAACACGTTTTTCACTGACCCTGATGGCGTGGGTCCGCTACCTGCATCTTGTGACCCAATCGTCGCTGGCCGGTTCCTTTGTGATGCCACGGGCAAACGCCTGACTTCATCGCTGGGTTATACGTTGTTATATGATGACCGCGACAACCGAATCCGTCCAACGCGTGGCCAGAGCTTTGGTATTAGCCAAGATTTCGCAGGACTTGGCGGCAGCGTTAAATATGTCAAGACGCGCATTAACGCGGACAAATTCTGGAAACCATTTGGGAACTTTGTGTTCGGCCTGTCACTTGAGAGCGGATATATCCATCCACTCGAAAGCCGCGGCCTTGAGTCATTGGGTATTGATGACGTCCGTTTGACCGATCGTTTCTACCTCGGTGAACCGCAGATGCGCGGGTTTGATATTCGTGGCGTCGGTCCACGAGTACAGCGCGTGTTCTTTAAAGGCGACATCGTCAACGGCGTAGCCGTGAACACGCCATTGACGGACCGGAACCAGGTTCAGGACGATGCAATCGGCGGTCGGTTCTATTATATGGGTCGTGCGGAGCTTCAGATTCCGCTTGGCAGTGGAGCCAAGGAATTGGGTCTGCGCCCATCGTTGTTCCTCGATGTTGGTTCGGTTTTTGACGTCACCCGTCCAATATTGCAGACGGTTCAGCAACGCGATGAGCAGGGGGCTCCGCTGTATTACTTTGTGGACACAACAGGAACGCTTCTGACGTCAACCACCGCCACCAATGCCGATGGATCGACGCGCGTATCTGTGCTGCGTTTCGAAGAGCGGTTCTTTGGTGATACATGGAAGCCGCGTATGTCGGTTGGTTTTGGCGTAAACTGGAACTCACCTTTTGGTCCGTTCCGAATTGACATTGCCCGTGCGCTGCTAAAACAACCCGGCGACGACACCAAATTATTTACATTCAACGTAGGAACTCAATTCTAATGAAAATTCGTAACACCGCCATCGTGGCAGCTCTTTTGTCCGCAACAGCCATCGCTGTTCCTGCAACGGCTCAGGTATCCGGCATTGCAACCGCTGAAACATCGGTCGCTATTGCCCGTACAAAGGCACTCGGTACTGCGTATCAGCAGATCGGCACGCAATACGCAGCCGTTGTTCAGCAGATGCAGACCAAGCGTCAGGAAATCAACAACATCAATGTGCAGCTTGATACCAATAAAGATAAAGAGCTGACGCAGGCTGAACTCGACGCTGCAATTAAGGCGAAAAACCCCTTGCTGGCGCAGATTGATGCCAAGCAAAAGGAAATCAATACGCTTCAAGAACCGATCATCTTGGCGCAGCTTTATGCCGTCGAGCAGATTGCCTTGAAGTATGACGCGGCGCAGCAGGCGGTTGTTGCTGCAAAGAAAATCAGCGTCATTTTGGCACCGGATGCATTTGTTTGGGCACCTGAAGCCGTTGACGTAACGCCCGCGATTACCGCTGAGCTGGATAAAGCTATTCCAGCAGCCGTAATCACACCGCCTGCCGGCTATCGTCCGTCGCGTCAGATTGGCGCTTTGTATCAGCAAATTCAGCAGTTGTTTAACAACGCAGCGCAGATGCAAGCCGCTCAGGCCGCTGCGGCCGCTGCACCCGCGGCCCCAGCAGCACAGCCTGAAAGCCGCTAAGCGGAATGAGCGAAGCTGATTTTAGCAATTATGACGTCCGCCGGGTTATGTCGGTGCTGCCGCACCGTTACCCGATGTTGCTGGTTGACCGCGTTGAACAGCTTATCCCTGATGAGCGCATCAGCGCGATTAAAGCCGTAACCATCAATGAAGGGTTCTTTCAGGGACATTTCCCCGGAAGGCCCATCATGCCCGGCGTGCTGATTGTCGAAGCGCTGGCCCAAGCGGCTGGCGTTTTGGCAATGGAGAGCCTTGGGTTGATTGGTTCGGGCAAGCTGGTCTATTTCATGTCGATCGACAATGCGAAGTTCCGTGCGCCCGTTGAGCCGGGTTGCTTGCTGCATCTGAATGTCGAATTTGTGCAAAAGCGTCCGCGTGTCTGCAAATTTGCGGGGCGTGCGATGATGGGCGATCAGGTCGCGGCGGAAGCCGAATTTATGGCCATGATCGCCGATCCGCCAGCTTGATGACATTCGCGGATAATTGAATCTTGCTATAACTGGCGTCCACCGCTATGCGCGGCGCTTCCGAATTTAGGGCTTCCGGTCGGAAACCGGTCGCTGAACAAAGGAATTATATATGAAAGCCGATATTCACCCCGATTATCACATGATCAAGGTGCAGATGACCGATGGCACCGTCTTCGAAACACGCTCCACTTGGGGCAAGGAAGGCGACACGTTGGCTCTAGATATTGACCCGACTTCGCACCCTGCATGGACCGGTGGTTCGGGCCGTATGCTCGACACAGGCGGCCGCGTTGCGCAGTTCAACAAGCGCTTTGGTGGCCTTAGCCTCAAGAAGTAAGATAATCAGCGTGCCGGGTTGACGCCCGGCATGTGATAATCTTAAGGCCAAAATATAGGAACGCGCCTGCCTTAGTGGCGCTATGGCGACCGTAGCTCAGTTGGTTAGAGCGCTGGTTTGTGGTACCAGAGGTCGGGGGTTCAAGACCCCTCGGTCGCCCCATTTATTTCCCCCGCATAATCTGAGTGACTTTCGCGTTGCGTAATATTATTACGTTGATGTGTAATTTGATTCCGAAGTTGTTGAAATGAATTCGTCCGCATTTGGGAGTGACGAGATGCCCGCTATTTGGGATTTGCCAGACTTTGACTCGCATGAATCGGTCCATGTGTTCGATGACCGCGCGACAGGGCTCAAGGCGGTCATTGCGGTGCACTCGACCCATTTGGGGCCGGCAGCGGGCGGAACGCGTTTCTGGCATTATGCCGACTCACAAGCGGCGATCACCGACGCGCTCCGTTTGTCGCGCGGTATGAGCTACAAAAACGCGATGGCGGGGCTTTCGGCCGGTGGTGGTAAGGCCGTCATTCTGGCCAATCCGCAGCGCGCCAAACCACAGGAACTGCTTGAAGCATTTGCACGTGCTGTCGACTCGCTCGGCGGGAAATATATCACTGCGCAGGATGTGGGCATTTCCGAAGCGGACATGGTTGCCGTTTCCAAGGTTACCCCACATGTTGCGGGACTTCCGGGCCAGGGTGGTGATCCCGGTCCATATACGGCGCGTGGCGTCTTTCTGGGCGTCAAGGCAGCGGTCAAGCATGCGCTTGGTACCGATGACCTGAATGGCGTCCATGTGGCCATACAGGGCGTTGGCAGCGTCGGTGGCGGGCTTGCCCGTTATTTGGCGGCAGAGGGTGCCAAGCTGACCCTCGCCGATGTTGACGCGCAACGCGCCGCAGATCTTGCGCGTGAATTGGGTGGGCAAAGTGTTGCTGCGGATGCCATTATGACGGTGGAAGCCGATGTGTTCAGTCCTTGCGCGCTTGGTGCAGTGCTGACCGAAGCCAGCGTAGCAGCGCTCAAAGTGTGTGCCGTTGCTGGTGGTGCAAACAACCAGTTGGCAACCGGCTCTGAAGGGCGGATGCTCGCCGACCGCGGTATTTTATATGCGCCGGATTATGTCATTAACGCAGGCGGCATTATCAACGTGCTGCGCCAGATCGAAAATGCCGACGATGCCGAGATTAACCGGCGCGTCGATGCGATCGCAGGGCGATTGGCGGCAATCTGGAATGAAAGTGATTCGACCGGCAAAACACCGGCTGAAGTCGCCGACAATATGGCACAAAAGCTTATTGGGCGCTGATGCCAAATCCATTGGCGTAACGCTTTGGCAGTGCTAGATGCATCGCCGACTTATGCATCGTTTCGCCAATCCTGCCCGCTTTTTGCGAATCGCAAAGCCACTCACGCCTTGGCTGTTGTGGCTGGGCATCGCTTTGACGCTCGGGGCTTGCCTGTGGGGGGCGTTCTTCACGCCGACTGAGCGGCTCATGGGCGATACCGTAAAGATTATATTTGTTCATGTACCCGCCGCTTGGTTGGGTATGGGCGGATGGACGGGCATTGCCATTGCCAGCATCATTCAGCTGGTCTGGCGCCATCCGCTTGCTGGTGTGTCGGCGCGCGCAATTGCGGTGCCCGGCGCGACCTTTGCGGCGATTTGCCTAATCACTGGATCGATTTGGGGCCGACCAACATGGGGAACATGGTGGGTGTGGGATGGCCGGCTGACATCCATGCTGGTGCTGTTCTTCCTCTATCTTGGATATATCGCGCTTTCGAACGCATCGAGCGAGAAGGGCGATACGAGCCGCGTTGCTGCCGTTTTCGGCATCATCGGTGCCGTCAACATTCCGATCATCAACCGATCCGTCATCTGGTGGGAAAGCCAACACCAAAAGGCGAGCATCACCTTGGGTGGCTCTTCCATCGATCAAGCCTATTTGGTGCCGCTTTTTGTGTCTGTTGCGGGCTTCAGCCTGTTGTTCGGCGCATTGGTGTTGATGCGGATGCGCACGGCGTTGGCTGAAATGCGGATTGAGGCGCGTATGCGCCGTATGGCGGACTATTGATGCCGCACGCACCGTTCATTATCGCGTCGTTCGCTGTGACTGGCATCGGCATGAGCTGGCTGTTGATTTCCAGCTATCTTGCCATGCGTCGTGCAGAGGCTTCGGCAGATGAATTGAGGCAACAGCCATGAAACCCAAGCATCAACGCCTGCTGCTCGCCGTGATTTCGGTTTTCGCCTTGATCGGGGCTAGCCTCATCGCGGCGGCGGCACTGCGGGAAGAAGCGTCGTATTTTTACACGCCCACGACCTTGGCCAATGCCAATGTTGCGCCGGGTAAGGCCATTCGGCTTGGCGGAATGGTGCAAAAGGGCTCAATCGTCCGCGCGCCCGATGGCGTTTCCATTACCTTTACGGTGCAGGACAAGGATAAATCGCAAAAAGTGACCTATCGCGGCATTACGCCCGATCTGTTCGTTGAAGGATCTGGTGTGGTTGCAGATGGCCGGCTTGGTCCCGACGGTATCTTTGTCGCGGACAGCCTGTTGGCGAAGCATGACGAAAATTATGTGCCCAAAGAACTGGCGGATATCGACATGACTTCCGCAGAACACACAAAGGACACGCTTTCAAAATGAAGGCTTTGACATAATGGCAGAGGCAGGACTTGCCGCATTGTGGCTCGCCGCCGCAATGGCGTTGCTTCAACTTGTAGGTGGCATGACATTGTTGCGCGGCGGCGCTGGGCAGCTTGTGCCGCTGATCAAGCCTGCGGCTTATGTCCAAGGTGCTTTATGTGCCTTTGCGTTTCTCGCGCTGATGTGGCTGTTTTATGTCACCGACCTGTCGGTGTTGTTGGTCGCCAGCAATAGCCACATTGATAAGCCACTGATTTTCAAGCTTGCGGGCACATGGGGCAACCATGAAGGCTCCATGCTGCTGTGGGTATCGGTTCTGTCGGTGTCCGGCGCTGCGATTGCGCTGTTGGAAAAGCGGATTGAGCCCAAAACGCTCAATGCCACGCTGGCGGTGCAGGCATTCATTGCCCTTGGTTTTTTTGGGTTCCTTTTGTTCGCGTCAAACCCGTTTGAGCGCCTCGTCCCTGCGCCTGTTGAAGGGAATGGATTGAATCCATTGCTTCAGGACATCGGCCTCGCGTTCCATCCGCCGACTTTATATTTCGGTTATGTCGGTCTTTCGATCGCCTTTTCCTTTGCCGTTGGGGCACTGCTGACCAATCAGGTTGGGCCAGCCTTTGCACGCGCTATGCGGCCTTGGGTGTTGGCGGCGTGGATATTCCTGACCATCGGTATCACCGCCGGCAGCTATTGGGCCTATTATGAACTTGGCTGGGGTGGCTGGTGGTTCTGGGACCCGGTTGAAAACGCATCGCTGCTGCCTTGGCTTGCGGCGACCGCGCTTCTGCATTCGGTCAGCGTCCTTGCCACCCGAAACGCTTTGCGCGCGTGGACGATCATGCTGGCGCTCGTTGCATTTGCAATGTCGATGGCTGGGACGTTCTTGGTGCGGTCGGGCATTTTGACGAGCGTCCACGCCTTCGCTGTCGATCCGGAACGCGGGGCGTTCATCCTTGCCTTGATGTTGATTTACACCAGCCTTGCGTTTGTGATTTTTGCTTTGCGCATTGGTTCGGTCAAGCAAGGCGAGTCGTTTCAACTTATCAGCCGCGAAGGCGGCATTGTTGCGAACAATATCTTCCTCAGTGTAATTCTGGCCGTGGTGCTCATCGGCACGCTGTACCCGCTTGCCGCAGAGGCGATGGGCGACAAGATTTCAGTTGGCCCACCCTATTTTAACAAGGCAACGGTGCCTATCGCTGTTCTGTTAATGCTTGCCCTTTTGATTGGCCCGATGCTGCGCTGGCGCCGCGATGATCTCAAACGCTTAAAATATTGGCTTATCGGGGGCGCTGCAATTTTGTTGTGGAGCGGCATCGCCGTGTGGAAGTTCGCGCCGGACGTTGGACTGTTCCCATTGCTTGGGATTGCCCTGTCATTGGCGCTGGCTGTCGCCGCGTGGCTGCCCTTACGCGGCCGCAAATTGCTGCGCACGCCATTGCCTATATTCGGTATGGTCATTGCCCACTTCGGCATTGCGGTGAGCGTTTTCGGCATGGCGGCAGAGTCTGGCTTTTCATCAGAAACATTAACTGCGCTTGCCCCGGGCGAAAGCGCGGAAATCGCGGGCTGGCAAGTGAAGCTGGACGACGTCAATCCTGTTGTCGGGGACAATTGGGTTGCCATCGAAGGCGAATTGCAGGCGGTGAAAAATGGCAGTGCGTTTGTGCTTCGCCCGCAATCACGACAGTTTTATAGACCTGAAATGCAAACGAGCGAGGCGGCATTGCTGACACGTTGGAATGGCCAACTTTATGCCGTCATTGCGCAGCCTGACCAAGAGGGGGATGGCCGCTGGCAAGTACGCTTGTGGTGGAAACCCTTTGTGCCGTTCATTTGGTATGGCGGAATGTTAATCGCTGTTGGTGGTATCATTGCGCTGCTTGGCCGCATGTTCCGGCGCGCGAAAAAGCCTGCTAAAAGCAAGTGGCAGGCGACATGAACCGGCGCTGGCTTCTGTGGATCCCGCTTGCGGTGGTCGCCTTTATCGGTGGTCTGGCGATGTACGGCCTGGCCGTCCCCAAGGACGATCAAGTGCATTCGGCGATGATTGGCCAAAAGCTGCCAGCATTTTCATTGCCCGCAGCAACGGCGGGTGTCGAAGGCTTGGCCAGCGCCGATATGACCGACGGAAAGCCCCGTTTGCTGAACATTTTTGCCAGTTGGTGCCTACCGTGCAAGGCGGAAGCGCCGTATCTTGAGGCGTTGAAAAAGGCAGGTATCGAAATTGACGCCATCGCCATTCGCGACAGACCCGAAGACGTTGCAGCATTTCTGAACGAATTCGGCAACCCGTTCCGGCGGATTGGATCGGACAGCGAAATGGCGGTTCAGCTTAAGCTTGGATCGTCAGGGGTTCCGGAAACTTATGTCATCGGCGGTGACGGCACGATATTGTATCAGCATATCGGCGATATCCGGGCAGAACATGTCCCGATGCTGATTGAAAAAGTGAATGCCGCGAAATGAGAATGCTCGCGCTCATATACCTGATGCTTGCAACACCGGTGTTTGCGCAAGGCAGCGGCCCAACGCCCGCATTAGCGAACCGTCAGTTGCCTGATCCTACACAGGAAGCGGCGGCAACCAAGTTGATGCACAGCTTGCGCTGCATTCAATGCCAGGGCCAATCGATCGCCGATAGTGACGCGCACATGGCGGGTACGATGCGCGCGGAGGTGCGGCAACAAATTGCAGCGGGGCAAAAGCCCGAGGCCATTCGTGGCTGGATGATTGCGCGCTATGGTGAATGGGTCAGCTTCGAACCTGATATGAAGGGGGCAGGGCTGTTGCTTTGGTTTACCCCCTTGTTGGTCCTGATCGCTGGCATATGGCTGGCGCGCGGGCTATTCCGGAGGGGCGCATGAACGGTTGGTTTGCACTTGGCATTTTGGCGGTACTCAGCCTAGCCGTGCTCGTCTGGAATGTCCGATCGTCGAAAGGTTTGTGGCAGATTGCCGCAGCTGTCATTCTATTGGGCATGACGGGATATGCGCTTCAGGGACGGCCCACGACACCATCGTCACCTGCTAAGCCACTGGCGGCAAGCGAAGTCGCCGCAACCCAGCTTGTCGACATACGGGCAGACATGGACCAAAGCTTTGGCAGCGCAAAGCGCTGGCTTGTTACCGCCGACTCATTTGCCAAGCAGGGCGATTACCCGCTTTCCGCAACCTATATTCAAGCCGGCTTGCGCAAAGACCCCAACAACCCGGATTTGTGGTCCGCATTGGGTTTGCAACTGATGCTCGCAAGCGAAGGCCAAATGTCGCCTCCGGCGCAATTGGCATTTGATAAGGCGCGGGCAATCCGGCCCAATTATCCTGCGCCATATTATTTCGCGGGGCTTGCGCGGCTCTTTGCCGGTGACCTCGACGGGGCCATTTTGCTCTGGGAAAAGACCGTGTCACTGGCGACACCGCAAGCCAAGTGGAAGGCACGTATTGAGTCGCAACTGCAAGCGGCGAAGGCATTGCAGGCGCAGGCCGCTAATGCCCAAGCGGCTAATGCAACTAAGTAGCTGATATAAATTATTTTTGTTATAAATCACCGGCTTTATTGCTTTGTTGTGATGGGTTGGTGGCCATGCTAATGCGCGCGTCCTGACTGCTTTTAGGGGCATTCGGGGCAAACGCCGGGGAAACGAAATGGTTGGACCGCAAGCCGCAGACGATTTTGGTCATAGCGAACAAGATCATCATGCAAGTCATGCCCCGAAGGGGTCGTTGCTCGCCCTGTGCGTTGGCACAGTTGGCGTTGTGTTTGGCGACATCGGGACCAGCCCGATCTATGCTTTCCGCGAAACATTCGCCGGACATCATCCCATCACCCCCGACCCTATGCACATTAATGGTGTGCTAAGTCTCGTATTCTGGTCGATGATGATCGTTGTGACATTCAAATATGTCTTCACGATCATGAAAGCCGACAACAAGGGCGAGGGCGGAAGTCTTGCCCTTCTTGCGCTGATTAACCGGCAGACTGCGGGCGCAAAATGGACCACGCCTTTCGTGATGCTTGGCGTTTTTGCGACCGCCCTTTTCTATGGCGACTCCATGATCACGCCGGCGATGTCGATCCTGTCCGCGGCGGAAGGTCTGAAATATGTCAACCAAGGCTTTAGCGACTGGATCCTGCCCATATCCGTCGTGATTATTGGTGCACTTTTTGCGTTCCAGTCGCGTGGTACGGCCAAGGTTGGTGCATGGTTCGGACCGATCATGCTGGTCTATTTTGCGACACTGGCGGGCCTTGGCATTATGCATCTTACAAAGATGCCGTTGATCATTCTGGATGTTCTGAACCCGCTAAACGCCTTTTATTTCTTTTATGTTGATGGCTTCCGCGCATTTGTCGCGATGGGCACTGTGGTGCTTGCCGTTACCGGAGCCGAGGCGCTCTATGCCGATATGGGGCATTTTGGACGGCGCCCAATTAAGTTCAGTTGGCTGTTCTTTGTTCTGCCTGCGTTGATGCTGAACTATATGGGGCAGGGGGCAATGATCCTGTCGATGACGCCTGAGGAAGCCCAGATGGCCATTCGTGACCCGTTCTTCCTGATGGTGCCGGACATCATTAGCACGCCTGTCATCATATTGACGATTTTGGCCGCGATTATCGCCAGCCAAGCCGTGATTTCGGGTGCATTCTCTTTAACACAACAAGCCATTCAGTTGGGCTTCATGCCGCGCTTGAGCATTCGTCACACCAGCGAGAAAGCCGCAGGCCAGATCTACATTCCGGCAATCAATTGGGGGCTGGCGGTGATGGTTCTCTTGTTGGTGCTGTTCTTCCAGTCTTCGTCAAACCTTGCCGCTGCTTATGGCATCGCGGTCACGGGCGCGATGTTTATCGATACCTGCCTGATCGCGGTCGTGCTCGTGTCGCTTTGGAAATGGCCAAAGTGGAAAGCCATTCCGATATTGGCGTTGTTCTTCATCGTTGACTTTGCCTATTTCGGCGCAAATCTGCTCAAGGTCCCGTCGGGCGGCTGGGTGCCACTGCTGATTGGTTTGGTGATCTTCACCCTGCTGACGACATGGTCACGTGGCCGCGCGCTGATGCGGGAACGTATGGCCGAAAGCACGATGCCGATGGAAATCTTCATCAAATCGGCTGCAAACAGCGCCACGCGGGTTCCCGGCACGGCGATTTTCATGGCGTCTGCCGCGAGCGGCGTTCCTTCGGCGTTGCTGCATAACATCAAGCACAACCGCATTTTGCATGAACGCGTCATCATCCTCACGGTACAAATTGAGGATGTCCCCTTCGTCGAAACCGGCGAACGGATTATCTGCAAAGACCTTGGTGAAGGTTTCTATCGCGTCAAAATGCGCTTTGGCTTTTTGGAAGAAACCAATGTCCCCGCGACACTGGATTTGGTTGATCTGTGCGGTCCAAAATTTGATATGATGCACACCAGCTTCTTCCTGTCCCGGCAGACGCTGATTGCGTCGAAGATGCCGGGTATGGCGATCTGGCGCGAAAAGATTTTCGCATGGATGTTGCGCAATGCGGCAAACGCCATGGAGTTCTTTAAGCTGCCCAGCAATCGGGTGGTCGAACTGGGAAGCCAAGTCGAAATTTAATACGCTACGCCGCGTTGACCGTGTGTTGTCGCAAAATCGCTTGAACCTTTTTGTTTCGACCAATACGAACAAAAAAGGAACTTCGATTGGAAGATCGTATGACGGTTATGTCATTGCTGTCGGCGGATAGCTTCGCCGATTTGAGGGAAATTTGGCAATCCGTCGATTTCGACGGGCTTGGCATCACCTTTGATGACGGCAGTAACCCGGCGAGCGTGTCGGGCAGTATGCTGTTTAGCGGTGTTGCATTTACCTATGCGTTACAGGCGTGCCCTGCGCCAGAAGAAACGCACCACATTTTTTGTAACGCTGACCTCTCGGATATCCAGTCCGCCGTGGGCATCGATTTGGGCCCAGCAGTCACGTCTGGCCGCACTGTTCCCGCAATTGTTCAGGCTATGCTGGAGCTTGGCGACATTCTGGGCCGCAACTTGGGCATCAAGGCCGTGTTTTGGTCTCCGGCGGATGTTGTTTCCGGATATGATTATTACGCAGAAGCTGTGGCGCAATATGCTCAAGGTGCGGCCTTTCCGGCATTGCTGTGTGTTGGCTTTGATATGCCGAGGATCGGTACTGTGCAAACAACAGGGTTGGCGTGGTTATGCGATCAGGAACTTACCTTCACGCATCCGCAGCTGCCCGTGCCTGAAGCAATGCGTTATGTGGTACGCCTTGTGCACGACCTTGCTACGCACGGGGCATATGACCGCGCACTTGAGCTGCCCGGCTTGCATGCAGATGAGGTTGTTGTTGTGACGCCCAACCCCGATCAGGGCACAGTAAATGCAAGCTTGGTTAACGGTAAAGATGCCATAAACTCCGCCCAATAGCAGATGCGTTACACCATTTGGCTGGCAACTAAATGAATGCGCATAAATTTTATACTGGACGAATGTTGCTTTGAATGGCTATCGCCGCAACATAATGTCTTTGCACAACGCGACCTTGCTTCTTCTACGACTTACACGCCCTTAGGCGTGCGCTTGATGTCGGCATCGTTCGGCAGGCCGCCTAAGGGCTTCATGAAAACCCGCCAAGTCTTACAGCCCAGATAATGGGCGCAATCGCGAAGTTGCAAAAAACATGATGTTATCCGATCCATCCCGTAAATACCGCGCACTCCCGCAAGTTGATCTGCCCGATCGTCAGTGGCCAAATCGTACCATAGACGCACCGCCACGTTGGCTTTCGACCGACTTGCGCGATGGCAATCAGGCGCTGATCGATCCGATGGGCGCAGAGAAAAAGCGTCGCTTTTTTGATCTTCTCCTGAAAGTCGGCGTAAAGGAAATCGAAGTTGGTTTCCCAAGCTCCGGTGCGACAGATTTCGATTTCATCCGTGGCTTGGTCGATAGCGGAAGCATCCCCGATGATGTGACGATCCAGAGCCTGACGCAGTCGCGGCGCGACCTTATTGAAAAAACGTTCGAAAGCATGGCGGGCGCACCGCGTGCGATTGTGCATCTGTATAATGCCGTCAGCCCTGCGTGGCGGGACATTGTCTTTAACCTCGACAAAGCGGGCGTGAAAGCCATCGCGGTTGAAGGTGCGCATATGTTGATGGAGCAAGCCGCGCGCTTCCCCGAAACCGACTGGCATTTCGAATATAGCCCCGAAACCTTTTCGACCGCTGAACTCGAATTCAGCCTTGAGGTAAGCGAAGCCGTGATGGAGGTTTTGAAACCGACCGCTGCCAAGCCACTGATCCTGAATTTGCCCGCCACCATCGAAGCCGCAATGCCCAATGTATATGCCGACCAGATCGAATGGATGTGCAAACATATCAGCGCGCGTGATGCCGTCGTCATCAGCCTGCATCCACATAATGACAGGGGCAGCGGCATTGCCGCGGCGGAACTTGGCCTGTTGGCAGGCGGTGACCGGATTGAAGGTTGCCTGTTCGGCAATGGTGAACGCACGGGCAATGTTGACCTCGTTACACTCGCGCTGAACATGTATACCCAAGGGCTGAACCCAGGTCTTGATTTCAGCGATATCGATGAAGTCATTCAGACCGTGGAATATTGCAATCAACTGCCGGTCCATCCGCGTCACCCATATGCCGGTGAATTGGTGTTCACGGCCTTTTCCGGATCGCACCAAGACGCCATTAAAAAGGGTTTTGCCGCGCATGAACAGCAAAATGACGAAATCTGGCGTGTGCCCTATTTGCCGATAGATCCAGCGGATTTGGGCCGGTCATACGAAGCCGTGATCCGGGTGAATTCCCAAAGCGGCAAGGGCGGTGTCGCCTGGGTTATCGAGCAGGACCACGGCCTTAAACTGCCGAAGCGTATGCAGGCCAATTTTTCCACGACGGTGCAGGAATTGTCCGACACGACTGGCCGCGAGTTAACCAGTGCCGATATTTGGGAGGCGTTTGAAAAGCGCTATCATCTGAAAGGCGAAGGGCGCTTCCGGTTGCTCGACTTCCGCGAAAGCCAAAGCCAGCGTCAACTGGATGAACGTATCTTCGCAGGCAACATCCGCATCGATGGCGTCGAACAAAGCGTGAGCGGTCGCGGCAATGGACTTATCTCAAGCCTTGCCAACGCGCTTGAGGAGGCTCTGGGAGGGCCGCTGGACATCATTGACTATAGCGAGCACGCAATCGGCCATGGCACCGACGCACGCGCTGCTGCCTATGTTGAGTGCCGTGTTGGCGATGGGCCGATTTTGTTCGGTGTTGGCATCAGCAGGGATGTCGCAACCGCGTCCGTTCGGGCGATTTTGAGTGCCGCTAACGGCGCGTAAGTCGATCTAAAGGCGGGCGTGCATGAAAAATCACACCCGCCTAACCTTACGTAATGGCTTGTTACGTACCACCCATTTGACAGCCGCGATGTGCAGGCGCTAACCCACCGTTAAATGCTCATTTAACAAGGGATTCGGCGCATGGCACTTCCGGCAATTTTCGACAATCTTCGTCTTCCGGTGATTGGATCGCCGCTTTTTATCGTTTCAGGTCCAGAGCTGGTGATTGCACAGTGCAAGGCGGGTGTTGTCGGTTCATTCCCAGCGCTCAATGCGCGTCCGGCCAGCCAGCTGGACGAATGGTTGCACCAGATCACTGAGGAACTCGCCGCACATAACCGCGATAATCCCACGCGCCCTGCCGCGCCTTATGCGGTGAACCAGATCGTGCATAAATCAAATAACCGGTTGCAGGAAGATTTGGCGACCTGCGCGAAATGGCAGGTTCCCATCACGATCACGTCGCTTGGCGCGCAGGAAGAACTGAACCAAGCCGTGCACAGCTGGGGCGGCATTGCGTTTCATGACGTCATCAATGACCGTTTCGCGCACAAAGCAATCGAGAAGGGCGCAGATGGTCTTATTCCCGTCGCTGCAGGCGCTGGCGGACACGCTGGCGTAACCTCACCTTTCGCATTGATGCGCGAAATTCGTGAATGGTTCGACGGTCCAGTCGCGCTTTCGGGATCGATTGCACACGGTGCGTCCGTGTTGGCCGCGCAAGCCATGGGTGCAGACTTTGGCTATATCGGCAGCGCGTTCATCGCGACGAAGGAAGCTAATGCCGTTGACGGCTACAAAGACAATATCGTTGAGGCGAAAGCCGCCGACATTGTTTACTCGGACCTGTTTACCGGCGTCAGCGGCAATTATCTGCGCCAGTCGATCGAGCGCGCAGGGATGGACCCCAACAATCTGCCAAAGGGCGATATTTCCACAATGAACTTTGGTTCGGGCGGCAATAGCGAAGCTAAGGCTTGGAAGGATATCTGGGGTTCAGGCCAGGGTATCGGCGCGATCAAGGAAGTGCAAACTGTGGCACAATTTGTTGATCAGCTTGAGGCAGAGTATCGCGCCGCCAAGGTTGCTTTGGATGCGGCTTTCCGGGGGTAATTGCTTCCCCGATATGGCGTAGGCCAAAAACATATCCACATGATGCCGCAAAGGCACAAGGCGAGGAAAAATATCCCCTTTGTGCTTTTGCGGCGTTTTTTTGATCGTTAGCTGGCCTTTTCAAAGGCAACGCTAATGTCGAGCTTTACCTCGTCCGATACGAATGGAACGCCGTAACTTACGCCAAATTCGCTGCGCTGAATGGTCGTTGTGGCATGAAAACCGACGGTTGGCTTCTTGTTGAACGGGTTGTTGCCAGCACCTGAAAATGTCGTGTCGAGCACGACTGGCTTGGTAATGCCGTTCAGCGTTAGGTTACCCGTGATTTTCGCTGTCGTGCCCTTGGCAACCACGCTGGTGGACACAAATTTTGCATCCGCTGGCGCTGGACCGAAAAAGTCAGCTTTGCCGCCTTCTTTGCCAGCACGAAGCAAATGGCCCGTGAGGCCAGCGCTCGCGGTTGTGACTTTTCCTACCGGAATAGTGATATCGACCGTTGATGCATTTGGCTTTGCAGGGTCCAGAACCAATGTCCCCGTCGCATCGCCGAAGATGCCAAAATAGTCGTTGAAACCGAAATGGCTAACCCGCCAACCGACCAGCGTGTGTGCAGGATCGGTGTTGTACGTTCCTGCGGTCACGCGCGTGACATCTACCGCGCCGGGGGTTTGTGGTGCGCTCTGGGCGATGAGGGGGACAGCCGCGAAGAGGGGAAGGGCACATAAAAGCTTGCGCATAAAATTGCTCCAGACATGAAAAAGGGGAGGCTCAAGTGTCGATGCCTCCCCTTAAACTGTCAAGATGCGAAGAAGATTAGTTTTTCGCTTGATCAACCAGCTTATTCTTGGCGATCCAAGGCATCATAGCGCGCAGTTTTGCGCCCGTTGCTTCGATTGGATGCGCGGCGGCAGCCTTGCGCGCGGCCTTAAGTTCAGGTTGTCCCGCACGGTTGTCCAGAACGAAGTTCTTCACAAAACGGCCGGACTGAATGTCCGCAAGAACGCGCTTCATTTCCGCCTTAGTTTCATCGGTAATGATGCGCGGGCCAGTCGTGATGTCGCCATATTCCGCGGTGTTGGAGATCGAATAGCGCATGTTGGCGATGCCGCCTTCATATAGAAGGTCAACGATGAGCTTCGTTTCATGCAAGCATTCGAAATACGCCATTTCAGGGGCATAGCCCGCCTCGGTCAGCGTTTCGAAGCCAGCTTGGATAAGGTGCGTGATACCACCGCACAATACGGCCTGTTCACCGAACAGATCGGTTTCGCACTCTTCGCGGAAGTTGGTTTCGATGATGCCGCTGCGTCCGCCGCCAACGCCGCTTGCATATGCAAGCGCGATGTCATGGGCATTGCCCGATGCATTTTGCGCAACCGCGATAAGGCAAGGCACGCCGCCGCCTTTTTGATATTCGCTGCGCACGGTATGGCCGGGGCCCTTTGGCGCGATCATGATGACATCAATGTCTGCGCGTGGTTCGATAAGGCCGAAATGGACGTTCAGGCCATGGGCAAAGGCAAGCGCCGCGCCGGGCTTCATATTTGCATGCAAGTCATCGGCGTAAATGGCGGCCTGATGCTCGTCAGGTGCCAGCACCATCAAAATATCGGCCCACGCGGCGGCATCGGCATTTGCCAAGACCTTGAAGCCAGCGGCTTCGGCCTTTTTCGCGGTGGCTGATCCAGCACGCAATGCAATGGCTACGTCCGCAACGCCGCTGTCGCGCAGGTTCTGGGCATGTGCATGGCCTTGGCTACCATAACCAACAATCGCGACTTTCTTGTCCTTGATTAGGCCCAGATCGCAATCTGCGTCGTAAAATACTTTCATGTTTTAGTCCTTCTGCTTTGCCGTCACCCGGAATGTGTTTCAGGGTCTTACTTTCAACGGCGTAATATTTTGACGATGAAATTTAGCTGCCTTCGGCTCCGCGCATCAGGCCGACAATTCCGGTTCTGCCGACTTCAACCAGGCCGACTTCGCGCATCAATGCGACGAACGTGTCGATCTTGTCCGGGCCGCCGGTTATCTCAAAAATGAAGCTGTTGACAGTCGCATCGATCACGCGGGCGCGATAAATATCGGCAAGGCGCATTGCCTCAACCCGTTGGTCGCCGGTGCCGCGCACCTTAACCAACGCAAGCTCTCGCTCCACATGGGGGCCAGCTTCGGTCAGGTCCGTGACTTTGTGCACCGGGATCAGGCGTTCACATTGCGCAATGATCTGGTCGATGACCGGCGGTGGCCCGCGGGTAACGATGGTAATCCGGCTGGTGGTATGGTCTTCGCTGATATCGGCAACGGTCAAACTGTCGATGTTGTAACCGCGCGACGTAAACATGCCTGCGATCCGCGCCAGCGTGCCTGCTTCGTTGTCGACGGTCAGCGTGAGTACATGCCGTTCGGTGAGTTCCTGTTTGATATGCATTATACCAGCGCCTTTGCTTCGTCGTCCATCGTCCCTGATACTTCATCGGAATGCAGGA
>NZ_JBILAF010000019.1:0-25719 GCF_044354325.1 Sphingorhabdus sp. | reverse complement strand
CGTAAATGACGAGTGGGACAAGTTTGCCAGCTTTGCCATTTACGACAAGTTCACCCGCGAATGGCTGGCCGAGGCGCGGCGCATTTTGAAACCCGATGGTTCCTTGTGGGTCATCGGCAGCTATCACAATATTTTTCGCGTCGGCACCGCTGTGCAAGACGCCGGATACTGGATTTTGAACGATATCGTCTGGCGCAAGTCCAACCCGATGCCGAATTTCAAAGGTACGCGCTTCACTAACGCCCATGAAACATTGATCTGGGCATCGAAAAGCGAGAAGTCGAAATACACATTCAACTATCGTGCAATGAAGACGCTGAATGATGAACTTCAGATGCGTTCTGACTGGTTGATCCCCATTTGCGGCGGCCAAGAACGGTTGAAGCGCAATGGTACCAAGGCGCACCCAACGCAAAAGCCAGAGGCATTGCTATACCTCATATTGCTCGCCTGTACGAAACCGGGCGACGTCGTGCTTGATCCGTTTTTCGGCACAGGGACAACAGGGGCCGTGGCGCGCCGTTTGGGTCGTGACTGGATTGGTTGCGAACGCGAATCTGTTTACTGCGAAGTCGCTGAAGAGCGTATCGCGGCCGCACTGCCGTTGGACGAAAGCGCCATCAAAACCATGCAGTCACCAAAGTCTGCACCAAAGGTCGCCTTTGGCCAGTTGGTTGAGGCGGGTTATCTGAACCCCGGCACAAAAATCTTTGACCGGAAGCGTAATTTTGAGGCGGTTGTTCGCGCCGACGGGTCTATCCTGTGCGGGGCCGTTGATGGTTCCATCCATAAGGTTGGCTCCACCATTCAAAATGCACCAAGCTGCAATGGATGGACGTACTGGCATTATGCTGCGGCCGACGGCGCCTTGAAGCCGATTGACGATTTGCGCCAGACCTATTTGCTCGCCACGGAACCATGAACAAAATCTATCTTCGTCCCACCGGCTTTGTGGAAAGCCCCCAGCGGCACGAAGGTGAATGCTTGCGGCTTGCAGGCCATATGCTGTGGTTCTCGCAATTTGAAGTTATCCGGCGAACCGCATCATCAACGGAGCGGCAGATGGTCTCCGTCCGCCAATGGGACACATTTGCTGCCGGACTTCCAGATGAAGAACAGCAAAAGGCGGCCATATTATTCGAGCGCATCACTGCGACCCGGCCAGCCCTGCACATGGGGGCGCGGACAATCAGGCTCGATCAGCCGCACGTGATGGGCATCATTAACGCCACGCCGGATAGTTTCTCAGACGGTGGGAAGAATGTTGACGTCGACGTGGCCGCCGAAGCTGCATTCGCGATGTTGAGCGCGGGGGCTTCGATCATCGACATTGGCGGTGAATCCACACGCCCCGGCGCGCCATTGGTGTGGGAAGGCGATGAACTTGCCCGTGTGGAACCGCTCGTCCGCAGGTTGTCCGGTGCAGGGACTGCGGTTTCTATCGATACGCGTAAAGCCTCCGTCATGGAGGGCGCAGTTCGCGCTGGCGCGGCGATGATTAACGACATTTCTGCGTTGCTCTATGACGATAGGGCGCTTGAAGTAGCGCGCGTCAGCGGTGTTCCCGTTGTTCTGATGCACGCACCCAGCCAGAGCAGTGACCCGCATAAAAACGCGGTCTATGACGATGTGGTTTGCGACGTTTTTGACTGGCTTGAACAACGCATCGCCGACGTCGAAGCCGCGGGTATAAAGCGCGACAGAATAGTCGTCGATCCGGGCATTGGCTTTGGCAAGTCGCTGACCGAAAATCTCGCGATCATTAACAATCTGTCTGTCTACCATGGATTGGGCTGCGCGATATTGTTCGGCGCGAGCAGAAAGCGGCTGATTGGCGCTCTGTCCAATGAGGCGGACGCGCAGCACCGTTTGGGTGGGTCCATTTTTCTGGCGATGAAGGCGGTAGAACAAGGCGCGCATATCATTCGCGTGCATGATGCTGCTGAAACGGTTCAAGCCGTGCAGGTATGGCGCGGGATGCGCGATGCGGCGTTGACCGCGAGCGCCTAAGCTACCGTTATTTAGCGGTCTTGTTGACGGGGTTTCCGTTGCGTAAAAAGGACCGGATTTAGGGAGAAAACGATATGCTCTTGAAATATATAGTTGGTTACGTCGCCACGGGGCTTGCGTTCGCGATGATCGACAGCATTTGGCTGCGCAATATGTATACGCGCCTTTACCAGCCAGAGATTGGCGAGCTGCTGATGAAGGGCGGCTTCCGCATGGGGCCGGCGATCATTTTCTATATCTTATATATATTGGGCATGATGATCTTTGCCGTGGGGCCTGCGTTGCATTCGGGCAAATGGCAGACGGCTTTGCTGTGGGGCGCGATGCTCGGCTTCTTTTGCTATATGACCTATGATCTGACGAACTTTGCCACGTTGAAAGTGTGGAGCACCAAAGTCACCATACTCGACATCATCTGGGGCACGTTTCTGACCGGTTCGGCGTCGCTTGCTGGATTTTGGATTACACAGGCGTTGCTCGGCAAAAACGCTTAAGCCGCGTCGCTGATCCCAAGGTCGGCGAGCTTACGGTACAGGGTCGAACGTCCAATGCCGAGGCGGCGGGCGACTTCGGTCATTCTGCCGCGATAATGCCCTATCGCCAGCCGGATAACGTCCGCTTCGATTTCTTCGAGCGGACGCATGTTCCCGTCGTTTTCGTACAGCGTCACGCCGATGCCGTCATTGGTACCGGCGCCGCCCGATCCGCCATTTCCCGGAACGCCAACCGCCGCCGATATCTGGGGAAATTCCTCGGGCGTAAGCGCATCGCGTTCGCACAGGACCGCGGCGCGGAACAGCGCGCTTTGCAGCTGCCGGACATTGCCCGGCCAGTCATATCCGCGTAGCATCGTCAGTGCCTCATCGGTGATGCCAAGGCTGCGAAGCCCGGGCTGGCTTGCCATTCGACCGAGAAAATGACGGGCGAGTGCGGGTATGTCGGACGTCCGTTCGCGCAAGGGCGGAATGGTCAGCTGCACAACATTTAATCGATAATATAGGTCTTCGCGAAATTGACCGTCCGCCAATTTTTTTGCCAATGACGCGTTGCTGGCCGACAAAATGCGGACATCAATGCGATAGCTATGCGCAGCACCCAGTGGGGAAATTTCACCTTGGGTGAGGAGGCGAACCAGCCTGATCTGCGTTTCAGGCGGCAGCAAATCCACCTCATCCAGAAACACCGTCCCGCCTTCAGCCTGCTGAAATATGCCGATGCGGCGGTCAAAGGCACCCGCGAACGCGTCTTTTTCATGCCCGAACAATAAAGAGTCGAGCAGATTGGATGCAATCGCGCCGCAATTGACCTTTAGATAAGGAAGCTTCGCGCGCGGGCTTGCGGCTTGAATGGCGTCGGCAACGACTTCTTTGCCAACCCCATGCTCGCCTTCGATGAAGATCGGCGCACGGCTGCGTGCGGCCTTTGCGGCAATCGCAAGCGCTGTGCGTAACGCTGGCGCGGAACCGATGATCTCTTCGAAGGCCAATGGTTGGGTGATTTTCTCGGTCAGCGGGTGAAGCTCGCCCAACGCATTGCTGTTATCCGCAGCCATGCTGAGCGCGGCGATCAGGCGTTCGGGGGCGACGGGCTTGATGATATAGTCAGAGGCACCGGCGCGCATGGCATCGATGGCCGCTTCATTTGACCCGATGGAGGTCATCAACAGAATCGGGAGCGCAGGGCGTCGCGATTTGAGTTCAGAAATAAGGGACGCCGAATCCGATCCCGGGACCCATTGGTCCAAGATGATGGCGTCCAGCATCATGCCATCTTGGCTACCAAGCATCGCGATAGCGGTTTCTGCATCACGTGCAAAAACAGTTCTCCATCCCGCGCGTGATGCGATAGCCGACACCAGCCTGCACTGGGCAGGTTCATCGTCGACAAGCATCAACAATCTGGTTTCTCGTTCCTGCATTCACTGTCCGCCAATGTTTATTGGCAGTCGTGATAAGGCAAATGGGTAAAGACCCGATTAAGCAGTGTATGTATTTTCTTTGTCCATGCCGCTTGAGCATTGGAAAATCACAAGTTAAGGCTGCGGCGCAATAAAAGTTTATATGGAGGCTGTTTTGGCACAAGATCACGACCTGGGACCTGCAAAAGAAACCTATGCCGGTTTCATTGCATTGTTCAAATGGGGCACGGTAGCTGCCGTTGTTGTCACCGCTTTGGTGGTCCTCATCATCGCTAGCCGCGCTGCTTAAGTGGTAAAGATCGCTGTACTTAAAGAGACTGCTTCAGGCGAAACGCGCGTTTCCGCGTCGCCTGAAACGGTGAAAAAATTCATCGCATTGGGAGCATCTGTTTCTGTCGAAAGTGACGCCGGGGCCTCGGCCTCAATTGCTAATAGCGATTATGAAGGCGCGGGTGCTTCGGTCGGAAGCCTGTCTTCGGTTCTGAAGGACGCAGATATCATCCTTGGCGTTCAAGGGCCTGACCCCAAGGCCTTGGTCGGCATGAAGGCGGGCGCTTGGCTCGTTGCGGGACTTGACCCATTTGGTCAGCGGTCCCGCGTTGATGCATATGCCAAGGTTGGCGTGGATGCGCTTGCCATGGAATTCATGCCGCGCATCACGCGCGCACAGTCGATGGACATTTTGTCGTCGCAGTCGAACCTGTCGGGTTACAAGGCTGTGATCGAAGCTGCGTCTATATATGGCCGCGCCTTTCCAATGATGATGACCGCTGCTGGCACCGTAAGTGCCGCAAAGGCGTTCATCATGGGCGTTGGCGTTGCCGGGCTTCAGGCCATTGCAACAGCGCGTCGCTTAGGTGCGCAGGTTTCAGCGACCGACGTACGTTCCGCGACGAAAGAACAGATCGAATCGCTCGGTGCCAAGGCAATCTTCGTTGAGAATGTTGCCGGTATCGAAGGTGAGGGTGCTGGTGGATATGCCACGGAAATGTCCGACGAGTATAAGGCGGCGCAGGCCGAGCTGGTTTCCGCACATATCGCCAAGCAAGATATTGTTATTACGACCGCGTTAATTCCGGGGTGTCCTGCACCGCGTCTTATTTCGGATGCGCAGATTGCGACGATGAAGCCGGGCTCGGTGATATTTGACCTCGCCGTTGCCCAAGGTGGCAATGTCGAAGGTTCAAAGCCCGACGAGATCGTCGTTAAGCACGGCGTTAAAATTGTCGGCTATTCCAATACACCAGCGCATTTGGCCGCGGATGCATCGGCACTGTTTTCTCGCAATTTGTACAACTTCCTATCCGCGTTTTGGGATAAGGAAGCGGGTAGGCCCGTTCTGCCTGATGACGACGAAATTACCGCAGCCATTCGCCTGACCAAAGATGGCAAGGTCGTGAATGATCGCCTACTTACATGAATGGAAGTGATGTCAGGGAAGTAGCGTCGCGCAATCGTTGGTGGATCGCGCTGGCTGTGGTGGTGGTGTTTGGATATTCAGTCGGCAAAGACATGGCGATGCGCGATAATGCTGCCGACGCGATTGCTTCATGGGAGCGGCAATAATGGACTTTATTTCAATTTTATCCATCTTCGTGATGGCGTGTTTCGTGGGCTATTATGTCGTTTGGTCGGTTACACCGGCACTGCACACGCCGTTGATGGCGGTTACGAACGCAATTTCATCGGTCATCATTGTGGGCGCGCTGATCGCGTCGGCAGCGGGTGGTTCGCCGACCGCAAAATGGCTGGGTCTGATTGCGGTTGCGCTGGCAAGCGTGAACATATTCGGTGGCTTTGCGGTGACCGCGCGCATGCTCGCAATGTACAAGAAAAAGGAGCGTTAAGTTGGAACATGCTGCTCCTCCCGCATGGGTGATGCTCGCGTATTTGATATCGGGCGTCTTTTTCATTCTTGCGTTACGCGGGCTTTCTTCACCAGCGACATCACAGCAGGGTAACCGTTTCGGAATGGCCGGGATGCTGATTGCCGTTGTGACAACGTTGGTTACGCATGAAGTTGCGTCATTGCCCGAAATTTTGGGCGCGATCTTTATCGGTGGCGGCATCGGTTGGGTGACGGCGCGCAAGATTGCGATGACGGACATGCCGCAACTGGTTGCCGCGTTTCACAGCCTTGTCGGTATGGCCGCAGTGCTTGTTGCCGCTGCCGCGTTTCTGAACCCTGAAGCTTTTGGCATCAATGGCGCGGACGGCCTGATAAACCCCGTCAGCCGCGTTGAAATGGGCCTTGGCATCGCGATCGGTGCTATTACCTTCTCCGGATCGGTAATCGCTTTTCTTAAACTCGCGGGCAAAATGTCCGGTGCGCCAATCATGTTGCCTATGCGGCATGTGATCAATCTGGGTACGCTGGCGGCGATCTTGGGTCTCATTGCCTATTTTACGGTTGATCAAAGCCCGTGGATATTCTGGACGATCACGGCACTCGCATTTGTGATCGGCTTCTTGCTCATCATTCCAATCGGCGGCGCGGACATGCCCGTCGTGGTATCGATGCTCAACAGCTATTCAGGCTGGGCGGCGGCGGCCATGGGCTTCACGCTGCACAATACAGCAATGATCATCACCGGCGCGCTGGTGGGCTCGTCTGGCGCGATTTTGTCGTACATCATGTGCAAGGCCATGAACCGTAGCTTCATAAGCGTTATCGCGGGTGGCTTTGGTGCAGAGGCTGCCGCTACCGGTGGCCCTGCGAAAGAACAGCGTCCGTGGAAGCGCGGTTCGGCCGAAGATGCTGCCTATATGATGCAGCAGGCCGAAAGCGTCATCATCGTACCGGGTTACGGCATGGCGGTTGCGCAGGCGCAGCATATCCTTCGCGAAATGGCCGATGTGCTCAAGAAGCAGGGCGTTTCGGTGAAATATGCCATCCACCCGGTCGCAGGACGCATGCCCGGGCACATGAACGTTTTGCTGGCCGAAGCACAGGTGCCTTATGATGAGGTATTCGAGCTTGAGGACATTAACAGCGAATTTGCGCAAACCGATGTTGCGTTCATCATCGGTGCAAATGACGTTGTGAACCCCGCGGCGAAAACCGACAAAACATCGCCGATTTATGGCATGCCGGTTTTTGATGTCGACAAGGCAAAGACCGTGTTCTTTGTGAAACGCTCAATGGGCGGCGTGGGCTATGCCGGCGTCGACAATGACGTGTTCTACATGGACCAAACAATGATGCTTCTCGCGGATGCCAAGAAGATGTGCGAAGACATCGTCAAGGCCTTGCAGCACTAGGTCACTTCACGCTATCGACGAACAAAGACCGCCCCGGAGCAATCTCGGGGCGGTTTTCGTTTCACGTCAGGGGAAACGAATTTGCGTAAACTGGCGTTGATTGGATATTGGGCAGCCACGCCTAATCTCGCTTGCATTTATCATTCTCTAAGGCATGTTACGCCGATGAGGATAAGAGAGCTGCTATTCGTTGGCGCTGCATTTTGCGCGCTCGTTCAACCTGCTTCGGCAAAGACTATCGCCGTCTCGCCCGGTGAAGGCGCACAAGAGCGTTTGCAAGAGGCGCTGATAGCTGCGGAGCCGGGTGACGTTGTTGAGCTTGCCGCCGGGCGGTTCAAGCTGTCTGACGGGCTCTCGCTTGACGTCAACAAGGTGACGGTAAAAGGGCAGGGTGGTTCAGTAACTATCCTTGATTTCTCCGGTCAGCAGGGCGCAGGCGAGGGATTGTTGGTAACTTCCGATGACGTTGTGCTGAAAGACTTTGCCGTGGAGAACAGCAAGGGCGATGGCATCAAGTCAAAGGGTGCGGACCGCATCGTCTATCACAAATTGCGCGTGGAATGGACGGGCGGACCCTTGGCCACCAATGGCGCATATGGGATTTATCCCGTCGAAAGCAAAGATGTCCTGATTGACTCGGTATTTGTGCGCGGCGCCTCGGATGCGGGCATTTATGTCGGACAGTCGCGCAATATCGTGGTGCGCCATTCAACGGCGGTTGAAAATGTCGCGGGAATTGAAATCGAAAACAGCTTTGACGCAGATGTTCATGATAATATCGCGACCCGTAACACGGGCGGCGTTTTGGTGTTCGACCTACCTAATCTGCCGCAAATGGGCGGACATAATGTCCGGATATTTGACAATATCATCGTCAACAACATGACCCCGAATTTTGCGCCGAAGGGGAATATTGTGGCCAACGTTCCGACCGGAACGGGCGTCATGGTAATGGCCAACCGCAGGGTCGAAATCTTTGACAATGTCATTGGTGAAAACGGCACGACCAACATCATGATCGTTGGCTATCGTTTTCCTTTTCAGGATCCCAAATATGACCCGTTGCCGCGCGAGGTAAGCATCTGGGACAACCAGCATAGCCGGGCGGGGTGGGACCCCAAATTTCGCGGCGGCGCCGAAATTGCAGCCGCCATGGGCGGAAGCTTCCCCGCGATATTCTGGGATGGCGCTGGTGGCTCCGAATATACACCGATCATTCAGGACGACGTCCCCGCGTTATCGCTTGGGCTGAAAGATGTGGCTGCCGACACCGCAATGGCGCAACCGGCACCATTGGCCCGCGCAACATCGCGGCCTGCCGGTTTGCCTACGATTGTGCTACCTGAAGCAATGGAAGCTGCCATCCGCTAATGCGTTTGGTCTTGCCGTTTGTGCTGGCTTTTGCAGCCGCCGTGGCAACGTCGGCTGCGTCGGATGATCCGGCAGCTATTGCCATCGCGGGTCCGCAAAATCCGGCGACTTTATCTGCCTTTGGATTTTTCGACGGCGGCGCAGCACGGCCATCACCCCGGCTGATACCTTATGAACTGCGCACCCCGCTGTTCAGCGATTATGCCGCAAAACAACGCTTCATCTATGTGCCCGAGGGGAACAAAATTGGTGCGGATGCAGATGGCAAACTGATCTTCCCCGTCGGTAGCGCACTTATCAAAAGCTTCGGTTATCCTGCCCAGTCTGGCGGACTGAACGTCATTGAAACCCGGGTCCTGTTGCATCAGGCGCAGGGCTGGGTTGCCTTGCCCTATGTGTGGCGCGCGGATGGTAAAGATGCAGATTTGCGCGTTGGCGGCACCAGGGTGCCCGTCACGTTCGTCCATGGCGGCAATGACCTGTCGGTAAATTATAGCGTGCCCAACAAAAACCGGTGCAAGCAATGCCATTCGGCAGCAGGAAATATCATGCCGATAGGCCCGGTATGGCAAAATATGGCGTTTCCCCGGGCGGCCGACGCACGCGCTATCGTAAAGGCCGCACCAGCGCTGGCGCGGCTTCAGCCATACCCGAAATGGAATGATAGCCGCACGGGGTCATTGGACGACAGGGCGCGACAATATCTGAAGGTGAATTGCGGCCACTGTCATGCACCCCAAGGCTCCGCAAGTAATAGCGGCCTGTTTTTGGATGGTTCTGCAACGGGCGCTGCAGCGCTCGGCATCGGCAAAAGGCCGGTCGCGGCGGGCAGGGCAAGCGGCGATCTTGATTTTATCATCGCACCCGGTCAGCCCGACCAGTCCATTTTGATAAAGCGCATGGAAAGCACTGATCCGGGCATCGCGATGCCAGAGCTTGGGCGCTCAACGGTGCATGAAGAAGGCGTGGAGTTGTTGCGACAATGGATAGCAGCCATGCCGTCCAATACTCACTGACGCATTAAGCGCTTTAACTTATACTGGTTGCCATCCCAACCTTCAAACACCGCGCCGATGCCGGGGTGACTGACTGGCCCTTGTTCGCGGTCTGGCAGCAAATTTTGCTGGCTGACATAAGCGATATAGCTGCTTTCGGCATTTTCCGCGAACAGGTGATAAAATGGCTGATTTTTGATCGGCCGAATGGGTTCGGGTATCGATTCATACCATTCGTCGCTATTGGCGAACACGGGATCGATGTCGAAAACGACGCCGCGAAAGTCAAAAATGCGGTGGCGGACCACATCACCGATGGAAAATGCAGCTTCAGCTTGTTCAGGAAGGGGAATTTGTGACGTCATGCAACTTATATCATGCCTAATGCCGTGCAAATCAACCTTCAGTCTTGGCAAAGCGAAAAACATCAGTTAATGGCCCCGCTCTGTCATCAGGACGCTCCGGTTTACCGGCAATGACCAGTCCTAATGATTTGCGGAGAGATGGCTGAGTGGTCGAAAGCACCGCACTCGAAATGCGGCGTGCCGGTGACGGTACCTAGGGTTCGAATCCCTATCTCTCCGCCATTTTTTGCTTGCCCTTATGTTTTGACAAAACGTGCATTTGGTCTCACCACTTACACGAAGTCATAAAGCCTGTCCGACCCAAGGAGACCGGGGTGTGCCGTAGGCTTTTTAACCGGGAGGGGTGCGCATGAAGAGGTTTGGTCCGATACTGATGGCGCTGCTTGCCGCGGTACTGTTGGCGATTTTTGCGACGACCCCGCCGGAGGCAACGCCCAGTGATGCACCGCTGCGAAGCTTCTCTGCCACTCGGGCTATGGCGGATGTGAGGACAATGGCAAAACATCCGCACGTTACTGGTTCGGCGGAGAACGCAGTCGTGCGCGATCATATCCTACGCCGCATGGAAGCTCTCGGGATGGAAGTTTCGACCAGCACGGGCCTCATCGACGCCAAGGGAACAAAACGGCGCAATCATTGGAGCGGACGCAATGACCCACCAGCCACCTTGGTCAATTTAATCGGCATTCTGCCCGGGAAAAATCGCAACGCTCCGTCAGTCGTCCTGATGTCGCACCATGATACGGTTTGGGGCTCGCCCGGCGCCGCAGACGATGCATCGGGTGTCGCTGCAAGCTTGGAAGTCGTGCGCGCAATTCGCGCCCGCGGGCAGCAGGAACGCGATCTGGTCATGCTGGTCACCGATGGCGAAGAACTTGGCCTACAGGGCGCGCGTCAATTCTGGGCGAACCATCCTTTACGCAAAAGCGCAGGCGCGGTTATCAATATGGAAGCACGCGGAGGCGGGGGACGGACGACCCTGTTTCAGACGTCACACCAGAATGGCGAAGCTATGCAGGTTTACGCCGATGCGGTCCGTCGCCCTGGTGCATCTTCACTTGCTGCGTTCATTTACGCGCTCCTACCCAATGATTCCGATCTGACACCTGTCATCAAGCATGATTACGCCGCCTATAACTTTGCCTTTATCGGGCGATCCGGCCTCTACCATTCACCAATGGCGACGCCAAACAACCTTGATCAAGGCGCATTACAGGACATGGGTGGACAGGTTCTCGATCTAACGCAAGCGCTCCTAAAAACAGACAGGCTTCCCCAAAGGGCGCCTGATACCGTGTTTTTTGACGTATTCGGGTTGTTCACGGCGATCTATCCCGCTTGGCTTGGTTGGGGAATGATAATCATCGCGGCGGGCGGAATGGGCCTGGTCTTGCGGCAAGACGGAACAGCCGGTTTAGCCGCGGGTGTTGGACGTATGTTGGCGCTGATCGTTGCAAGCGCAGCGATACTCTTCGCGCTTAACCGCTTATCCCTTGGGCTCGAGCCCGCCAATTATTATGACCGCTTGGCCGCAATCCCACGGCTAGAGGTTATGGCGGTGTTGGGTTCGCTGGCGGCGTTTCTCACGGCTTTTGCCAGCTGGCGACCAAGTCGCGTCGGTGTCGTAGGTTCGGCGCTACCACTGTTTATCATGTGCCTTGCCGCGCAAGCCTTGGCGCCGACGGCAGCTTATGTGCTGGTTCTACCAATGCTGCTCGTCACCATTACCCTTTGGGTGCGGCATTCTGCCGTGCGGATTGGTATTGCGGCACTGGTCGGAGGCTACATGTTGGCGCTGGGTCACCAGTTGATGCAAGGGGTGGGGCCGACGCTTCCGTTCGTCGCAGCGTTACCACTGGCATTGGCCGTTTTATCGACACTACCACTTTGGTCCGGTATCGAGGTTCGAAAGGCACGGATGATAGCCGTGCTCGCCTTGCTAGGGGCAGCGTCCGTTTCATTGTGGGTTTTACTGGACGCGCCTGCCGCGACCCGAGCCGTTTACTCCGATAGCAAGCAGTGAACGGCGGCTTGCTTCGTACAGTCATCTTTGCGCCGTCACAACATCATAAAGTCAGCAGATAGGTGACGACCTGTTCACGCGCTTTGCGGTCTTGAATGCCGATAAAGGGCATTTTGGTGCCTGGCACCGTCTTCTTCGGGTCAGTTAACCACCGGTCTAATGTTTTGGCGTTCCACGTTAGTCCAGACGCCTTGAGTGCGGGGCTGTAGGCATATCCTGCAAGGGTGCCAGCGCGGCGGCCGCTGACGCCGGCTAGGCTGGGGCCAAAGGCTGTCTTTCCGGCCTGTGTCGAATGGCAGCCAGCGCATACCGCAAATGCGGGTGGGCGTGCTTGCTGCGCCGCCGCCGGACTAAATAGCGGGGTTGCCGCCAAAAATATGGGAAACGCGGCAAGAGCCACCGATAGCGGGAAATAGCGCACGCTTAGCCTCACCAGTTAAGTTGGTAGATAGGAAAAAGGCGACGGCAGGATGACCCGCCGTCGCCTTCAATTTGGGTTATTGGAAGCGATCTGCGTCCATGACCTTTGTCCATGCCGCGATGAAATCGGTCACGAACTTTTCTTTCGCATCATCCGAAGCATATACTTCGGCGACGGCACGCAGCTCGGCATTCGACCCGAAAACCAGGTCGACCGGTGTTGCGGTCCACTTGGCCGCACCGGTTGCCCGGTCTTTGCCTTCATACAGGCCAGCATTCGTCGCCGACTTCGCCCATACTGTGTCCATCGACAGCAGATTGGTAAAGAAGTCGTTGGTCAGCGTGCCTGGCTTGCTGGTGAAGACACCGGCAGTCGAACCGCCCGCATTCGCACCCAGAACGCGCATACCGCCGACCAATACGGTCGTTTCTGCAACAGTCAGGCCAAGCAAGTCCGCCTTGTCGATCAGCGCTTCTGTTGGACCAAAATAGGAATCTGATGCAAAATAGTTACGGAAACCGTCGGCTTTTGGTTGCAGCTGGTTGAACGATTCCACATCGGTTTGGTCCTGTCCTGCGTCGACCCGTCCCGCCTTGAACGGAACGGTGACGTCCTGCCCAGCGGCCTTGGCAGCTTGTTCGATGGCGGCATTGCCGCCCAGCACGATCAAGTCAGCGATGCTGACCTGCTGACCGCCTTTTGCGCCCTTGTTGAACGCGGTGCGGACGGTTTCAAGCTTGGCCACAACCTTGCTGACTTCGGCAGGGTCATTGACGGCCCAATCCTTCTGCGGCGCAAGACGCAGACGGCCACCATTGGCTCCGCCACGCATATCGGTTGAACGGAAGGTTGATGCCGATGCCCATGCTGTCCGCACAAGTTCAGCGGTCGTTATGCCTGAAGTCAAAATGCTGGCCTTCAACTGAACGATATCCTCCGCACCGATAGGGGCATAATTGGCCTTTGGTAGCGGGTCCTGCCACTTCAAGGTCACTTTTGGCGCGTCCTTACCAAGGTAACGGGCTTGCGGCCCCATGTCGCGGTGGGTGAGCTTGAACCATGCCTGAGCAAATGCGTCCGCGAACTCTTGCGGATTTTTCTGCCAGCGCTTGGTAATCTTCCGGAATCCGGGGTCTTCACGCAATGCAATGTCGGTTGTGAACATGATTGGTGCATGACGAACGTCAGGACGATGTGCATCTGGAACCATGTTCGCGGCCGATGGATCGGTCGGGATCCACTGTACGGCGCCAGCAGGGCTTTTCGTCTTTACCCATTCAAAACCGTAAAGATTGTCCAGATACTGCGTGGTGAACGCGATTGGGTTGGACGTCCACGCACCTTCAAGGCCGCTGGAAATCGTATCTTCCGAATGGCCTTTGCCGCATTTGTTGGTCCAGCCCAACCCTTGCTGTTCAATTGGCGCCACGCCGGGGTCACCGGCAACGCACTCTTCTGGCTTCTTTGCACCATGTGCTTTTCCAAAGGTGTGGCCACCTGCGATCAGCGCAGCCGTTTCGGCGTCGTTCATCGCCATCGCGCCAAATGCGCGGCGGATGTCTTGAGCCGCGGCGAGGGGGTCAGGAACGCCGTTTGGACCTTCTGGGTTGACGTAGATCAGACCCATCTGCGTTGCTGCCAACGGGCCCTTCAAATTGCCCTTTGCGTCGCGGCGTTGGTCCGTCAGCAATTTGGTTTCGGGGCCCCAGAACACAAGATCAGGCTGCCATGTGTCGACGCGACCGCCAGCAAAGCCAAGGGTTTTGAAGCCCATGTCTTCCATGGCCACATTTCCGGAGAGAACCATCAGGTCGCCCCATGAAAGTTTACGGCCGTATTTTTGCTTGATTGGCCATACCAAGCGGCGTGCCTTGTCGAGGTTTACGTTATCTGGCCAAGAATTAAGTGGTTCAAAGCGCATTTCGCCGCCGTCAGATCCACCGCGACCATCGCCGGTGCGATAGGTGCCGGCGCTGTGCCATGCCATGCGGATGAAGAACGGGCCATAATGGCCATAGTCAGATGGCCACCAAGGCTGCGATGTTTTTAGGACTTTGCGAATGTCTGCCTTGACGGCGTCAAGGTCGAGTGTGGCGAATTCAGCAGCATAGTTGAAGTCGTCACCATAAGGGTTCGCGCGCGCTTCATTTTGGCGCAGCGCAGTCAAGTCGACCTTCTTTGGCCACCATTCCGCTTTTGGTTCAGCCGTTTCGGCATGTGCCGCAGATGCGAGGGCCACTGGTGATGTGGCGGCAAGCAACGCGACGAGGGCGATGTTGCGTATTTTCATGGATTTCTTCTCCCGTTTAACCGTGGACACCGCATGGGTGTATCGTGCAGTTACTGGCGATGCATCGCCAAGCCCAACGAGATTGATTGGTCACAATAATCGATTGCGTTGATGATAGCGACCAGAAGCGACAACCCGAGAAGGGTTGGGACATTTTTTATAGAAGACCGCGAACGCGGGCCGGATATTTTCGATTATAACATACGTAATCCGCAGAGTTTGGCGGCTGAGCCCGCCGTTTATTGGCCCGCGGCGGATCGTCTTCGGTCAAAATAGCGATGTCGCTGTCCGATGCAGCGTGGCCTTCGGAGCGTTAGCCCGCCTGTGCAGTGACGCCATTTGGCGTGAAATACACATCTGACTTAAGGGCATCGACCGCCGTTGCGGCTTCCTGTTCCATTTCCTGAAGATAGGAAAATCGATGTTCCAAGAAGTCGGCTTCACTGACTTTTTCAAGCTGCGCACATAGCCGCGACAGTGAACGGGCGCCCATGTTGTTGCCGGAACTTTTGAATGCATGTGCGCAGAAGCGGAATTCGGAAACATCGCCGTCCGCAACCGCTTTACGCAAGGGACCCAGCGTTTGTTCGACATCCTCGACAAAGCCTTCAATCATCGTATTCAAGAATGCCTGATCTCCGATAGACAGAAGATACTGGATTTGAACTTCGTCGATTGGCGCGTCCGCGGATGGAACATCTCCAAAGATGGGTACGACTTTATGCAATGGATCGATTGGCAATGCCTGCTGAATTAACGGCCCATTCGTGTCGACGCAGCAATATTTCTCGATGGTGGTGAGAAGTATTTGCGCATCTACTGGCTTAGTGATGCGCATATCCATTCCGGCGTTTCGGCACTTGATCTCCGTTTCTGAGGTTGCATCGGCTGTTACGCCGATGATCGGCAGGTGGTTTCGTCCGCCTTCACGCTTACGCCATATGGAACAGGTGTCGATGCCGTTAAGTCGCGGCATGTTCACGTCGATCAGCAATATATCGATGCCACCCTTTTTCATTTCCTCAAGCGCTTCGTCGCCGTCCGTGACCATGACAACTATATGGCCAGCAGCTTCCAAAATGGCGGCTAGGACATTTCGGTTCGTCCGGTTGTCATCCGCCACCAATACACGTTTGGGCGTGTAGCGCGTGGCCGATGGTATTTCGACGCGGTGCGTACTGCCTATTGCGGTTCGGTTGCGCAGGATATCCTGTTCAGGCGTTACATCACCGCGCAGCTTTCTCACAAAGGACCTCATTTTGCCGCTAGCCTGAATGGCTGGGCACCGTCCTTAAAAAGACGATGGAGGTTATGGACAGAAAGCGGACGCCCCATCAGATATCCTTGAACCTCATCGCAACCGGAAGCGCGTAGCAGCGTGAACTGTGCCTCTGTCTCAACGCCCTCTGCGACGACCCGCATATTCAGCGCATGGGCCAAATGGCCGATAGTGGAGATGATGGCGCGATCCGTTGCCGACGTTTCGACCCGCGAGATGAAGGTTTGGTCAATTTTTAAACGGGTGGCCGGCAGGTCTCGCAAATATTGAAGTGATGAATAGCCCGTGCCAAAATCGTCGATCGAAATTTGAATGCCGCCCGCGCGTAAAGTTGCCAATTGCTCGCGCACCTTTGGGCTGTTGTCAATTAACAGCTCTTCGGTAATTTCAATCGCCAGCTTGCCGGGTGGAATGGCATATTTCGCGGCCAGATCGAGTATTTCGGAACACATGGCGGCATATTCAAACTGCTTGGGCGATACGTTGACGGCTATATGTGGTAGATCAATGCCTTCTTCGGCAAACAACGCAATCTGTTTGCACACGGCTTCAATGACCCATGTGCCGATACGGCCAATTAAGCCGGAGTCATTGGCCACTTTGATAAAATCGGACGGGTACAAACGTCCCCTGACCGGATGGTTCCAACGCAATAGAGCCTCAAGGCCTACATAATCGCCTGACGCTGTATCGACGATCGGCTGATATTCCAGGAACAATTGATCGCTGATGAGCGCGTCACGCAGGTCGCTCTCGATGCCTGCATTCAATTGCGCGATGTGGTTCATGTGCGGGGAAAAAAAGCAGAAGCAATTTCGGCCAGAGGATTTGGCCTCATACATGGCAAGGTCCGCCAGACGCAGCAGTTCGTCGGGGGAGGTACCATCTTCGGGAATAAGCGCGATACCAATGCTGCCACCGATGAGCTGCTCAACCCCGCCTATCATATAGGGATCACCGATTGTTGCGAGCAGCTTGGTGCACACGGCTGCGGCGCTACTGTTGTCCTCCAGATTTTGAAGAACAATGGCGAATTCGTCCCCGCCGATGCGCGCGGCAAAGCCATTGCTGTCCAGGGCGGAGGTAAGACGTTCAGCGACTTGACGCAGCAAAACATCGCCTGTCTGGTGCCCGCGCGTATCGTTTATGACTTTAAATCGGTCGAGGTCGAGCAGCAACAGCGCCGCAACCTTGCCGCTTGCCTTGCTCTCATCGATAGCGGTGCGCATCCATTGGGCAAGTAATGTGCGATTGGGAAGCCCCGTGAGCATATCATGCAAGGCGAGATGCGTCCGGTGCTCTTCGGCAAATTTACGCGCCGTGATATCAAGGCCGGTCGTCAGGACGCCTATGATCTGGTTATCTTTGTTCCGCAGCGGTGATTTGTTGCAGTGAAAAATCAGATCAATGCCTTCACTTACATATTTTTCTTCGAAATTAGGTAGCGAGTTTCCCGTTTCTAAAATGACGCTATTCCTGCGCGTTTCGCGTTCAAGCAATTCGCGTTCCATGATGTCCGAAATGGGACGGCCGACCAGTTGATCGGGGTCGCGACCGAACAGCGCTGCCTGATAGGAATTTAAAAACAGGAATTTACCGTTTCGGTCCGTCGCGTTGATCAAAATCGGCGTCGTGTCGATGATTTGCTCCAGCATCGACTTGCCGCCTTTATCATCGCCGTCCGTGCTATCTGCGCCTGTCCGATTGGCCTCAAGCGATTGCTTGAGCTCTTGCTGCCGATAGTGCTGGCCCAAGAGCAATAATGCGCGGTCGCGAAATTCGATATGGGATACGGGCGATTGCAAAAAGTCGGTCGCGCCGGCATCCAGCGCTGTAATGCGGCATTCCCGGTCTTGCCGTGCCGTAATGATGATCGCAGGAATATGCGCGCCAACAGTACGTGAACGGATTTTGCTGATAAATTCCGCACCGTTCATGTCGGGCATGCGGTAGTCGACCACAAGCAGGTCTGCGGTCTCGGTCTCAAGCCATTGCAAAGCGTCAATCGCGCTGTGAAAACACTTCGCGGAGAACTCCGGACCCATCATCGCAACATATTGCGCGTAAATGCGTAAGTTGGTCGATCTGTCGTCTACAATGACAATGCGCGCATGCATGGCACGGCGGTATCGGCATAACCTCAAGGAATGGTTAAACCGCTATTCGTATTTCGCGGGCTATTAGCCCGTGCACCTGACCGAAGGTGTTTGGATTCCGACAGTTGCCAAAAACATGCGCTGGCCTTAGCAGTGGGGCATGCACAGCACGCCACATTATGAAGAGCAATATCTATCGTTGATGCGCCGCATTTGGACCGAGGGTGCTGTTCAGCGCGATCGGACTGGTGTTGGCACCAAAGCGTTGTTCGGCGCCACCATGCGCTTTTCGCTGGCGGACGATGCTATCCCGCTGTTGACCACCAAGCGGGTGTACTGGAAAACAGCGGCGCGGGAGATGCTATGGTTTTTGACCGGCAACACAAATATCCAGCCCTTGCTTCAACAGAATGTCAAAATCTGGTCCGACTGGCCTTTGGCGCGATATCGGCGCGAAACGGGCGAAGAGATCACTCAAGAGGCATTTGAACAGCGCATTGTCGAAGATGATGCCTTTGCCGCGCAATGGGGCGATTTGGGGCCAGTCTATGGCGCGCAATGGGTCAACTGGCCGCGTTATGAGGCCACCGACAACGGGCTATTCCGGCGTGCCGAAAAGGGCATCGATCAGGTCAGTCTGCTGGTTGAAAGTTTGAAGAATAACCCGGGGTCGCGCCGCCACATCATCGAAGGCTGGAATGTTGCCGAGCTCGACCAAATGGCGCTTCCGCCTTGCCACAAGACTTACCAGTTCCATGTCGCGGACAATGTCTTGAGCTGCATATTGTTTCAGCGTTCGTGCGACCTTGGATTGGGATTTGCGTTCAATGCATTTTCTGCTGCTTTGTTGACGCGGATGCTCGCTGCGGTCTGTGGGTATAAGGCGGGCGAGCTGATCTGGCAGGGTGGCGACGTGCATTTATATCTGAACCATGCACCTTTGGTTGAGGAGCAGTTGAGCCGCACGCCGTCTGGCAACCCCAAGCTAAAGCTTTTGCGCACGCCCGACAGCATTTTTGACTTCCGCATCGATGATTTTGAAGTGTCGGATTATCATCCGCAATCCCACATCTCTGCGCCTGTTGCGGTCTAATTGCGCATTAGGACAGCTATATTGACCTAAACACTCATTTGAAATATTATAACAACCGTAGATAATAAACTACCTGAGTCGTTTCGGGTACGTAACTGCGGAGATGGTGATGGTGCACGGTATCAAGGACAATCTCGCGCCGCTTCATCTGCATGTGCCGGAACCCAAGTTCCGTCCGGGCGATAAGGCCGATTTTAGCGACATCATTGTCCCTGAGGTTGACGCAATCTCGCGCCCCGATGAGCACGCCAGCCCGGCGGACATACATGCGCTCGCTTATGGTCTTGTCCGCGTCTTGGGCGATGATAATCGCGCCGTTGGCAGTTGGAACCCCGGGCTCGATGCAGATACGCTGCGCGCCATGCTGCGCAAGATGTTGCTATTGCGCGCCTTTGATGACCGCATGTTCCGGGCACAGCGGCAGGGCAAAACCAGTTTCTATATGAAGTCTTTCGGCGAAGAAGCGACGTCGGTTGCAACTACGATGGCGCTGCATTCGGATGACATGTGTTTTCCAAGCTATCGCCAGCAAGGCATTCTGATTACGCGAGATTATCCGCTGGTTGATATGATGAACCAGATTTATTCGAACAGTGGCGATCGTCTGAAGGGACGCCAGCTGCCCATCATGTACTCCGCCAAGGATTACGGGTTCTTCAGTATTTCGGGCAACCTGACAACGCAATACCCACAGGCAGTAGGCTGGGCCATGGCTTCTGCATCGCGCGCCGATACGCGCATCTCGGCCGTTTGGTGTGGTGATGGGTCGACCGCGGAAGGTGACTTCCACAGCGCGCTGACATTTGCCGCCGTATATAATGCGCCGGTTATCTTTCAGGTCGTGAACAACCAGTGGGCGATTTCGTCATTCTCCGGTTTTGCGGGGAGTGAGCGGACAACGTTCGCCGCACGTGCCATTGGTTATGGCATCGCTGGACTGCGCGTGGACGGCAATGATGCGCTGGCCGTCTTCGCCGCTATGCAATGGGCGGCCAACCGCGCGCGCACCAATGGTGGGCCAACATTGATCGAATATTTCACCTATCGCGGCGAAGGGCATTCGACGTCGGATGACCCCGGCGCGTACCGTGCGGCGGAGGAATATGCCCTGTGGCCGCTGGGCGACCCTGTGACGCGCCTTAAGGACCATTTGGTAGCGATCGGTGCATGGAGTGACGAACAGCATGAGGCGCTCATTCTGGAACTGTCGGATTTCGTAAAGGCGTCCCAGAAAGAGGCGGAGCAGAACGGGATTTTAGGCCACGGCCTGCATCACCCAATGGAAAGCATGTTCGAAGATGTGTTCGAAGAAATGCCATGGCATTTGAAAGAACAATGCGAACAGATGTTGGAAGAACAACGCGACAAATTTGGCCCTGAATGGGAGGCGCGCTGATGTCTGAGCCTGCCACCAAAACGATGAACATGATTGAGGCAATCAATAGCGCACTCGACGTGATGCTGGCGAAAGACCCCGAAGTTGTCATCATGGGCGAAGACGTCGGCTATTTCGGCGGCGTGTTCCGCGCAACTGCGGGGCTTCAGAAAAAGCATGGCAAAACCCGGGTTTTTGATACGCCCATCAGCGAGTGCGGGATCATCGGCGTTGGCGTCGGCATGGCGGCTTATGGCCTGCGTCCAGTGCCCGAGATTCAGTTTGCCGATTACATCTACCCCGGTCTCGACCAGTTGGTCAGTGAGGCCGCGCGCATGCGCTATCGTTCCGCCAATGACTTTATTTGTCCCATGACCGTGCGTTCGCCCTTTGGCGGCGGTATATTTGGCGGCCAGACGCATAGCCAAAGCCCCGAAAGCCTGTTCACGCATGTCTGCGGGATTAAGACGGTTATTCCCGCGACACCTTATGATGCCAAGGGGCTGCTGATTGCCGCGATCGAAGACAATGACCCCGTCGTGTTTTTTGAACCCAAGCGGATCTATAATGGCCCCTTCAGCGGCTATTATGACCGTCCGGTCGAACCATGGTCCAAACATGACGGCAGCGCCGTTCCAGAAGGCTATTATCGCATCGACTTAGGCAAGGCTGCTGTTGTGCGGGAAGGGGAGGCTGTCACCGTCCTGACCTACGGAACGATGGTGCATGTTGTGAAAGCCGTTGTCGCCGAGCATGGCATTGACGCCGAAATCATCGATCTGCGGACATTGCTGCCACTGGACATCGAAACCATTGAGGCATCGGTCAAGAAAACGGGCCGCTGTATGGTTGTGCATGAAGCGACGCGTACCAGCGGCTTTGGCGCGGAATTGGCTGCGCAGGTGCAGGAACGGTGCTTCTATCATCTGGAGGCACCAATTGAGCGCGTGACAGGATTTGATACGCCATATCCACACAGCCTTGAATGGGCATATTTCCCCGGCCCCGTGCGCCTCGCCCGCGCATTTGACAAGATCATGAAGGACTGACTTTATGCCCATATTCACATTTAACTTACCGGATATTGGTGAAGGCATAGCCGAGGCGGAAATCGTTGCATGGCATGTAAAGGTTGGCGACAAGATTTCTGAAGACCAGCCTTTGGCGGACATGATGACGGACAAAGCAACCGTCGAAATGGAAAGCCCGGTGGCGGGCGTCGTGACTAAGGTTGCTGGCGAGGCGGGCGATGTCATCGCCATCGGATCCATGTTGGTGGAGATTGAAACCGCGACTGACGTCAGTCAGGGGGAACGCACGGTACAGGTAGAAGCGGTTGCCACGGTCGAAGACGAGCTGCCACATGCGCCTGAGCCAGTCGCTACTGAACCAGCGGTCGTGCAGGAAAGACCTTCCGCTGCGCCGGCCCAGTCACCCAGCATAAGCGCCGACCATAAGATTACGGCGTCGCCTGCAGTGCGCCAACGTGCCAAGGAACTCGGCGTAGAGTTGACTGACGTCAAGGCGGCAGGTGGGCATGTCCGGCACGCAGATCTCGACGCTTTTTTGGCCTATGGAAGCGGGCAGGGCTATCGCGCATCACATATCAGCGCGCGCCGTGACGACGAAAATGTCAAAGTCATCGGAATGCGCCGACGTATCGCGGACAATATGGCCGCGTCAAAGCGCCACATCCCGCATTTTACTTATGTCGAAGAAATTGACGTCACCGCGATTGAAGCGATGCGCGCCGACCTAAACGCCAATCGCGGCGCAAGGCCGAAGCTGACGATGCTCCCATTGCTTATCGTCGCGATCTGCAAGACCATACCGCAATTCCCGATGATCAACGCCCGCTATGACGACGAAAATGGCGTGGTGACGCTTCATGGCGCTGTGCATTTGGGCATGGCAACCCAAACCGATGCCGGGTTAATGGTCCCTGTCATCCGCGATGCGCAGGACAGAAATATCTGGCAGCTTGCAACGGAAATTGCGCGCCTTGCCGACGCTGCGCGGAGCGGCGCAGCGAAAAGTGAGGAGCTGTCGGGCTCCACGCTTACAGTGACGTCACTTGGCCCCTTGGGCGGCATTGCGACCACGCCTGTCATCAACCGACCTGAAGTCGCGATTATCGGGCCCAACAAGATTGTCGAGCGTCCGATGTTTGTCGGCGACACAATCGAGGCACGTAAATTGATGAACCTGTCGATCAGCTGCGACCATCGTGTTGTCGACGGTTGGGATGCGGCCAATTATGTTCAGGCGTTGAAAAAGCTTATGGAAACGCCCGTTTTGCTATTTGCCGATTAAAATTTGTACGTCGAGATGCTGGTGGTGAAAAGGCCGGGCTTGGAATTCATTTGCCCGAAAACGACCTTTTACGACAAATGCCGTTGACAGAATCTTGCGCCGCTTATAGTGCGCCCCCACCGCAAGTTAGCGGGTGTAGCTCAGTTGGTTAGAGCGCCGGCCTGTCACGCCGGAGGTCGCGGGTTCGAGCCCCGTCACTCGCGCCACTTCCCTGAAAATCAGGTTGTAGGTGGTGCGCGGAACGATCCTGTTTCCATCCAGATCATCAGTGGCCGCATTGGCGCAATCCAGATCACGCCGGCGATCAAATAAATGACGCTCTGCAATAATATGTGCAGTTGGCCGATGAATTCAGACGCGCTGACAATCAGCACCGCCCAAACCAGAATAATCAGCAATATTGCCAGCATGCCCGCGGGCTTACGCCATGTCGGTTGCTTCTGTGGTCCATTCATAATGTTATCCAGGATTTTTCTGTCAGCACGGCATCGAGCGGGACGTCCCAGATGTCCGATGCGAGTACAGAGGTGAATTGAACCGACCAGGCAAGGCCGATGGCGATGGAATCATCCAGCACGCTGAGTGCGCGGTCATAATGCCCCGCACCCTGGCCAAGCCGGATGAGCCTGTCGTCATAGGCCAGCATGGGAACAAGAACTATATCGGGTTTACACTCAGGGGCCGTCTCAGCAGGCTGCAGAAGGCCGAATGCGCCGGGGACAAGGTCGTCATAGGGCGACCAGCGTAAAAACCGCATGGGTGCGCTTTTGCTGGTTACATAGGGCAGGGCAAGGTCGCAGCCCATGGCATGCGCTTGTGCAAGGATCGCCGCGGGATCGACTTCAGATCCCTTTGCGACATAGCCCGCCACTATTTTACCGGGCATTAAAAATTTGGCTAAGGGGCTGGGGATTTTAGAAAAGGCCAGCGATCGGTCCTGTGCCGTCAAACCATTGACGTACGAATCGCGAATTTGCCGAAACGCGGCGCGCTGTGTTGGTTTGTCTAACATTGAAGTCACAGCATTTCCCGAAATCGGTTGGCGGAACCACCATGGGTCGTTTTCCGGAATATCCTCTGACGCCAGCACGTCAGGTGGGCACCGTGTGATCTGGACCTTAAGGTTGCCCAAATGGCCCAGGCAGGGACAGCTCCCTTAGATAAATAATCGCCTCAGGGATGTTCTCATCAGCTCGTACCGGGCAGTTCCGCCATGTTTAATATAGGCGTCTAAAGTTAATTCTCAAGCCTTAGTGCCAGATTTTCTAGTCTGCTGGCCAAGCCTTCTAAAGCTTCGGCGACTTGTGACGATTTGTCGACTGCCGGAGCACTATCCGTAACAACCGGCGTTCCACTCGCCATGTCATGCAGGCGGTCGGCCAGCAGTAGCGCCGAAAACAAAAGGCTGCGGGTTTCATTTAGGCCGCCTGAGCCGCCGCCAGCTTCCCGCGCCTTTTCATCAACCATTGCGCCCAAGGCCAGCAACCGCGTTTCTTCGCCGTCATTGCACGCCACGGAGTATTGGCGGCCAGCGATGGAAAGTTTTACTTCAGCCATCAATTGGCTCCTGATAATAATTGGTCGATGCCGCGAATGGCGTCCAACGTCTCTTTCTTGAGGCGTTCATGGCGATCCGCCAGTTCGGCGTCAGGCGCGTTCGCTGGCGCCTTTGCCAGCTTTTCCACCCGTGAAAGCGCGCGCTCTATGCGGCCAATCGCAACAATTAATCGTTCATCTGCCATGGCTTACATCCTTTTGATGAGACGGTGTAACAGACTAAAGATGTCATGCAAATGCATCAAAGCACAATGGATGGCAGATTCCCCGCAGGAAATGCGCGCCCGTCCCTTGACGCTGCGCGCTTGCGTCCGCAAAGGGTTGGCACCAAACGACTCGGCGGTATCGCATATGTTGTATGCGCCCGCCTCCCGCTCCCAATCAGGAGTATTTTGTGGGGATAGAACATGACCGTTACTGAACAGCAAATGGCCAATGCAATCCGGGCGCTGGCCATGGATGCTGTACAGGCCGCAAATAGCGGCCATCCCGGCATGCCGATGGGCATGGCCGATGTCGCAACGGTACTCTATTCGAAGTTCCTGAAATTTGATCCAAAAGCGCCTGATTGGGCCGATCGTGACCGTTTCGTGCTGTCCGCTGGGCACGGATCAATGTTCGCTTACGCGACCCTGTATCTCACGGGCTATGCAAGCCCGAGCATCGAAGACATTAAAAATTTCCGTCAGTTGGGTAGCCCATGTGCTGGCCATCCAGAGAATTTTTTGATTGATGGCGTTGAATGCACCACAGGTCCGCTGGGGCAGGGGCTTGCCATGGCAGTGGGCATGGCTGTTGCAGAACGGCACCTGAATGCGCGTTTTGGCGACGATTTGGTTGACCACCGGACATGGGTCGTCGCGGGCGACGGTTGCCTGATGGAAGGCATCAATCATGAAGCGATCGGGCTTGCCGGACATTTGGGTCTCGGCCGTTTGATCGTATTCTGGGACGATAACCGCATCACCATCGATGGTGCGACTGACTTGTCGACCAGTGAAGACGTCGCCGCACGCTATCGTGCAAGCGGATGGCATGTTGAGGCATGTGATGGCCATGATTTCAACGACATAGAGCGCGCGATTAAGGCTTCGCTTGCAGATAATCGTCCATCGTTGATTGCCTGCCGGACGCTAATCGGTAAGGGCTCCCCAAATAAGGAAGGCACAAAAGCGCCGCATGGTAGCCCATTGGGTGCAGACGAGATCGTCGCGACGCGGGCTGCAATTAACTGGCCCTATCCGGCGTTTGAAATTCCTGCCGATATTCTGGACGCGTGGCGCGCAACCGGTCAGGCAGGTGCTGACGCCCATGCGCAGTGGGCAAAACGGCTTGCGGCTTCAACGCATGCA
>NZ_JBILAF010000110.1:0-6933 GCF_044354325.1 Sphingorhabdus sp. | reverse complement strand
CCGCGGGCAAAGCCGGTGTCGTTGCGCTTATATTGCAACGCGACGAGCTTGCGGATCAATTCGCGCTGATCAACGCTTTCGCCTGCTTTCAGGTCGAATATCATCGCCGAATAGGTTTCCACCGAACCGATGCCGTAAATACACGACACAGAGGCAACGATGATAACATCATCGCGTTCAAGCAACGACCGCGTCGCCGAATGGCGCATGCGGTCAATGGCTTCGTTTACGCTCGATTCCTTTTCGATATAGGTGTCGCTGCGCGGGACATAGGCCTCGGGCTGGTAATAGTCATAATAACTGACGAAATATTCGACGGCATTGTCGGGGAAGAAGCTTTTAAATTCGCCGTACAGCTGCGCCGCCAAAATCTTGTTCGGTGCAAGGATCAGTGCGGGCCGTTGCAACGCCTCAATAACTTTCGCAACGGTAAAGGTTTTACCGGAACCGGTGACGCCCAAAAGGACCTGATTCTTTTCACCGGTCAGCGCAGTCGTCACCAATTCTTTGATTGCGGTTGGCTGGTCGCCCGCGGGTTCATAATCGGAAACGATTTTGAAAGGGCGACCCCCTTCAAGCTTTGACGGGCGTTCCGGCCTGTGCGGGGTGAAGCTGCCAACCGTGTCCGGTTCTTCCAGCCCACGGCGGATAATCAATTCAGCCATGTTCGCTATATGTGCTGTAGCGGGTGCAAGGGCAAGAGTGTGTGGCGCCTTTATCTGAAAAACGTGGTCTATGTTGTCACTTGTGCCAAGGAACACCAAAACCACAAAAGGGGTTTTGATCGCCTGTTGCCTTTTTGATAAGTCAGGGACACAAGACGGACATGACAACAGAGCGAGAAAGACAACCCATGCACAAGTTCCTTTTATTGGGCGTTGCGGCGTTGGCGATTTCAGCCTGTTCGGACAAAGGCGCCGACACGGACAACAAAGAGCGCGCCGCCGAAATGGATTATGACGCGTTCATCCCGATGAAGGCCGGGCAGTGGGAAACCAAGTTTGTCTTCACCGACATTGACGTGCCGACGCTGGGCAAAGCGGAAAAGCAGCAGATCATGGATGAGGTCGCCAAGGGCGCGTCGAGCCGTAGCTGCCTGACGGAGGCAGAAGCCAAAAAGCCAAGTGCGGATTTCTTTGGCGGCAATGGCGCGGAGAAATGCGTGTATAAGGCATTTGACGTTTCGGGCCAAAATGTCCGGTTGAAGCTGTCATGCGGCATGGACGGCATGGGCAGTGTCGACATGGAGCTTGCGGGCGTCATGGGCGAAACCGCATTCAATTATGACAGCAAGTTCGATGTCCGTCTGCCGATGATTGGCAAGGTGAAGATGCAGGGCAAAGCAACCGGCGAATATGTAGGCGCCTGTCCGGCGGCATGATGCAGGGGATGAGACTGTCTTGGAACAGGACGCGGCTCGCGCCTCTCATCGCGGCTTTGTCTTTGTGTACGGCGGCGCTTGGCGGCTGTGCAACAACGCCTGCCTCGGCTGAACGCGTGCTTCCTGCGGCGGCGGAGGTGCGGGTTGATTTTACCGCTGACGGCATCACGCACGTTGCCGCGCAAGGCGATGCTGGTGTGGCAGGCCGTGCGGTAACGCTGGATGACCCTGCGCGCGTTGCTTCGATCTCGAAACTGGTGGTGGCCATTGGGGCGATGCGGCTGGCGGAACAGGGCGTGCTTGATCTTGACCGTGATGTCGGTCTTTATCTGGGGTGGCCGGTACGCAATCCGGCCTTCCCCGATGTGCCGGTGACGATGCGCGCCTTGCTGTCCCACCAAAGCGGGCTGCGCGATTCTGTCGATTATATCGTGCCGCTGGATGGCCAGCTGTCCGACGTCATTGCCAACCCAAAAGCGTGGGATGCTGCCCACCCACCGGGAAGCTATTTTTCCTATGCCAATATCAATTCGCCCGTGATCGCGGCGGTGCTGGAAAGCGCCACGGGCGAGCGGTTTGACCGGTTGATGGCGCGGCTGGTGCTGACACCGCTTGGGCTTGATGCCTGCTACAATTGGGGCGCGGGGTGCAGCGAGGGACGGCGTGCGCAAGCGGTCACTTTGTTGCGCCCAAATGGCGATTTGGCCCGTGATGCCGCCATGAAGGGGCCTGACCCTTGCGCGGTGTATCCTGCCACCAATGGCAGTTGTGATGTCGATGCGCTGTACGTTCTTGGGCGCAATGGTTCGGCGTTCAGCCCGCAAGGCGGCCTGCGCATTTCGGCGCGCGACCTTGCCAAAGTGGGCCAACTGCTTTTGCGTCAGGGCGCACCATTATTGTCGAAAAAAAGCTTCGCCGAAATGACAGGGCCAGTATGGACGTTCAATGGTTCAAATGGCGATGACGACAAAGGCTATTTCACGGCATATGGCCTTGGCGTGCATTGGTTGGAGGACAATGCGGGCAATCGATGGTTTGGCCATGTCGGTGAGGCATATTCGCTGCGTGCCGGGTTTTGGATTAATCCGGCGCAAGGCAAGGGATTTTACCGCTACGTGACGATGGTCGATGAATTTTCACCCGTCGGGCATTGCTTTGACCGGTGCCCGTGATAGCGTAGCATTCAAACCGAAGCGGCCTCACCCAACAGGGGACATTTGAGCCGCCGCATAACAGATACAATGGGGGACAATGATTATGATGAAAAAAACTTTATTGGGCGCGCTTTTGACAAGCGCACTGATGGCTACACCAGCTGCGGCCCGCCCCGATTATGCGGATGCCGTCAAGGCAGACTATGACAAGTCGCTCGCCAGCCTGTGGGACCATTTCCACCGCAACCCTGAACTGTCGTTCCGCGAATATAAGACTGCCGCCCGGATGGCACAGGAACTGCGCACCGTGCCTGGCATGATCGTGACTGAAAAGGTTGGCGGAACCGGCGTTGTCGGCATGCTGAAAAATGGCGATGGTCCCGTCGTGCTTGTCCGTGCGGACATGGACGGATTGCCCGTGCAGGAACGTTCGGGCCTCGCCAACAGCTCGACCGTCAGACAGGTTGGTGTTGATGGCCTTGAAATGCCCGTCATGCATGCCTGCGGCCATGATGTGCACATTACCTCTTTGCTCGGCACGGCACGGCAAATGGCGCGCATGAAAGACCGGTGGAAAGGCACGATCCTGTTCATCGTTCAACCCGCTGAAGAGCGCGTTGGCGGTGCCAAGGCGATGGTTCAGGACGGTCTATACACCCGTTTCCCCAAGCCCGATTACGCCCTTGCCTTCCATGTGGCAGCAGAATTGGAAACCGGTAAAATCGCAGCATCGGAAGGCATTCAATATTCGTCCGCGGACAGCGTCGACATCCGCGTTCCCGGTATCGCCACGCACGGCGCTGCGCCGCATCTTGGCCGTGACCCCGTCTACATCGCGTCGCAGATCGTTGTCGGCCTTCAGTCGATCATCAGCCGCGAAAAGGGCCCGTTGGACGCTGGCGTGATTACCGTTGGCGCATTCCACGCTGGCACCAAGCATAACATCATTTCGGAATATGCCGATTTACAGGTGACCGTGCGTGCCAATAGCCAAGCCGTTCGCGATCAGCTGATTGCTTCGATTGAGCGTGTGGCAAAGGGTATTGGCGCGGCGCACGGCCTGCCCAATGACAAACTACCTATCGTAAAGGTCAACGAAAGCACGCCCGTCACCGTCAATGACGCTGCGCTTGCCCGTCGCTTGAACGGTGCAATTGCGACGGCATTGGGTAGCGATGTTGTTGTGCCATTCCGCCAGACGAATATGGGCGCAGAGGATTTCGCGTTCTTCGTGGATCAGCAATTTGGCATCCCGGGATATTATTTCGCGGTCGGCGGGACAAATCCCGAATGGATTGCGGCTGCGAAAAATGGCGGACCAGCCGTGGCCGGTCACCATTCGCCCTTGTTCAAGATCGATCCCGAACCGTCGGTCCGCTTGGGCATCGAAGCGATGACGGCCGCCGCGTTGGATTTGCTGGGAACAGGCAAGAACTGATTGCGGTTATCTGGCAGGTTACGGAGCGGCGACAATGGCGCGAAAAAATCGCGATTTTTATGACTCTGACGAAGAGTCCATTGCGCCCGAAGTAACCTGCTGGCTGTGTTCGCGCCCGATGGGTGAGGTAACCGAATGGCATCATCCTGTGCCCAAGAGCCGGGGTGGCAAGGAACGGCAGCCGGTGCATCCGATTTGCCATCGCACCATTCATGCCAATTTCACCAACAGCGATCTCGAAAAGCGTTTTGCAACCGCTGATGCGTTGTTGGCGCATGAAGAAATCGGACGGTTCGTGGCATGGATTGCCAACAAACCGTCCGACTTTAATGCGCCGACGAAGGACCGGCGTTAGCCAGCTTTTTCAGGCATCATCGACGAGTGCAGATGGTCGATTTTCCACTTTCCATCTTCAATACGATAGATGAACGAATAACGGGCCTTGATGTCTGTTTTCGCACCCGTTGACGGGTCCGTTACGGTTACCGTCCAAGTGCCGAGCCGTGCTGCCATGTTGCAACCGATCTTGACCGTGCTGCTGTTGATGGTTCCAACTGGGCTGGGTTTTAGGAAACCGACGAAATAGTCACGAATAGCCGCATGGTCGGTGCGTGGCGTGTTGGAAACGGTCGCCAGCAGGACTGCGTCCTTTGTGAACAAGCTGGTGACCGTGTCCGGATTTTTGGATGCCCAAGCGTTGTTGAAATCATTGAACAGCGATTCCACTTGCGCTTGGTTGACGGCCGCGCACTGCATGGGTGCCGCGGTTTTAGCCTGAGCCGGAATGGCGATTACCGATGCAACTGCAACTGCACTTAACATAAGTTTATTCATCTCAGTTTTCTCCTCTTCGTCGCTAAAGTAAAAACTAAAGCGTGTGATGTGATTGATCCTGTCCGCGCGTTTTCCAGAGCGAAAAGAATATGCCTCCTAAAATCAGGCCAAAGGTGACGCCCAGGCTCAGGACGGGCGGGAACTTGTCGCCGTCCATCACAAAGTCTGAAACAAAGATCTTTGAACCGATGAAGACCAGAACCAATGCCAGCGCATATTTAAGATAATGGAAACGATGGACCATCGCGGCGAGTGCGAAATACAAGGCGCGCAGGCCCAAAATCGCCATGATGTTTGACGTGTACACAATGAACGTGTCGGTGGTGATGGCAAAGATTGCCGGTACCGAGTCCACTGCGAACACGAGGTCGGCGAGGTTGATAACGACCAGCGCGAGGAACAATGGCGTCGCAGCGCGCACCATCTTGCCGGTCTTGTCATCTGGTACCTTCACAAAGAACTTCTCGTCATGAAGCTCTTTGGTCACCCGCATATGCCGGGAAATAAATTTGACCACCGGGTTCTTGGCGACGTCCATTTCCTGATCGCCAGAAAACAGCATCTTGATGCCGGTTCCAATTAGGAAAGCCGCGAAGATATACAGCGTCCAATAATATTCCTGCACAATGGCAGCGCCCGCGGCAATCATCAGGCCACGCAAGACGATGACGGCGATAATGCCCCATAGCAATGCGCGGTATTGGTACTTTCGTGGAATCGCGAAGAAGGTGAAAATCAGGCTGATGACAAAGACATTATCAATCGACAGCGCCTTTTCGATGAAAAAGCCCGTGTAATATTTCATGCCCATGTCGGTCCCTTTTTGGAACCAGACCCAAAGGCCGAACAGCATCGCAATACTGATGTAAAACGCCGACAGCTTAAGGCTTTCGGCGATACCCATCTCTTTGTCTTCCTTGTGCAAAATGCCAAGGTCAAACGCGGTGAGCGTGATCACGATGCCGATAAAGGCCAACCAGAACCAAACCGGTGTGCCCAACCAGTCCATCATCAAAAATTCCATGAAATCATTCCCTGTATTGTACGTGCCGACGCCGCGCAGATTTAAACGCGCACGGCGTCAGCTTTCAAATATTAAGCCCTTTTAAGGCGTAGACGACGGCCAAAGGAGGTATGCGCGTGGCGCGCTAACCGATCCTTGATCGCTAGCTTCAGCCGTTTCAGTTTTTGGATCCGAAACACGTCTGGCCAGCGCCGAGAAATTTCGGCGCGCAGTTCGCGATCAATTTTTTGGTGATATTGCATCAATCGAAATGACGAAAAAGTCATCACTACATCCTCTTGAACATTGTTTAAGTTCAATCGGATGTTCCGGGCACAGACGAGCGTATTTCGGGGGGTTTGAAGACCGCCTGACCAGTGCACCGGAAACATCCGATGCGGCCGACATCACGTTCCTTCCGAAGAAGCGAAGCGCCAGAGGGGCCCGGTCCGCCCGCATCATCTGGAGTAAATCCGTCCGAATTGCAAGTCCGTTTTGATCGTCCCTACTCGGTTCGGCGAATTAATCCCTCAACAGGTCGTTGATTGCGGTCTTTGCGCGGGTCTGTGCATCGACGCGTTTCACGATGACCGCGCAGGAAAGATTTGGACCCGGGCTGCCGTCGGGAAGCGCTTTGCCCGGGAGCGAACCTGGCACAACAACCGAATAAGCCGGAACGCGGCCGACAAAGATTTCGCCGGTTGTTCGGTCAATGATTTTGCTGGTGGAACTGATGAAAACGCCCATCGAAAGCACTGCGCCTTCTTCGATGACGACGCCTTCTACAACTTCTGACCGTGCGCCAATGAAGCAATTGTCTTCAATGATGACGGGGCCAGCCTGCAGCGGCTCAAGTACGCCGCCAATGCCAACGCCGCCCGACAGATGGACATTTTTGCCAATTTGCGCGCAGCTTCCGACAGTTGCCCATGTGTCGACCATAGTACCTTCATCAACGCGTGCGCCGATGTTTACAAAGCTGGGCATCAACACAACATTCTTGCCGATGAAGCTGCCGCGCCGCGCGACGGCGCCGGGCACAACGCGGAACCCTGCGTCGCGGAAACGGCTTTCGCCCCATCCTGCAAATTTGGAAGGGACCTTGTCATAGGCAGGGGCGCCC
>NZ_JBILAF010000109.1:0-6962 GCF_044354325.1 Sphingorhabdus sp. | reverse complement strand
AGCCGGTTGCCCAAGTGATGCCGTCGATGAACGGGTTTGCCGACAACAGCTTGCCGTTCAGCCGATCAATGGTGAAGAAAAACCCGTTCTTCGGCGCGTGGTAAAGAACTTTGCGTTCTTTGCCGCGGCGGGTTTCCGTCGCCAATATGATGGGCTGGGTCGCGGTGTAATCCCAGCTTTCGGCTGGCGTTTCCTGATAATGCCAGACATATTCGCCCGTGTCAGGCTTAAGCGCGACGATGGATGACAGGAACAGATTGTCCCCTTCGCCATTGGAACGAATCCCATGGTTCCACGGATTTCCGTTGCCAACGCCAAGGTACAATTGATCAAGCTCGGCATCATAAACAATGGCGTCCCAAACGGTGCCGCCGCCGCCACTTTCGCGCCAGTCACCCTTTTTGGGTTTGGCACTCCATGTTTTGTTTGCCGCTGTTTTTAAGATCTTATCGCTCGCGGCATTGTCGGGCTCGCCCTTGGGATTGGGCGTGGTGTAAAAACGCCATGCCTGTTTGCCGGTCGCGGCGTCATATGCGGTCACATAACCGCGCGCGCCGAACTCTGCGCCGCCAAAGCCAATAACCACCTTGTCCTTTACGACCCGTGGCACGCCTGTGATGGTGCCGTTGGATTTGAGGTCAAGCGTTTGGACACTCCACAATTGCTTGCCCGTGGTGGCGTCCAAGGAAATCAAACGTCCGTCGATGGTTCCGACAAAAACGCTGCCTTTCCAGAACGCAACGCCGCGGTTGACCACGTCGCAGCAGGCTTTGACGCCGCGCGCTTTGTCGACTTCGGGATCGAAGCTCCACAATGGTTTGCCGGTTTTGGCGTCATAAGAGAATACTTTGGACCAGGCAGTCGAGACAAACATTTTGCCGTCGACAACCACGGGTGTTGCTTCCTGCCCGCGCGCATCTGGCAAGTCAACGAACCAGGCAATGCCCAGATCCTGCACATTGCTGTCGTTAATTTGGGTAAGCGGGCTGTGCCGTTGCTCATTATAATTGAAACCCGTCATCGCCCAGTTTGAGCCATCACCGCCGGTTTTCAGATAATCACCGTTAATCTTAGCGAATGCGGGCACATCGGTCGGGCCTGCTATTTTTTGGCAAGAACCCAATAATAATGTCGCGCCAGCAAATGCGGCTGCGAACCAAAGCTTATTTGTCATATTTTTCCCCCTCGACGGAAAGGCTATGCCCTTGATTAGGCTTCGTCCAGTGGGAATTTAACTGACGGGTTAAATTATCTTTTTTATGGCGCTTTCCATCTCGGTCGCGGCCTTTTCATAGACGCGCGCGCGTAGGTTGGACAGAATCGCATCAGGTGCATTTGCCGGCGTTCCGCCGCTAAACGGCGGTGCCGGATCATATTCGAGCGCGAGCTGAATGGTGCGCGCAACATCTTCGCCTGCAATGTCTGAAATCAGTTCAAGCGCGAAGTCGATGCCCGAGGTGACGCCGCCTGCGGTGACCAAATTGCCATCGCGGACCACGCGCGCGGCGCGATGCGTTGCGCCAAACATCGGCAACAAATGTGTGTAAGCCCAATGGCATGTGGCTTCTTTGTCGCGCAGCAAATCGGCCGCGCCCAATATGAAGGCACCGGTGCACACGCTGGTGATATATTGCGCCCCGCGCGCTTGCGTGCGGACGAAATCGACGATCTGCGCATCAGCAATCGCATCGCGTACACCATGGCCGCCCGGAACGCAGATTATGTCCGCCTGCGGGCAGTCTGCGAAACTGGATCTGGGCAGAATGGAAAAGCCGCTATCGGTGGTAACCGCCGCGCCCGTTTTGCTGACGACATGAACATCCGCGCCCGGCAATCGCGAGAGGAATTGCACAGGCCCTGTGAAATCGAGTTGCGTGACATTGTCGAAGAGAAGGAAGACGATATTCATGCCGCATGCTTAACCTGCGCGCGGCAAAAAACAAAGGGCCGCCGGATTTCTCCGACGGCCCAAAGGTCGCAAATTATATCGATCAAATAAGCTCGATCGCCAAAGCCGTCGCTTCGCCGCCGCCGATGCACAGCGATGCGAGGCCGCGTTTCTTTCCATGGCGTTGAAGTGCGGCCACCAACGTGGTGATGATCCGCGCACCCGATGCACCAATGGGATGGCCCAATGCCGTGGCGCCGCCATGAACGTTAATCTTGTCATGCGCTATGCCCAGATCGTGCATTGCAAACATCGCGACGCAGGCAAATGCTTCATTCACTTCGAATAGGTCAACGTCGGCGATGGTCCAGCCAGCCTTGGCCAAGCATTTATTGATAGCACCGACCGGAGCGGTGGTGAATGCCGATGGCTCCTGCGCGTGCGCCGCATGCGCGACGATACGCGCAATCGGCTTTTGCCCATTGGCGTCGGCGACCGATTGGCGCGATAGCACAAGCGCGGCGGCACCATCTGAAATCGACGAACTGGTGGCGGCCGTGATCGTGCCGTCCTTCGCAAAGGCTGGCTTGAGCGTTGGAATCTTGTCAGGCATGCCTTTGCCGGGTTGTTCGTCGGTGTCGACGATGATGTCGCCCTTGCGTGTGGCAACGGTCACCGGAACGATTTCCGCCTTAAACGCGCCATCTGCAATTGCGCTTTGTGCGCGGCGTAATGATTCAAGGGCGTATGCGTCCTGTCCTTCGCGCGTCAGCTTATAATCGTCTGCGGTGTCTTGCGCGAATGTGCCCATGGCGCGGCCCGCTTCATATGCGTCTTCAAGGCCATCAAGGAACATATGGTCGTAGGCGGTGTCATGACCGATGCGCGCGCCGCCACGGTGCTTTTTCAGCAAATAGGGCGCGTTGGTCATGCTTTCCATGCCGCCGGCGATGACATAATCGACTGAGCCAGCGGCGAGTGCCTCGCTGCCCATGATGACGGTCTGCATGCCCGAACCGCAAACCTTGTTCACCGTCGTTGCTTGCACAGATTTGGGCAGGCCCGCTTTAATCGCGGCCTGACGTGCAGGCGCTTGGCCGAGGCCCGCTGGCAACACGCAGCCCATGTAGATGCGCTCAATCGCCGCGCCATCGACACCAGCGCGTTCAACTGCTGCCTTAACGGCAATTGCACCAAGGTCGGTGGCTGCAATGTCTGCCAACGCCCCTTGCATGGCCCCCATTGGGGTGCGGGCGTAGGACAGGATGACGACAGGATCGGCGTTATGCATGGGAGATTCCTTTGATTTTGGTTTGCCGCCCTATAGGTCGACGCTCTATCAAAAACAAATGTAAATCAGCCCTGTTGGGAATGTCAGAACAAGGCTTTCAAATCCCGTTTCAGGATTTTGCCATTCGCATTGCGCGGCAGGGTATCCTCGGTGAAGATGATCTTCACGGGTACTTTGAATTTTGCCAATCGTGCGCTGACATATTCGCGCAGCTCGTCCTCGCTTGCGGTCATGCCGGGCGCCAGATGGACCACAGCCGCGGGTTCTTCGCCGAGTGTCTGGTGCGGAATGCCAATCAGTGCGGCATCGGTGACCGCGGGATGTTCGTACAAGATATTCTCGACTTCAGACGAATAGATGTTCTCGCCACCGCGAATGATCATGTCCTTGGCGCGATCAACGATGAAGCAGAAGCCTTCGTCATCGACGCGGGCAAGATCGCCCGTGCGCACCCAGCCATCGACAAATGTTTCTGCGGTGGCGTCCGGACGGTTCCAATAGCCTTTGACGATTTGCGGGCCGCGTGCCCACAATTCACCGACTTCGCCAACAGGCAATTCAACCTGGCCATCCTCTGACATGATTTTCACGTCCGAGACTGCAACAGCTGGACCACAGCTGTCGGGGCGATTCAGATAATCTTCGGCAACATGCGATGTAACCGTCGCCATGGTTTCGGTCATGCCCCAGCCATTGCCCGGGAATGCGCCGAATATTTCGTAGATCTTGCTGACGAGCTCTGGCGCGGACGGTGCACCGCCATAGCTTATCGCGTCGATAGAGCTGAGGTCATATTTCTCACGGTCGGGGTGCTCGATTAACTGCCAAGCGATGAACGGCACGCCGCCCGTGGCGTTGATTTTTTCACGTTCGATAATCTCGAATGCCTTCACGGTATCCCATTTGTGGAGGAACACGATCTTGTGCCCTGCTTGAATCGTGGGGATCATGGACGCCGAACAAGCGGTGACATGGAACATCGGAATGACAAGCAGGCTCGCCCTTATGGTTGGTTCGGGCAAAGGATCACCCCGGCGCAATACAGTCGCAGCGCCAGAATAGGCGCTGGAAAAGCCATTGGTCAGCAGGTTGCGGTGCGAACCCAAGGCGCCCTTTGGCTTGCCGGTCGTCCCGCTGGTGTAGAAAATGGTGGCCGCGTCATCTGGCGCAATCGCCACATCAGGCAACGGCAGGTCAGCCAAATCGGCGTAGCTTTTTGGACCGCCAATGATGCTTTCGAGCGTGATGGCGGGCTCCGCCATTGTCGCTGTACCCGCGCGCGCGACCATGACATGCGCGAGCGCAGGCATCTCTGCTTTATAGGGCGATATGCGGTCCCAACGTTCCGCGTCGCAGATCAGAACCGCTGCACCCGAATCGGCCAAACCAAAGGCAAGCTCTTCACCCGTCCACCATGCATTTAACGGCACAACAATCGCGCCTGTCACTGCGGCTGCAAAAAAGGCGACTGGCCATTCAGGCAGGTTGCGCATGGCGAGGGCAACGCGGTCGCCCTTTTTTACGCCGCATGCTTGCAGCGCATGCGCGAGGGTCGCCACCGCGCGGTGCCAAGCTGCGTACGTGACGCGCTCATCCTCATACACCACAAATTCGCGGTCACCGAATGATGCATTGGCGTGCGCGGCCAGTACCGCGAGATTGGGTAGTGCGTTTTTCCAGACGCGCGTTGGCACTCCTTCAATCTCGGCCATTTCCATTTCGAACGGCATGCCAGGTGCACATAATGCAGCCTTTACCTGATCTCGCGTCATGACGGGCCAACCCGCAGGTGGCGTCCACTTTTTACCGGGCTCGATCATGTTCTCTCCAATATACGCGTCATGCTTTTTGCATGTTGAACATGTCGATACGCCAAAATGGTTTTCATTTGCAACGCTTCACGCTAGCAATTCATCAACTGGTTAAATGGAGAGAGAGAATGACCGCAAATATGCAGACTGTGCTCGAAAAGCAGCGCGCAGCATTTACCGCAGCTATGCCAGAATCGATGTCGGTCCGCCGCGACCGTATCGACCGCGCGATTGCGATGTTGATCGATCATGCGGAGGATTTTGCAAAGGCCGTTTCTGCTGATTTTGGTCATCGTAGCCGCGAACAAACGCTGCTGACCGACATCATGCCGTCTGTGAGCGCGATGAAGCATGCCAAGAAGCATTTTGAAAGCTGGGCCAAAGGTGAAAAGCGCAAGCCAACGTTCCCGCTAGGTCTGCTCGGTGCCAAGGCTGAAGTCGTTTACCAGCCAAAGGGCGTTGTCGGCGTTGTTGCGCCATGGAACTTCCCCGTTGGTATGGTGATGGTCCCGATGGCGGGTATTCTCGCCGCGGGTAACCGCGCGATGATCAAGCCGTCGGAATTCACCGAGCGCGTGTCGGCATTGTTCGAAGAGCTCGTGCCAAAATATTTCGCTGAAGAGGAAATGGCCGTTTTCACAGGCGGCGCTGAAGTTGGCATGGCGTTTTCAAAGCTGGCATTCGACCATATGATATTCACCGGCGCGACGGGCGTGGGCAAGCATATCATGCGCGCCGCAGCGGACAATCTCGTGCCCGTGACGCTTGAGCTTGGCGGCAAATCACCGACCATCATTGGCCGAAGCGCCGACACGAAAAAGGCTGGCGAGCGTATTGCCCTGGGCAAGATGATGAACGCGGGCCAAATCTGCCTCGCGCCCGATTATTTGATGGTGCCCGACGACCAAGAGCATGATGTCATCGCGGCGGTGAAGGCTGGCGCAATCGCGCAATATCCCACTTTGCTGCACAATGATGATTATACATCGGTTGTGAACGGCCGAAATTATGAGCGGCTTCAGGGCTATCTGGACGATGCGCGTGAAAAGGGCGCTGAACTCATCGAAATCAACCCTGCGGACGAAGATTTTGTCGGATCAAACGGCAACAAAATGCCGCTGACGATTGTCCGCAATGTCACCGACGACATGAAGGTGATGCAGGAAGAAATCTTCGGACCGATTCTGCCCGTCATGACCTATTCATCGATGGATGAGGCGATTGATTATGTGAATGCACATGATCGTCCGCTTGGCCTATATTATTTCGGAACGGACAAGGCGGAAGAAGAACGTGTGTTGTCGCGGACCGTCTCTGGCGGCGTAACGATCAACGACGTCGTCTTCCACAATGCGATGGAAGATCTGCCCTTTGGTGGAGTCGGGCCGTCGGGCATGGGCAATTATCACGGCGCAGACGGGTTCAAAACCTTCAGCCATATGCGTGCGGTCTATCGTCAGACCGGAGTCGATGTTGCCGGGATTGGCGGATTCAAGGCGCCTTATGGCAAAGCGACGCTGAAGACACTCGCTAAGGAACTTAAGAAATAAGGATGCGCTTGCATCGGGGCGGAGGCTCGGTTAGAGGAGCCTCCGCTTCAACAGGTTCGCCCTGACGAAGATGTGCCCCAGTGGTGGAATGGTAGACGCGCTGGATTCAAAATCCTGTTCCGAAAGGAGTGCCCGTTCGAGTCGGGCCTGGGGCACCACCATATTTTCTCAGACAGCTTGAAATCCGTTGGTCCGCAGTGCGATGCGGTATCGCTGACAATCAGAATCTGATCATGATCCGCTGGGCAAGTGCGGGCGATATCGAATACACAAGCCGAAGCAGCTTCACCATGCCGACATTCGCCTCAGGCGCGTTTGTCGCAATGGCATCAACGATTTCTGCGGCACATCCCTTTGCCGACATCTTTTTGCCATTTACGCGGCCGCGCGTCATTGCGGTGTCGACGACCGGCGGCAATGCT
>NZ_JBILAF010000108.1:0-7000 GCF_044354325.1 Sphingorhabdus sp. | reverse complement strand
TGGGTGGCCATGCGCCTGTGCTCATTTTCGATGATTGCGATCTTGAAAAAGCCATCACCTTGTCGGCGACCACCAAATTCCGGAACGCCGGACAAGTATGTATATCACCGACGCGTTTCTATGTGCAGGAAGGCGTCTACGACCGCTTTGTCGCTGGCTTTGCCGCGCATACAAAGAATGTGCAGGTCGGCAACGGATTGGACGCCGGCACCGTCATGGGGCCACTGGCCAATGCGCGGCGGCCATCGGCCATCGCCGCCCTCGTGGAAGATGCAACGTCAAAGGGCGCGAAGCTGTTGGCGGGCGGCACACGCGGCGAACAAGGCTATTTCTTTCAGCCCACGGTGCTCGCGGACGTTCCCATGTCCGCAGACGTCATGGACAATGAACCATTTGGCCCCGTTGCGCTGATGCGGCCATTCAAGACGTTGGACGAAGCCATTGAACAGGCAAACCGCCTGCCCTTTGGGCTTGCGGCTTATGCCTTCACCGAAAACGCGCGGCAGGCGAACCTTGTGGCTGATGCGTTGGATACCGGCATGGTTGGGCTCAACAGCTTTGTGATTTCTATGCCTGACGCGCCCTTCGGCGGGGTTAAGGAATCCGGCTTTGGCAGCGAAGGCGGCCCCGAAGGTCTCGACAGCTATTATGTGACCAAAGCGGTCCATCAATATTGATAAAGCGGCAGCTCTGGCTGATCGGTGGGCTGTGCGCTCTGGCGCTTGGCACCGTGGGCATAGCGCTGCCGTTGCTGCCGACCGTACCCTTTATGATATTGGCGGCCTTTTGCTTTGCGCGCAGCAGCCCAGCGCTTGAAGCCCGCTTGATGAACCATCCCGCATTCGGGCATCATCTTGTTGCTTGGCGTGAAAAAGGGGTGGTGAGCAGACGCGGCAAATGGTCGGCAACCGTCGCCTTTGGCGTCAGCATAGCGATTGGTTTGATCACGTTGGCATTGCCGTGGTCGTTGATACCACTGGGCGTTGCAATATTGTGTCTTGGCTGGATTTGGCGAAAACCCGAAGCTTAAATCGCCGCGTCGCGGACTATTGCGGTCCCGGCCTCGCGTTGTTTTTTGAGATCCGCCTTCAACTTTGCAGGATCACGCGCAAATACGAAACCAAAGCTGACGCCGCCTTCCTTGCCGATGGTGGCATGGTGCAATTTGTGCGCCTGAACCAACCGCTTAGCGTAACCACTGCGCGGCACATATTTAAAGTAACGCTGATGCACGAGGCCATCATGCACCACAGTGTAGATGATGCCGTAAAATAGCACGCCAAGGCCAATCCACGTGGCTGGCTCCCAAGCTTTCTCGCCGAGCAACAAAGGGCTGCCAATCGCAAATAAGGAGATGCTCGTAACCGCGCCAACAATCCCATAAAGATCGTTCTTTTCCAGCGCGTTATCATGTGGCTCGTGATGGTCACGGTGCCAGCCCCAGCCCCAACCGTGCATGATATATTTATGGCTCGACCACGCCACCCATTCCATGACGAAGACGGTGCCGACCACAATGAGGATGATGCTGATAATGCTCATGCTGTTCCCATTAGACGCAAATGGCGGAATATTGAAGTGCAACGATTGTCACCTCACTTGATTTCGTTGCAATCAGTTCTATGGCATTTTTATTATGTCCACACCGCAAACACTGTACGAAAAAATCTGGAACGCCCATGTCGTCGAACAACGCGACGATGGCACCTGCCTGATCTTCATTGACCGCCACCTTGTGCACGAAGTGACCAGTCCGCAGGCTTTTGAAGGCCTACGGGCGGCAGGACGCCGTGTCCGCAGACCCGATTTGACTTTGGCTGTGCCGGACCACAACCTGCCCACCACCGCGCGTCTGGACAGCCACGGACAACCGATCCCGATTGCAGACCCCGAAAGCGCCCAGCAATTGGAAGCGCTGGAGCGAAACGCGCCCGAGTTCGGTATTAAATATATTCATGCCTCCGATGCCAAGCAGGGTATTGTCCATGTTGTCGGGCCAGAGCAGGGCTTTTCCCTGCCCGGGACGACGATTGTGTGCGGCGACAGCCACACCGCTTGCCATGGTGGCCTTGGCGCGTTGGCATTCGGCATTGGTACATCTGAGGTCGAGCATGTTCTGGCGACGCAGACGCTCCAACTGACACGTTCAAAGTCCATGGAAGTACGCGTCGAGGGCGAATTGCGCGCAGGTGTGTCCGCCAAGGACGTGGTGCTGCATATCACCGGCGTACTTGGTGCGGCCGGCGGCAGCGGCCATGTCATCGAATATACCGGATCCGTCATCCGCGCGCTCAGCGTCGAAGGGCGGCTGACCATTTCCAACATGGCGATTGAACATGGCGCGCGCGCGGGCCTCGTGGCACCCGACGACACCACTTTTGCTTATATCAAGGGCCGGCCTATGGCCCCGTCAGGCGCAAACTGGGACGCAGCGGTTGCCTATTGGCGTACGCTCGCGACCGACCCGGGCGCAACCTATGACAAGATCGTGTCGATTGATGCCGCGGATATCGCACCCAGCGTCACATGGGGCACCAGCCCCGAAGATGTGTTGCCGATCACAGGCATCGTCCCCGATCCGTCCGCTTTTGCCGATCCGTCCAAGCAGGAAGCCGCACGCAAATCGCTGGATTATATGGGGCTGACACCCGGCACACGGATGACCGATATCGAAGTGCAGAATATCTTCATCGGCAGCTGCACCAACAGCCGCATCGAAGATCTGCGCGCTGCCGCTGAAATCTTAAAAGGCCGCAAAAAGGCGGCGAACGTCAAATGGGCAATTGTCGTCCCCGGCAGTGGCCTTGTGAAGCAACAGGCCGAGGATGAGGGTCTGGACCGGATATTTACCGACGCTGGGTTCGAATGGCGCGAGCCGGGCTGTTCGGCTTGTTTGGGGATGAACCCCGACAAGGTGCCCGCTGGCGAACGTTGCGCATCAACCAGCAACCGGAATTTCGTCGGCCGCCAAGGCCCAGGCGCACGCACCCATCTTGTAAGCCCGGCAATGGCGGCAGCTGCTGCTGTTGCTGGCAAGCTGACGGATGTCCGTGCATTCGCCAGCTAAGGGTACCGCGCGCACGGCACCGCTGGCCTATGCGGCGGTGCCGGTGAAGCTATTCCCTTTACTTGTCACAAATGCCGAAGCTAAAGCAGTTGGCATCAAGGAAGAGGCTTATGACCAATAAAAAATCCAATGATGGCGACACATGGTCGACCACAGCCAAGGTTGGCGCTGCAGTGGGTTCGGCGGCATTGATGGCCGCGTTGATTTACGCAGGACGCCGCAGTCTGACCCAGAAAAAGGGAAAGCTGGAACCGCTGTCGCCTGAGCCCGAAGTTGCGCCGATGACGCACAATCAACCCAAGACGGACACGGACTAAAGGCATGAAAGCGATAAGCCGTGTTGAGGGCCGGGCCTATCCCGTCGGATTGAAAAATATCGACACCGACGTGATCATACCGGCGGCGTGGCTTAAAACCATTAGCCGCGCTGGATTGGGCAAGGGCGCGTTCGAAAGCTTGCGCGCGGTCCCGGGCAACGTATTTGACGATCCTGAATATGCCGGTGCGCCGATATTGATCGCCGGCGACAATTTCGGTTGCGGATCGAGCCGCGAACATGCGGCGTGGGCCATGGCCGATATGGGCATATCAGCGGTGATTGCGCCGAGCTTTTCCGACATATTTTCGGGCAATGCGTTCAAGAATGGTTTGCTCGCTATCGTCCTTCCGCAGGCGGCGATTGACCGTTTGATGGAAGTCGCACGGACCGATGAGATTCACATCGATCTGGAAACACAAACCGTCACCACGCCGTTTCAGGACCGGTTCGAATTTGAAATCGATCCGTTCCGCAAACATTGCCTGATTAACGGTGTAGACGAAATCGGCCTGACGCTGAAAAGCAGCGACGCGATTTCAGTGTACGAAACCAAATTATCTGCGGACCGGCCCTGGCTGGCGCCAAACCCCGTTTAGGAGAGAGACATGCGCGCTTTATTATCAACCGCAAGCGGCGGCCCAGAAACACTTGTCATGGGCGAACTGCCTGAACCCACCGCCGGACCCGGTCAGGTTGTGGTCGCGGTAAAGGCCTGTTCGATTAATTTTCCCGACACGCTGATGATTGTCGACCTCTATCAATTCAAACCTGAGCGTCCCTTTGCGCCGGGCGGCGAAATTGCGGGCACAGTCGAAGCCATTGGCGAAGGCGTGACCGGCTTTGCCATTGGCGACCGCGTCATTGGCCTGTGCGGCAATGGCGGCCTGACCGAGAAAGTCGCGGTCGCAGCGTTCAATTGCTTCAAAATGCCCGACTCCATGTCCTTTGACGATGGCGCAGCTTTGTTAATGACCTATGGCACGTCAATCCACGCGCTGAAGGATCGCGGCCATATGAAGTCGGGTGACAATGTCCTTGTCCTTGGCGGCGCAGGCGGCATCGGGATTTCGGCCATTGAACTGGCCAAGGCATTTGGCGGCCGTGTGGTCGCTGGTGTCTCCAGCGAGGCAAAGGCAGACATTGCGCGCGAAGCAGGCGCTGACGAAGTGGTCGTCTACCCGCACCAGCCGTTTGACAAGGACCAGTCCAAAGCTGTCGCCGAACTGTTCAAAACGGCCGCTGGCCGGGACGGATACAATATCATTTATGACACCGTGGGTGGCGACTATAGCGAACCTGCCGTCCGGTCGATTGCGTGGGAAGGCAAGTTTCTCGTTGTTGGCTTTCCCGCCGGGATCGCGAAATTGCCATTGAACCTCACATTGCTGAAAAGCTGCGACGTGTGCGGCGTTTTCTGGGGCGCCTTTGCCGCACGTACGCCGCAGAAAAATCACGCCAACATTGCAGAGCTGTTTGACTTATATGCAGCGGGCAAGATCAAGCCGCGCATTTCCGAAACATTCGCACTTGCGGACGCCGGAACAGCAATCGCACGCTTGGGTGATCGGGCAGCTGTTGGAAAGCTGGTTGTACACATTTAACAAGACCGGCCTTGTTGCGCGACGATGCAGGCATTATCTTTGAACAACAGCAAATTGGAACGGCATGATGACAACTTTCGACAATCGCGAAAAAGCCTTTGAAAACAAGTTCGCACATGATGCGGACCTGCAATTCAAGATTACCGCCCGCCGCAACAAGCTGGTAGGTCAGTGGGCAGCCGAAAAAATGGGCCTGACCCCCGAAGAAACGACCGCCTATGCAACATCGGTCGTGCAAGCGGACTTTGAAGAAGCGGGCGACGAAGACGTCATCCGTAAGCTGCTTGGTGATTTGACATCGGCCGGTGTCGACGTGGATGACGCGATGATCCGCGCTGCGCTCGAAGACAAAATGGTGGAAGCCCGCCGTCAATTTATCGAGCCTGCATAATGGCGATGCAAGCCCACGAAATTGAGGAAATGATTCAAGCCGCCCTTCCCGATGCGATTGTCGAAATCACTGACCTTGCGGGCGACGGCAACCATTATGCCGCACGCGTCGTCAGCGAGAGCTTTCGCGGCATGCCGCGCGTAAAACAGCACAAGGCCGTGTATGACGCCCTGGGCGGACGCATGGGCGGTGTCTTGCATGCCCTTCAGCTGACAACAGCCATCCCCTGATTATTGGAGTATTGAAATGAGCGTTAACGAACGGATCGATGAGATCGTCAAAGGCAATGATGTCGTCCTTTTCATGAAAGGTTCGCCATTGTTTCCGCAGTGCGGATTTTCCAGCAAGGCGATCGCCATTCTTGACCATCTGAATGTCGCTTATGAAAGCGTCGATGTATTGCAGGATATGGAAATCCGTGCGGGCATCAAAGATTACAGCGACTGGCCAACTATCCCGCAGCTGTACGTCAAAGGCGAGTTCCTTGGTGGTTCGGACATCATGATGGAAATGTACGAAGCGGGCGAACTGCAAGCAATTGTGGACGCGGAAGGCTTGGCCAAGGCTGGCTAAGCCGCGCTGCTATCAAGCGGGGGCGGGTTCAACCCCGCCTTCCGCGCGGCGGATATGCGGCAGCAGCAGGTGCAGCCAGCCTAATGCAAGCAGATAAGAAACAGCCGCAAAGATAAATAAAGGGGTGTAGCCAAGCCCCGCCGCCAAAACAGCGCCAGTCACCAATTGGATCAGGGCGCCGCCCATATTACCCATGAAAGCCCCAAAGGCCGTTACGCGGCCAACCTTTGCGCGTGGCACAACATCGGTAATGATGGAAAATATCGACAGGGAAAAACCCTGATGTCCGGCCATGACGACGCCCATCATGATCGCCACTGGCCAGAATGAATCCAGCGTAAGTACGAACGGCAGCGGCACGACGATGGCTGCGGATCCCAGCATGATCGTCTTGCGTACGCGGTTGACGCTCCAGCCCGCTTCCAAAAGTCGTGTCGACAGCCAGCCTGCGAACAATGCCCCCGCGCCCGAGCCAAAAAAAGCGATGGCCAAAGGTATTGCGAGTTCGCTGGTCGTAAGGCCGAATTCCTTGCGATAAAAATCGGGTAGCCAGAAATTTATGAGCCACCATGTCGCATCCGACAGCGCCTTTGCGATGACAATCGCCCACGTACGCCGTTCAAATAATATCGGCCCATATGGCGCGCCGCCATCGGAAAAGTCGCGATTGGCATCTTCAGCCTGATCATCAAATTTTACGCCGCGTGCGAACCACAGCCATAATCCAAGCGTGACAAAGCCACCGATGCCCCCAAAGATAAGCGCGCCTCGCCACCCCCAGATGGCAGCGATCACGGGAATGAAAAAGGGCATGGCAATTGTACCAAGGCCCGCAATTGCCGTGCCCACCCCAAAAGCAAACGACCGTTTGTCTGCTGGGAACAGGGTCGCAACAGTCTTGATGGTCAGCGGTGTCTGCACCGCTTCGGTCGCACCAAGCCCGATGCGCGCGGCGACAACATGCCATCCGGCAATCGCCCACCCATGTGCCATGGCTGCAAGGCTCCAGGTCGTTACACCCGCTACCATCGATCGCAACACGCCCAATT
>NZ_JBILAF010000018.1:0-26838 GCF_044354325.1 Sphingorhabdus sp. | reverse complement strand
CTGAAGACGCTTGCGAATATCCCGGCTTTGATCAAACTCAACGACCGCCTTTATATCGGGCGGAAGCAGCTTCTTTTGAATCTCAAGCTCTTCGATTAACCGATTGCGAAGCTTGGTCGCATCTGTGCCCTGTTTTTGGTTGGCCGTAATGAATACCCCGCGTTGGCCATTATGGCTGACCTTTACGCGCTGTTCAGCCGATCCCATTTTAATGTCTGCAACATCGTCGACGCGCAATAAGGTTCCATCATTGGTCCGGATGGGCAAATTGCGTATGCGATCAAGGTCGCGAAACGCGCCGCCTGCTTCGATGTTAAAACGGCGTGCGCCGCTGGTGACGGCACCTGCTGGAACATCAGCCCCGGCCAGACGAATTGCGTCGACCACGGCGCTTGCGGGAATGCGCAACTCGGCCAAACGTCCCGAGTTGATGGCGACGGTTATTTCGGGTTGAGGCAGCCCATAAATTTCGGACTGCCGGACTTCTTTGTAACGCCCAAGTGCTTCGCTGATATCCCGCGCATATTTTTCCATGCGGTACCAACTGGCCGTCTCGCTCAGCAACGCGATTTGCAGAATGGAGGAATTCGTCGTTCGAATTTTCTCGAACTGCAGCTTTTGCAAATCGGCGGGAAGTTGGCTGCGGATGGCCGTCACTTCGCGGACGGTGTCATTGAAATATTGGTCAGGGTCGCCCGACCAATCAAATTCAGCCCGAATGACGGCGTTGCCATCGCTGCTGGTCGAACTTACGCTTTGAACGTCTTCCAAACCCTGAACCAACTCTTCGATTGGCTTGGCAATCGTCTGCTCAATCTCCGCAGCGTCCGCGCCCGGTTGCGCGGCAACGATCGACACGACAGGCATCGAAAAATGCGGATCAACCGCGCGCGGCACCTGTTGGAATGCTGAGAAACCAAGCGCGCACAGCAGCGTAAAAAGGACTAAGGTTAATTGCCACCGGCGGATGGCGATTTCTGCAATATGCATCTGTTAAGGCTGCGTCGCGATAATGCGAACAGACGACCCCGTTCGCAGTTTTTCCAACCCCGACGTCACGATCTTGTCCCCCGGCTTTATGCCACCCGACACAGTCACGAATGTGTCAGACACACGTTCAATCGCGACATTGCGCGTTTCGACGCGATTGTTTTTTGCGACAACATAGACAAGGCCTTCTCCGGTGCGGACGCCGAACAATGCGGTAGCCGGAATCTGCAGCAGGTCACCGCTTTCCATGGCAGGAAGCTTAATATTGGCCGTTCCTATCTGCCCCGATCGCAAGTTTGGGCGCGAGGGCAGCCGGAATTGCACGGTAAAGGCGCCCGTTGCCTCATTCGCGCGCCCATCAATTTCCGAAATCGTGGCCGAAACCGGCGCTTCGCCCGCGGACTCGATCATGATGTCCGCCGTCATACCCACGCGCAATTTTGACGCGTCACGGTCGACGATGGGCACGCGAAAGACAAACCCTTCATCGGCTTCACCCAGAATGAGCGCTGGCATACCTGCCGCGATAACTTGTCCCGGTTGGACGTTGCGCTGCAGGACGACGCCGCTTGATGGTGCATAAAGCTGCGCCGTGCTGCGCGCAAAGCCAGCCTGCCGGACGCGGGCATCGGCGGCTTTTACCGCAGCCTCTGCCGCTTCATAACGCGCTTTGGTTATCCAACCATCGGCATATAGCGAACGCACGCGATCAAACTCGGCGCGCGCACGGTCTCGTTCAGCGACGGACACGCTTACGTCAGCACCAACAATCGTGGAATCCAACGCCGACAATAATGCGCCGCGCTTGACGAAATCACCTTCTTCAAAGCGAACAACCGCCACTTTTCCAGGGGTGGTAAAGCCAAGCGGTGTTTCCCGCCGATACCGCACCGTTCCGACCGCGGTAATTTCACGCTGAAGGCTTTCCTTTTCCACGGTGAACACGCGCACAACCTGTGCTGTTTCGACCGCAGCCTTTTTGCTGTCCGATGTCTCACCACAGCCGGCAAGTGCGACGATCGGCAAAAGCCCAATCAAAAATCTCTTCGATGTAGGCAATTTGCTCTCCCCTGCACTGCTATACATTACTCGATAGGCGAGAGCGCGCTGGGATGAAATAGCATTTTGATATGCAACTTATTTTTCTAGTTCGACGGATTCAACAGAGGCGGTGACCGAAGACCGTTTCGCGCATCGACCTGCGTCATGCCGTCAATTTCCGCCTGCATAAGCATTTGCCGGTTGCCCCACCGCAAATGGGTTGCGTCCGAAAAAATGCCAAGGCCGGTTTTGCGGCCAAATCGCTCAATGAAACGCAGCGCTGCCGCCGGATCATATCCCGCATTCTGCATCAACCAAACCGAAAGGCGGTCCGCTTCTATTTCTGTCGCGAGAACCTGCTTTTTTGCCCTACCTGTTGCCGCCAACCTATCCCTGTGCCTCAGCAAATTATGCGCCATTTCGTGCGCGACCACGGCCGCCAGTTCCGCATCATCCACAGCCGCAAAGGCCATCATCCCTTCGGTAACGCGCACGGAAGTCCCGTCTGCACCGGCGTCCAGCTTGGTCTTGGCATCCACCCAAAATACGGATGCGCAAACGGCAGGCGGCTGCAGCTTTACGTCTTTCGGCCCAGCGGCAGTCTTCATGGACACGACCGCCGATCCGGATTTGGCGAAGGCGTCGGCTAAAAGGGTCTGTATTTTCTCAACCCGCGCCGTTGCACGCCCCTTCTTCACAGCGATAGGGCCGGTCACGTCAACGCCGTCAACGGCCGCAATGCCATCGCCCGGCTGAAGCCCCAGCTGCGCAGCTTCGCCACCGGACACAACCGACGATATCGCAACTGGTGACCGGAAAGCGAAAGCTGTCTTTGCGAGACCTTTGTCGAGATATTGGGCTTCGTCATGCAATACCCAGCCGGGGTTTAATGATTTCCGGTCGCAAAATGGCGCATTTGCCTAAGCAAGCCGATAGCCGATGGTCGCCAAACGGAGATCTTGCTGGGCAAGCGCTTGGTACGCCGCCACATCTGCAGGTGCAGCGGCATAGCTTGGGGTTATCCATGCCGCCATCACCAGAATGCCTATAGCCCACTTCACCGGATGGATGCCCGTTGCAGCCGGTCGTTAATCGCAACGCCAATTCCTTCGTGCGGTATTGGCGCGACCGATATGGATAATGCGGCGCTCGCATCGGCCCTGTGCAGGGCGTCAAATAGGTTGGCTGCGGCCTGCGCTAGGTCGCCTGACGCGGACAAATTATCATTGCCCTCCATTGCCCCGAACCCGATGTGCCATTCGCCGGTCTCTGGTTGGATCGCGTTTAAGCGCAAAAGCTTCGACGGTGCATAATGGCTGGCTAATTGTCCCGGCGCTTCAATATTATCGCCCGACGGCTTTAAGGGGCTAGTCCCTAAAACCCGCTCAATATCCGCCGCAGTGACTGGCCCCGGTCTCAATATCTGCCAACCATACTCGCGCACAGCAACAATGGTGGATTCGAGCCCCGCAGAGCAAGGCCCTCCATCCAAGATCATCGGAACCGCACCGCCAAGCCCCGCAAGCACATGTTCGGCACGGGTCGGGCTAATACCGCCGCTTTTATTGGCGGACGGTGCCGCAATGTTCAGGCCGGTTTTCTTCAGCAACGCCTGCATGACGGGATGGGCGGGGCAGCGTAATGCAATGGTCGGCAACCCCGCAGTGACGGCACCAGCAATGTCGGCGTCAGGCCGCAGAGGCAGCACGAGCGTCAGTGGTCCCGGCCAAAATGCTTGTGCCAATTGATGTGCCATCGGGCTGAATTCAGCCAAGTTTTCGGCGGCGGATTGGTCGGCAACATGCACAATCAACGGATTAAAGTCCGGACGCCCCTTTGCCGCGTATATCTTGGCAACCGCATCGGCATTGCTCGCATCCGCCGCGAGGCCATACACCGTCTCGGTGGGAATCGCGACGATTTGGCCGGAACGCAAAAGCTCCATCGCCGCCGTTATTGCAGCGTCATCAGCGGGCAGTACCCAGCCATTCCCCAAGGTATTTGAGCCAAACATCATTCGCGGCTATAGGCCTTGGTCGACACGATTTAACAGGATTTTTTATTGATCATGGCCTTTTCTGCACCCGTTACTGAACAAGCATTTGTCCTGAAGCATATTGTAGGTATCGAAGCCTTGTCGCAACATGAACGCTTCGCCGATGCCACGCCCGATATGGTGCAAGCGATTGTGGAAGGCATTGGCGCATTTGCCGAGGGTGAATTTGCGCCACTCAACCGCATCGGCGACACCGTTGGTGCGCGTTTGAAAGTTGGCAAAGTCGTCATGCCCGAAGGTTTTGTCGCGGCCTACAAAGCCTATGTCGCCAATGGCTGGGGATCGATCAACGCACCGTCGGCGTTCGGTGGCCAAGGCCTGCCATTTTCGATGGCGACCGTTGCGTTGGATTCCTTGGGCGCGGCGAACATGGCATTTGCCTTGTGCCCGATCTTGTCGGTTGGCGCGATCGAAGCCATCAACCACCATGGGTCAGACCGGCAAAAACAGTTGTTCCTGCCAAAACTATCAACCGGCGAATGGTCAGGCACGATGAACCTGACAGAGCCACAAGCAGGTTCGGATGTTGGCGCGCTGAAATCAACCGCGACACCGCGCGGCGATGGCACCTACCAAATCAAAGGCACCAAAATATATATCAGCTTTGGTGACCATGATATGGCCGAAAACATCGTCCATCTCGTGCTGGCCCGCACGCCCGATGGCCCTGCTGGAACCAAGGGTATCTCGCTGTTTCTGGTCCCGAAATATCAGGTGGCCGAAGATGGCAGCATCAGCAAAGCGAATGATATCAAAGTCGTATCAATCGAACATAAGATGGGCATTAATGCATCCCCAACCTGCGTTCTCGCTTTTGGCGAAGAGGGTGAATGCGTTGGCGAACTGATCGGCCCAGAATTCGGCGGCATGCGTGCGATGTTCACGATGATGAATAACGCGCGGCTGAACGTAGGATTGCAAGGCGTTCAAATTGCTGAAGCGGCAACGCAGAAAGCCATCTGGTTTGCTCGTGAACGGGTTCAATCGGCCAAAGCAAGCGGACCGTCGCGCGAGTCCGTCGCGATTGTCGAGCATCCCGATGTCCGCCGCATGCTGCTGCGTATGAAAGCGGGCACGCAAGCGATACGGGCCTTGCTCTATCTGGCATCGGGCTATGTTGACCGCGCCACGCTCGGCGAAGCGGGAGCGCAGGACATGGTTGATCTGCTGACACCGCTTGCCAAGACCTACGGCACCGACATGGGCAGCGAGATCGCCTCGCTGGGTATTCAGGTGCATGGCGGAATGGGCTTTGTTGAGGAAACCGGCGCAGCCCAATTTTATCGGGATATCCGTATTGCCGCGATTTATGAAGGAACCAACGGCATTCAGGCCGCCGATCTTGTCGGGCGTAAACTCGCGATGCAAGGCGGTGATGTCATTCGGAACCATCTCGCGGCCATTTCGCAAGACGCCACCGACCAACCGGGTCTTTCGGCATTGAGCGCAGCCTGCGCTGAAGTAACTGAGTATATGTTGAGCGCAAGCGTGGACGATCGTCTCGCGGGCAGTTACGCCTACACCAACATGATGTCCGTCGTGACCGCAGGGTGGTTGATGCTGAAGCAATTGCGGGCGGCACAAACAGAAATTGACGCCGGAGATACGAGCGCGTTCCTAAAGGCCAAAATCGTTGCCTGCCGTTATTATCTGGACATCATGGTTCCCGAAGCCTTTGCGTTCAAAGGCAGCGCAATGGCCGGTGCCGATTTGCTCTACGCATTGGATGCCGAGGATTTGGCGGCTTGAACGACCACACACTTAAACGCATTGCTGAGGCGCTGGAGCGGCTATCACCGCCGCCAGCGCCACCGACGGACCTATCATCCCATCCGGCCTATCATTGGAACGGAACGGCATTGGCGCCGGTGCATGATTTCAAGCCACTGCCGCTCGACCTTATCGTTGGTATCGACCGGCAAAAAGCCGACCTGATCGAAAACAGCAGGCGGCATGCTTCGGGCGCTGCAGCGCATGATGTCCTTTTGTGGGGTGCACGCGGCATGGGGAAATCCGCGCTGGTCAAATCGGTGGTCGCGGCGTTGCAAGAAGAAGGCTTCTTCATTGCGCTTGTCGAGGCGGCGGCGAACCAAATCACCAGCATGCCTGCGTTATTCGACGAGCTCGCTGCATCAGGCCGCCGATATCTGTTGTTTGTGGACGATATCTCTTTCGAGCCCAATGACCAAAGCGCGCGTCTGTTGCGCTCGCTGCTGGAAGGTGGCGTTGAAGCCCGCCCGAACAATGTCCGCTTGTGCGTGACGTCCAACCGCCGGAACATCGTCGAAAGAGAAAATGGCGCAGATCCGGATACCGGCGGACGTGATGCCGTTGACGATAGCCTGGCGCTGGCGGACCGGTTTGGCCTTAAGCTCGGTTTCCAATATCCCGATCAGGATGCCTATCTGAAAATGGTTGGCAGCTACGCGGCGCACTTCGACCTCGATTGGGACGAGGCAGATGCCTTAAGTTTCGCGCAAAGCCGGGGCGGCCGGTCGGGCCGCATAGCATGGCATTACACAGTGGAACTTGCCGGCCGCGCGGGCCGACGGATTTAGGCCCTGACCCTAGCTTTTCGTCCGAACCCGCCAAACAACATTGCCCACATCGTCGCTGACCAAAAGCGAACCGTCTTTTGCAATCACAAGCATCGTTGGCCGACCCTGCGCTTTGCCGTCATTGTCCAGGAACCCAGTCAAAATGTTGACCGGCTTTCCTACGGGCTCGCCTTTTGGAAAGGGCACGAAGATGACATCATAACCAGACACAGGCTTGCGGTTCCAAGAGCCATGACGCGCAACAAACGCGCCATCGGTCAGTCCAGCGCCCAATTTACCCTTATAGCCAAAGGCAAGACCCAAGGGAGCCGTATGCGCACCCAAGGCGTAATCAGGGCGGCGTTCATATTCCCGCTTTTCTGGCTTCGGTGGTGAAACGCGGTGATCGGTAAAGCCGCCCCAATAATGCTGCGGCCAGCCATAATCGGCGCCAAATTCCACAAGGGCAAGATAATCGGGCACCATATCCGACCCAAGCATGTCGCGTTCGTTGACAACCGTCCACAGGCGTCCACGGCTATCCCAATCGAGGCCAACAGGGTTACGCAAACCGATGGCATATGGAATTTTCTTGTCCTTCGCGATGTCATATTCGAACACCATCGCGCGGCCATTTTCGGACTCTATCCCATGTTCAGCAATGTTGCTGTTGGACCCGACCGATATGTAAACCTTCTTACCATCGGGCGATGCGGCAAGGTTGCGCGTCCAATGGTTGTTTGGCGCCTTTGCATTAAACTTTGTAAGCTCTTTGCCCTTCGCCGTAATCTTGGTGTCGCCCGTCTTGTACGGAAAGGCCATCAATCCATCGGTGTTCGCGACATATAAAGTATCGCGGATCAGCACCATGCCAAATGGCGAATTCAACCCCGTCAGGAACGGCGTTTTCAACTCGGCCTTGCCGTCCCCATCGGCGTCACGCAGCAATGTGATGCGGTTGGCAGACGGCACACCCGCGCCAGCCTTGCCCATCAGCCATTTCTCGACAAGCCCTTCAATACCGCCAGCTTCGCGCGGCGGAGAATTTGTTTCAGCGACGAGAACATCACCATTGGGCAGGACATACATGTTGCGGGGATGGTCGAGGCTTTCTGCAAAGCGCTCGACAATCAGACCCGGCGCAGCAGTTGGTGCTTCGCCGGCTTTCCAGCGGTCAACCTCGGCAACCTTAATGGTCGGGAAAATCTGTTCGCGGCCCTCCGTGATATTGGGCTTAGGCCCGGTCACCGCATCCAAAGGCAATTGCGCAACGTCAGGGCGCGTAATGTACCACACGCCGACAAGCGCCAACGCGATGAATATCAACGTAATGTTGCGAACGTGCTTCCACATTATTCTGACCCTTATGTGCTTCGTTTACGATCGAACAACCAAACCGCCACCGCGATCAGGCTACCGATCGCCATACCGATAACCAATCCGGCGGAGGGTTGGTCAAATGCTACGCCGAGGATAGCGCCGATCAATAAACCGAGAGCGACGAAAATGCCGCCAGCAAGGCGGGGCTGATTGTTTTGTGTTTCAGACATAATCGCTCTTTGCCACCAAGTGCCGCAGCCTAGCAAGCCTGATGTTCATGCTTAATTTGCGCTAACCAATTGCTTTGACGGAAACGCGACACGCAAGTTGTAATAAGGCGTTGCAGATGGGCCAATCCCCCGGGCCTGTCTGCGACCCAAAACAACCATCGAAAGCCGCTGTCTGTATGTATCTGCCGCTCTACGTCGAACCGCGGGACGTTGCTGAAGCCACGACGTTAATGGACACATTCGGTCCCAAAGTGGGCATCGAAGCCGCCGAACGCGCGATAAAGAGCCGTATTGTTGGCAATCATCTGCATTACTGCCGCTGGCGCCAGATCGAACGCCTCATCATCGTGCTGAGCGCGCGCACAACTTTGGGAACCATTCACTGACGCGGAAAGTCAGCTATCGTCCTCAAGCGACAGCAACGATGCGTTGCCGCCCGCGCTTGTTGTATCGGTAGATGTCGTACGTTCGGCGCAGAAGCGGAACAAATAATGCGGTCCGCCTGCTTTGGGACCAGTGCCTGATAAGCCTTCACCGCCAAATGGCTGACTGCCCACCACCGCGCCAATCATCGACCGGTTAATGTACAGATTGCCAACGCGGGCAAGGTTTTCGACCAATGCACTGCTTCCCGCAATCCGGCTGTGCAGCCCCATCGTCAGACCAAATCCCTTGGCATTCACCCGCGCGACTGTCGCCTCGAGCTCGCCAGCCTTCCATGTTGCAACATGCACCAATGGGCCAAACCATTCGCGGTTCAGATCGTCCAGATTGTCCAGACGGATAACGGTTGGCGGCACAAAAAGGCCTTGCGCTGGAACGTCTATCTCATGAACTATTCTGTCCTTCACCTCGGCCCGATAGGCCATCAGCTTGTCATAGGATTCCTGATCAATGACAGGTCCGATGTCGGTAGAGGGATCAGCAGGATCGCCCACGTTCAACGTGTCCATCGCGCCGCGCAGCATCTCAAGCGTATGTTCTGCGATATCTTCCTGCAGAAGCAACAACCGCAACGCCGAACAACGCTGGCCTGCCGATTGAAAGCCAGAGATGATGATGTCGCGAACGACTTGTTCGGACAAAGCCGTGGAATCGACAATCATGGCGTTGAGGCCACCCGTTTCCGCAATCAGCGGGACCAATGGCCGCGCATCATCAGCGAGCAAATTGCGGGCAATGGCCTTTGCCGTCGGGACCGAACCAGTAAACACCACGCCAGAAATTCGGACATCGGCGGTCAGGGCCGCGCCGACGTCGCCACCGCCGGTAACAATCTGGAGCACATCTTCGGGAACGCCGGCTTCATGCGCCAGCGCCACTGCATATTGCCCAATCGCGGGTGTTTGCGGAGCAGGCTTCGCGACCACGGTGTTGCCAGTGACCAATGCCGCCGCCACTTGCCCCAAAAATATCGCCAGCGGGAAATTCCACGGTGCGATGGCGACCCAAACACCCCTGCCTTCGTGCCGCAGAATATTTCGTTCGCCCGTCGGACCGGGCAATTCCACGGGCATTAAATCGGTACGTGCGCGCGCGGCATAATAACGGCAAAAATCAATCGCCTCGCGCACTTCGGATAGCGCGTCGGGGATCGTCTTGCGCGCCTCTTGCACCAAAACAGCCATTAAACGGCCGCGGTGTGTCTCAAGCAGGTCGGCCAGTCGTTCCAGACAGTCCGCGCGTTCATCCAATGGGATATTTGACCATTCCGGATAGGCAGCAAGCGCCTTCGTGACCGCATCCTCTGGAGACGCTGTTGTCTGGTTGCTCAATGGAATCGGGAGCGCGATATCGGCCGCCGTTTCCTGCAGGATAACCGCATCATCCAGATCGATGCCAAGGCTATTCGTCCGCTCTGGCTGAAACAGATCAGCAGGCGCAGCGATCGCTGGGTGCCCTGTGCCGCCAACCGCCATGATTTTCTCTACCGGATCGGCGAGCAGTTCGTCCTCACTGATGGATTGGTCGGCCAGTTGGTGCACAAAACTGCTGTTGGCGCCATTTTCGAGCAAGCGGCGGACCAGATAGGCGAGCAAGTCGCGATGTCCGCCCACCGGCGCGTAGGTGCGGCACTGGTAACCTTCTTCGCGCACAAGACGTTCAAACAGCCCTTCGCCCATGCCATGCAGGCGTTGAAATTCAAAATCGCGATTGTCCCCCGCCCATTGCAAGATCGTCGCGACGGTAAGCGCGTTATGCGTTGCAAATGCGGGGCGAATTTTGGCGGCCTCAAACATATCTTTGGCGCACGCAAGGTAGGATACGTCGGTTGCCGGCTTGCGGGTAAACAATGGGAAGTCGGTTAGCCCGCGTTCCTGCGCATGTTTGATCTCGCTGTCCCAATAGGCACCTTTGACAAGGCGCACTTGCATGATGCGTGACGTATCATGGCCCAGTGCATTGGCCCATGCGATGACGGGACGGGCGCGTTTGGAATAGGCTTGCACCGCCATGCCTAAGCCATCCCAGCCGCGCAGTGCACGATCACGGGCGACGCGCTCAATAATGTCTAGGCTCATTTCCAGTCGCGCCGCTTCTTCGGCATCAATGGTGAGTTGTACGCCAAGCGCGGCGGCAGACCGGGCCAATTGCGTGATCATATCGGCTAATTCTGGAACGCATGTTGCACTCTGCGCGGTTTCATAACGCGGGTGCAGCGCCGACAATTTTACAGAAACGCTATGCCCGCGCGCCGCATTGCGGCCGACGGCTGCGATGGCCGCGGCGTAGGATTCGAAATATCGTTCTGCGTCATTTTTGGTACGCGCAGCTTCGCCAAGCATATCGAAACTGGCGGTGAAGCCACGGTTGTCTTTTGATTCCATCCGCTTGATGGCTTCGTCAATATCGCGGCCCATTACGAAAACTTGGCCCATCAGCCGCATCGCCGCGCCAACGGCCTGACGCACAAATGGCTCGCCTGCCTTTGCAATCAGGCGTTTCAACGTGCTTGTGCTGTCGCCCAGAACCGCTTTGCCCAGAACAAGTCCCCAAGTTGCGCTGTTCACCAGCAAGCTTGACGACTGTCCCTTATGGTTGCTCCATTCCGCTTCGGTCAGCTTGTCGGCAATCAGCAGATCAGCCGTCTGGGGATCGGGCACACGCAAAAATGCCTCCGCAAGCGAAAGGAGCGCCGTGCCCTCCTCCGTTCCGAGACGATATTCCTGCAGAAACTGGTTCACCCAACCGTCGGCTTGCACCTGGCGCAAATCGGCCAGCAGGGTCCGCGCGGTGCGCACAACTTCGGCGCGCGCTGAGCCATCGACAGCAGCGGCGACCACCAATGGGGCGAGCACTTCTGGTTCAGACTTGCGATGAAAGGGCCGGATGGCAGTTCGTGCGGATTCGAGTGATGAAGTCATTGCGGCGCTTTGCCGGATAAAGCGCAGGCAGACAAGTTTCAGTTGAAACGAAAAAGCCAGCCCTCAGGTGAGGGCTGGCGGATTACATTCGGGCTCAAGCCTGACATGGGGTTCCGCCCGGATGTGAGGGAGGTTCAGGGATCACATCCGGACGAAAGGCTGATATTCTAACGATAGCGGCGGCAATTGCTGTCCGACTTGTCGATTGCACGACCGGCCAAGGCCCCGACGGCTGCACCAATTATGCTGCCTTCGGTTTTGTTGCCGCGACGGGCGACTTCGTTCCCAAGCAGACCGCCTGCAACTGCACCAATGAGGGTGCCGCCCGTACCCTTGTCGCAACGCGCATTGCCGCGGTAGGCATTGTTGCGAAAATAGCGGTCGCCACGACGATATTCGCGACGGTCATATCGGTCATAACGGTCACCGCGGCTGTAATAGCCATCATCATTGCCATGACGGGCGAGAGCTGGCGTTGCGGAAAATCCGGTTACGGCCGTTGCTGCAAGTATCAGTGCACCGATGCTTTTTTTCAAATTTCTCACGTTCGATACTCCTTTGGTTTCCGGTTCGGCCCGCATTGGGCAATTCGGCGATTTGCTTTGCCAATAATTGCCTTATGAACATGCGTGATTGACTGCATGCTGAATGTGTCTGTTATCGCTTGTTCATATTCAGCCCTTAATGATGAACGCGCTTGGGAGTTTTATGTCACCGAAGATTAAGCGCCTTGCGCTGGGCATCGGTCTCGCATGTGTCGCTGTTGGCGGCGTAAGGACGATTTATCCAAATGACAGCCAAGATATCGCGCTCAACCCCCTAACGCTCAATCCGGACAATCCGGCCATGCGCAAGGTGGGGGAACTGGAGTTTATAGCGGCATGGGAACTGCACAGCCGAAATGGCGACTTCGGCGGGATTTCCGCGCTTACGGCATTAAAGGATGGCCGCTTCGTTGGCATCGGCGATGCAGGCACGCGCATTGGCTTTGGACTTACCAACGATACCAAGACAAACCGGCCATTTATCGCGCCGCTCCCTAACTTAAACGGACCAGAGACCAGCTATAAGGATCGGGACAGCGAAGGCATTGCCTACGACCCGGACAGCGGCCAATTTTGGGTAAGCTTTGAGGCGCATCACGCCATTCGGCGGTATTCCCGCTCCTTCGCGCGTATGACGGGCATTGCACGGCCAGCGGCCATGCAGAACTGGCCAAAGAATAAAGGTGCAGAGAGCCTGATCAGGCTTAAGGACGGCCAGTTCATCATTATCGCCGAAAGCGTAGACGACGGGACGCACCCTGCCTTGCTGTTTTCCGGCGACCCAGTTGAGCCGAGTAGCAACATCACCCAGTTCCGCTTTCGTCCGCCCACGGGCTATCGCGTCACGGACGGCGTGCAGTTACCCGACGGACGAATCGCATTGGTCAATCGTTCGATTGGATTTCCGCAAGGTTTTTCCGCAAAAATATCGCTGCTCAACCCAAATGACATCAGCCCGAGCGCGGTCGCCGCGGGAACGGTGGTCGCTTCGCTGGCGCCTCCGTTGTTGGTCGACAATTTGGAAGGCATTGCTGTTACGACCGAGGGCCCGCAGATTTATCTCTGGCTTGTTTCCGACAATAATTTCAGCATTTTTCAACGGACAATATTGATGAAGTTCCGGCTGCCCTCTGCCCCGGACAAGAAAAAACCGGAGGCAATGGCTGCCCCCGGCTTTGATTCGCTTTAGCTAAAGGCTGCAAAAGCAGCCGTCAGGCTTACGCCGCAGCTTTTTGCTTCTTGGCGATTTCTTTTTTCACCTTGCGCGCGTTTGTCGAGAGCTTCTCGTCCGAAGTCTTCAACAACCAGTTGTCGAGACCGCCAACATGCTCAACCGAACGCAGACCGTGGGTCGAAACGCGGAACTTGTAGCCCTGCTCAAGGGCATCCGACAACAAAGTGACATTCTGCAAGTTAGGCAGGAATGTACGCTTGGTTTTGTTGTTGGCGTGGCTCACATTGTTGCCGACCAGACGGCCTTTACCGGTGAGTTCGCAGATGCGCGCCATGATGTGTGTCCTGTATAAAAAAGTGTATGCGGAATCACTGTCCCGCGAAAGTCGCTGCCCCTAACGCTCCACACCGAAAAGGTCAAGCCGATGTGTGGTCAAAAGCAGTAATCTACGCTAGCAAAATAACATGCCCTTGTCCAAAGCCCGCGAAATGATGAACGAAGCGCTCAACTTGGCGCGGGCAGCCGCCGCGCAAGGCGAAGTGCCCGTAGGCGCGATTGTCGTCAAGGATGGGGTCATTATTGGCCGTGGCGCCAACCGTCCGCTTGAGCATCATGACCCCACGGCCCACGCCGAAATCCTCGCCATCCGCGCCGCTGCGACGCATCTTGGCAATGACCGGCTTACGGGATGTGAGCTGTGGGTCACGCTGGAGCCCTGTGCGATGTGTGCAGGCGCAATCGCCCATTCGCGCATCGCCCGCCTCTATTATGGCGCTGAGGATCCCAAGGGCGGCGCTGTGGCGCATGGTCCACGCTTATTTGAACAGCCCACCGTGCATCATCGCCCCGAAATATATTCTGGGATATCCGCCGACGAATCGGCGGAACTGCTTCAGGCGTTTTTCAAAGACCGGCGCTAACGCAGATTTTTGCCGAAAAACGCGATCGTGCGGGCCCACGACAAGTCTGCCGCTGCTGTGTCAAAACGGGGCGTGCTGTCATTGTGGAAGCCATGCTGCGTGCCCGCATAGAAATGCACCTGAAACGCCTTCTGGTTCGCAATGAGCGCCGCCTGATAGGGGAGCCAACCTGCGTTGATCCGCTCGTCGGCCTCGGCATAATGGATCAACAACGGCGCCTTAATGGCAGGAACTTCGGCCGCAGTTGGCTGGCGACCATAATATGGCACGGACGCAGCCATTTCCGGATAAGCAACGGCCAACGCATTGCAGACGCCGCCGCCGTAGCAGAAACCCACCGCGCCAACCTTACTTGTGCTGTCGGCATGATCGCGCAAGAATTCAAAGCTGGCGAAAAAGTCTTCCAATAATTTGCCGGGGTTCAGCTTTGCCTGCAGCTCACGGCCTTTTTCGTCATTGCCCGGATAGCCGCCGAGCGATGAGAGACCATCGGGGCCAAACGCCATATATCCAGCCTTTGCCAGACGGCGCACGACATCTTCGATATACGGGTTCAACCCGCGATTCTCGTGGATCACCAATACCGCTGGTAACTTGCCCTTGGCAGTGGCTGGTCGCGCCAGCAGCCCGCTGATGCTGCCATGCCCGTCGGGGCTTTGCACCGTCACCCGCGACGTGACGATTTCGGGATCGTCGGCCTTAACCTGCTGCGCCAAAACATAATCCGGCTGCAACTGGTTGAGTATCATAAGGCCGGTTACGCCGGCAGCCGCGAATTTAGCGGCTTCGCGAATGAATTCACGTTTGGTCAGCTTGCCGTGGACATAGCCATCGAAAATTTCCAGAATATAGGGATGGAAGTCACTGGCCTTCATGCGCGGTGAAGTATCGGCTTCTGCCATCCTCATTCTCCTTAATGGACAAACCTGGCTACAACGTCACGATAAGAACGGCTGACTTTCACCTGTGCGCCCGATTCAAGCACAAGGAAGCATTCGCCGTTGGTATGTGGCTTCACCTGCCGCACCTGATCCAAATTGACAATTGTCGAACGGTGGACGCGCTGGAACGTGCGTGGATCGAGACGTTTTTCCAGATCCTTCATCGTCTCGCGCAGGATGAGTGAGTTGTCGGCAGTGTAGATGCACATATAGTCGCCAGCGGCATCAATACGTTCGATGCTTTCGACATCGACGCGGAAAATCTGGCCGCGATCTTTGATATTGATAAGCTTCTCAAATCGGGTCGACGCCAGGTCATCGTCCATCGAACTCAAATTATCCGCAGCATCCGGCGCGACTTCATTAATGACGGTGCGAAGCCTGTCCAGCTCATCCGATGTGCGCTTGTCGGCAAGCCTGCTGCGCACACGGTCCATAGTGTCTGCAAGACGTTCTGGTTCGACCGGCTTCATCAGATAATCGATCGCCTGCGCTTCGAACGCCTTAATCGCATGTTCCGAATAGGCCGTCACAAAGACGAAAAGCGGTGGATCAATATCCATCACGCCTTGAACAACCGAAAATCCGTCAAATCCAGGCATCTGAATGTCGAGAAACACGAGATCGGGTTTCAGCGTTTTAATCTTGCGGATGGCTTCACGGCCATTGTGGCAGGTGGCGACGATTTCGATGTCGTCGAACGACTGAAGCCTTAATTCAAGGCCTTGGATCGCCAGCTTTTCATCGTCGACCAATATTGTACGAATGCTCATGCGGATATTGTTCCTTGCTGCTTAGCCCCCGTTTGAATGTCATCCCCTGCTATAATCCGGCTTTGATATGGTAGTTCCAACAAAACCTCAAATCCTCCGCCCGCTTTTACATAATGTTCAAAGCGTTGATCGTCGCCATAAGCTTGTGAAAGTCGCTCGCGGGTGTTCGCCATACCAACGCCGGTGGAGAGGCTGTGATCTTGCTGCCCGGGCTGCAAGCCCGGCCCCGTGTCCGATACGGTAATCCGCACTCTTTGACCGACGAGTTGAGCCGTCACGGAAATGTCCGCGCCCTCTTCTTTCGGGGTCACCGCATATTTGATGGCATTTTCTACCAATGGCTGCAGCAGAAGTGACGGCACCAGAGCATTTTCGACAGCGGGTTCGATCGTGAAATATGTCCGCAGCCGTTCTTCAAAACGCATCTTTTCGATATCGAGATACAATTTCAGCGTCTCGATCTCTTGCGTCAGCGGCACCTTGGCCGCCGCCTCGTTGATGAGGGTGAAGCGCAAAAACGACGATAGCCGCGACAACATGGCATTTGCCTGCTCCGTCTGCTTCAGCAGCACGAGCGTAGATATGCTGTTCAATGTGTTGAACAGGAAATGCGGGTTCAGCTGATACCGCAACATCGTCAGCTGCGCGCTGGTGGCCTGCGCCTCAAGCCGCATCATCTGGTCCGCTTGCTCTTCAGCGCGCACGAAATAATTGATAGCGTAATATAGCGCAGACCAGGCCGCCAACAGCACCGAATTAATATAGATCGCGGCGAGCCATAACTGCGCAAAGGGCGTTTCATCCACCCCATCACGAATGGTTTGAAGCACCCACACGTCAATATACGCGTAGCCAATCGTGGCCAAGGACACCGCGACGAACGTCAGGCTCCACGTAATAAATGGCCGCTGATCAATCAGAAATCGGTAAATAACCGATAGCAGAAGCGTGATCGAATACCCCGTGACCGCTGATATCAGGATGGGCACAAGGAAGCTGACGGGCTGCCCTTGGGCAATACCGGACGCAGCACGCAAAATGACTGCGCCTGCCCATCCGGCTGAATGGAGATTCCAAAACGCGCGATTTTTGTCGGCAAAGAAGGGTTTATCTGTAAGCTCAAGTACCGCCATAAAATAGGTCTAGCCGCATTTTGCGCGCGCATGAAGCACTTGTTTCATCACAGGGACATGATAGGGTTTTGGAGAGAGGATACCAACCATGGACAACCACGAAGACCGCGCAAATTTCCACGACATGTCGCAGAGCACGCAAGACGATTGGCAGATCATCATGCGGCACAATATCCCGTTTTCGCAAAATGGCGGACAACGGATATTGGACCATCTTCGGCTTCTCGATGGCGATTTTGGTGGATTCGCGGTGGACCGGTTGACCCATTCCTTGCAAACCGCAACGCGCGCCTATCGTGATGGACGGGACGAAGATTATGTCGTCATGGCGCTGCTGCACGACATTGGCGATACACTTGGCGCAGCAAACCACCCGGACATTGCTGCTGCTATATTAAAGCCGTTCGTTTCGGAAAAACTGCACTGGATTGTTCAAAACCACGGCATTTTCCAAGGTCACAACTTCTTCCACTATCTTGGGCTTGATCGGGACATGCGCGAAAAGTTCCGCGGTCATGAATGGTTTGCTGACACCGAAGAATTCATCGACAAATATGACTGCCCATCGTTCGACCCGGACTATAACACGCTGCCATTGGAGTTTTTCGAACCCATGGTGACGAAGCTGTTCCGCCATCCGCTGAACAGCATTTATAAGCGTGAAGCAGAGGCAGTCGCTTAATCACCTCATTTCGGCGGGTGCCCTTATAACGGGGGCCATTCGTGCATATAGATAAGGATCACCGGACGTTCGCGTGAACGATCCGGCGCTTTGCACGTTGTCCCCTCCACCCCCGAAAGGAAAACATCATGGCAAAGAGCCAAAAGAAATCGAACCGCGAAGTCCGCAAACCAAAGGCCGAGGGGCCCAAAAAGCAAAACGCTTCGAACCCCTCAACCAAAGGTAACCCCGCCGGGTTGGCTCCATCCAAGAGCTAGGGGCTTAGCGCCCCAATAGCACCCGTGCCTGACCGGCAACCTGTGCCAGCATCGCGGGCGTTGGTATGCCTGCCATGCGGGCGCGGTCGACCATCGCCTTGAATGCACGCACGCGGACGGCGTTGGTTTGCAGCCAATCCTGTGCATCCTCGAGCGGCTTCTTGGCGGCACGGCGGCGTAGGAAATCCAAACGCATCGTTTGGAAATCGCGCGCCAGACCCGCAACCAGCAGTCGCTCCCACGGGTCATGCGGATCGATCTGCATAGCCGCCCCTTGCGCCCAGCTGAGGCCAAGCGCATCGCCTATGGCGGTGAAAGCACGCGTAAGCGCGGTCACATCACCCTTTTGGGTCGACGACAACGCCGCCAGACCAATAGCACCATCCAACTGCGCCAATTCAACCAGCCGCTCCGCAATTTTGCGTGGCGCACCATTTTCCGTAAGCCGTGCGCCAAAACGTTCCGTCTGAAGCCGGACGTCGTTGGGCAACAACCCGTCAAGCGCGGCAGACAATTTCTGCACGACGGGGGCATATACGGCGGTGGCAGCACTGACATCGCGCCCTTCATGCGCGTTGCGAATGATGTCCGCCATCTGTGCACGAATTTCAACGGCAGCTTGGTTGAATAGCATCAACCGCGTTGCTTCCGGCATGGGTGTCGTATCGATGGCCTGCCACAGCGATGGCAGATCATAGATGCGCTCGGCAATGGCAAAGGACGCCGCAACATCACCAAGGCCGCAGCCTTCTTCCTCAGCAAGTTCAAACGGGTGCAGCATGCCAAGCCGGTTGATCATGCGGTTTGCCAATTTGGTCGCGATGATTTCCTTGCGCAACCGGTGCGACAGAATCGCGCTTTTATGGGCCTTAACCATCGCCTCTGGAAACGCAGCCAGCAGCTCGCTGTCCATTGAGGCATCTTGTGCCAAAGGCGCGTCCTCAACACCGTCCTGCGCAGCCAGCTTTGCGGTAGACAGCAACACGGCCAATTCAGGCCGGGTCAGGCCGCGCCCTTCACTTGCGCGGCGGAACAGTTCTTCGTTCGGCGCGAGCCCCTCAACGGCACGGTCAAGCTTGCCAGATCCTTCGAAAATTTCAATGAGCCGGACATAGGCCGGCAAATCCCCTGCCCCGCCGGTTTCCGCAATTGAAAGGGCGAGCGTTTGCAGGCGATTGTCCTCAAGCACCAAATGCGCAACGGCGTCGGTCATATCGGCGAGCAGCACGTTGCGCGCAGGCTCTTTCAACTTGCCGGCACGCATTTGCGCATTGAGCGCAATTTTGATGTTCACCTCATTATCCGAACAATCCACGCCGGCGCTGTTATCGATGAAGTCGGTATTAATCCGGCCACCGCGCAATGCGTAGCCAATACGCCCCGCCTGTGTGACGCCAAGGTTGGCACCTTCGCCGATGACCTTTGCCTGAACGTCCGCACCATTGACGCGGATCGCGTCATTGCCCGGGTCGCCGACATCCAAATGGCCTTCGCTTCGGTCCTTAATATAGGTTCCAATCCCGCCAAACCACATCAGCTGCACTGGCGCCTTCAATATCGCGGTCATCAATGCAGATGGTTCAATTTCTTTCGCATCAATGCCCAATAATGCCCTGATTTCAGGTGAAATTTTGATCAATTTTTCGGTGCGCGCAAATACGCCACCGCCCTTTGAAATCAGCTTTCTGTCATAATCGAGCCAGCTTGAACGCGGCAGATTGAACAAGCGCTGACGTTCTTTCCAGCTGACCGCCGGATCGGGATCGGGATCAAAAAAGATATGGCGGTGGTCGAATGCGGCGACCAACTTCAATGTTTTCGAAAGCAGCATGCCGTTACCAAAAACGTCGCCGGACATGTCACCGACGCCCGCGACCGTGACAGGTTCCTTTTGCACGTCGATACCCATTTCGGCGAAATGGCGCTGGACCGAAAGCCAGCCCCCCTTGGCAGTAATACCCATCGCCTTATGGTCATATCCAACCGAGCCGCCACTGGCGAAAGCATCGCCCAACCAGAAATTGCGCTCAAGCGCGATGGCATTTGCGGTGTCGGAAAATGTTGCTGTGCCCTTGTCAGCGGCAACAACGAAATAAGGATCATCCCCGTCATGGATGACGACATTGTCTGGATGCACGATACGGTCGTTCACGATGTTGTCGGTAATCGACAGCAAGGTGCGGATGAATATCTTGTAGGCCTCTGTCCCTTCGGCGAACCAGGCATCGCGGTCGACGCGCATATCGGGCAGCCGCTTGGGGTAAAATCCGCCCTTCGCACCTGTCGGCACGATCACGGCGTTTTTCACGCGCTGCGCCTTCATGAGGCCTAAAACTTCCGTGCGGAAATCGTCACGCCGGTCTGACCAGCGCAAACCGCCACGCGCCACGGGGCCGGCGCGCAAGTGAATGCCTTCGACACGCGGCGAATACACAAACACTTCGCGCCATGGCAGCGGCGCAGGAAGGCCGGGGACTTTCGCGCAATCAAGCTTAAACGCCAACGCTTCTGCCGCAGCCGCCGAAAAGGCGTTGGTGCGGACCGTGGCCAAAACGATCGCCAAAAATCGTCGCAATATGCGGTCTTCGTCGATGGCCGATACTGCGGCCAAGTCTGTGTTGATCGACTTCACATATTTGGTGATCTCTTTTTCGCGGTCACCGGAATGGGCCGGGTTATGCCGAACGTCGAACAGGGCAATGATCGAACGTGTCACATTGGCGTTTTTGACCAGTGCCGACACCACAGTCGGCATGCCGTAAGTCACACCCGTTTGACGCAAATAGCGATACCACGCCCGCAGCCAGATAACCGATTGCGGCGCGAGGCCGCCAACCGTCACCAGCTGGTTAAAGACATCGTTTTCAAAACTGCCATCCAAAACCTGGCTCAACGCGCCTTCGATGACGTGCGGAGATTTCATGACGGTTGCGACGTCACCGCCACGCAAAGACAAACGGAAATCATGGATATAATTGCCGTCGCCCAAGGCAGTAGGCAATTCTTCCAACACGTCGAAACCGAAATTCTCAAGCGCTGGGACAACATCGCTGAGCGGAAGCGCGCCGCCACCGCTGTAGATTTTTAGGCGAAGATTATCGCCGTCCACGAACAATCGGGTGACTTTGCTGTGATCGCGCTCCATGGTCAGCAGGCCGACCATATCACGCGCGGCTTCTTCGGTAGAATACGTGCTGCGATAATTTGCCGGGAAACCGGCGCCGTAACGCACGAGCATGGCGGCCGCGCGCTTTTCATCGGTCAGCGCCGCAAGCGCCGCTTCGACCGCTGGCTCCCATCCGCGCACCATAAGCTCGACTTTATCATCAAGTGCGGCCTCGTCGACCTTTTGGCCGCGATCGGGCAGGTCGAGCGTGTAGCGCAGCAAGGCAACGCCGCCATCCTCCAGACCAATTGTCCAGCCGAGCAAGCTCCCGCCCGTGGCATCTATGAGCATATTTTGGATCTGCTTGCGAATGCCGGTCGAGACGTCATCGCGGGGCAACCAGACGAAAATGTAGAGATGTCGGCCAAGCGGCGAGCGCAGCGCAATCAGCTTCGGACGTGGGCGATCCGTTAACGACATTGCAGTCAGCGTAACCCGTTCAAGATCATCCAATTTTAGCGCAACCAAAAGATCGTGTGGCAGCGCCGTCAGTGCATGCGCCATCGCCTTGCCCGCATGCCCCGAAGGGTCAAAGCCGAACCGGTCCATAAGCGCCGCCAGATGCGTTCTCAGCACGGGTATTGCCTCTGGGGTAGTTGCGAGTGCCGCGCTCGTCCAAAGCCCTGCAGTGACCGCTATGCCCGTAATGCGGTCGCCGGTTAAAACGGGAATGACGATCAGATCCAGTTGGACATTGCGGTGCACCGTCGAGACCCGGTTGGACTTGAGCACGAGCGGTGCGACGCCGCCGTCTTCAAACCATTTGATCGCAAGGCCAACGCTGTCTTCTGCAAGAACCGGTGCATCGGTGACGCGCGATAAACCAAGGCGGTCGGACCGCGTGCCATCGCGGCTGATCCGTTCGTGCGCCAGAACCGTCATGTTATTTTTGGAGAACCAACGAAGGAGCGCAGCGCCCTCACTTTCCGGCAGGCTGTCCGCGTCAGCCAACAACGCCGCGAGCATATCGCGCCAGTCAGTCACCGCGCCGCGCACATCGGCCAAAACCGCGATTAGGCGTGCTGCAAGCTGCCGGCGTTCCCGCGCATCAACCCGTTCAGTCTCAAGGTAGATGAAAGATTCGCGGGCCTGACCGACCACACGCTTCCGGCTGATATCGGTGAGCGTCAGGGCATCATCGCGAACGACACTCAACACGGGGTGAATGATGCGTTTGACGGACATGCCACTGGCGGCAACGGCGGCGGAGACCGAATCCACCAAAAATGGCATGTCGTCATTGTTGAGCGCAATCCGCATCATCAAACGGCCCTGCGCATCGGTAAAACTATCGAGCGCGATGGCGGCAGCTCCAGCTTTGCGATGGAGACCCGTTTCAATAGTGAAGCGGGCGGCCTCTTCCATTGCCTTGGCGTCAAAGCCTTCATTTTCGCCGGGCAGCGCCGTTTCAGCGAACGCTGAAACCATTGCCTTCAGCAGGCTTTTGTCCAGTTTTCCGGTAGTTTTAGCAATTTTGGCGGCCGCCATGAAATCATCTCCTCAGCCCGCAAGCATTTGGTTAAGTGCCATGTCCAACGACAAAATACGTTGTAATTTTATTACAAAGCTTATGACGCCCTTCGAGCGCTTAAACAAGTCACGTTTGTAACTTGTTGCGACAGCCATTAGTCCTGTGTAGCGTGCGCAAAAGTTAAAAATAGGAGAGGCTCCGCGTGGATAAACGGCTTACATTATGGATTTTGGTGGGGATGATCCTCGGCGTAGCCGTGGGTTACGCAGTCCATGTCAGTTTCGCGCAGGACAGTACGCAGTTCGAGTATATCACCAAGACGTTCAAACTGCTTTCGGATATTTTCCTTAATCTCATCAAGCTTTTGGTCGCGCCGCTGATCCTGTCGACCATCGTCGTCGGTATTGCCCATATGGGTGATAGCAGTGCGCTGGGCAGAATTGGTTTCCGGGCAATCACGTGGTTTATCATCGCCAGCTTCATTTCGATTGGCCTTGGACTGTTGATGGTCAACCTGCTCCAGCCTGGCATTGGCGCGCCGGTCGATAGCATCACCAATGCCGCTGCCACGATTGGCGAGGTCAAGAAACTCGACTTCTGGGATTTCATCCTGTCGATTTTCCCGAAAAATGCGTTCGAAGCGATGGCGACGAACAATATTTTGCAGATTTTGGTGTTCGCATTGTTCGCTGGTGTCGCATTGTCCGCTGTGGGCGAAAAAGGTGCGCCGCTTGTTCGGGGTGCAGAAGCCCTTGCCGAAATGATGCTGCAAATCACACATTATGTGATGCGTTATGCACCTGTTGCGGTGTTTGGCGCGCTTGCCGCCGTGGTTTCCAAAAGCGGCCTAGCGATTTTGCTGACCTATCTTGAGCTCGTCGGTGAATTCTATTTGTCGCTCGCATTGTTGTGGACGATCCTTTTGTCGATTGGAGCGATCTTCTTGGGCCGACGCATTTGGACGCTCATTCGTTACATCCGCGAACCGATGCTCATCGCTTTTTCGACCGCATCTAGCGAAGCGGCGTTGCCGAAATTGTTTGAACAGCTTGATCGTTTCGGCGTCCCGCGCCGGATCTCGGGCTTCATGCTGCCATTGGGATACAGCTTCAACCTTGATGGTTCGATGATGTATATGAGCTTCGCGACCATCTTCATCGCGCAAGCTTATGGCATTGATTTGTCCATCGGTACGCAGATCCTCATTCTGCTGACGCTCATGATCTCGTCGAAGGGTGTAGCCGCCGTGCCTCGCGCATCGTTGGTGGTGATTACCGGCACGCTGGCGATGTTTGACTTGCCTGTTGAAGGTGTCGCGCTGATCCTCGCGATCGACCAGTTCCTCGACATGGGCCGGACCGCAACCAACGTCGTTGGTAACGCCGTGGCAACGTCCGTCATCACCAAATGGGAAGGCATGCTTGAGGTGGAAGAGCCCGAGTTCGTTGAACCATTGCATGCGCCTGCGCACACTGCAGCGCACGGCAAAGCCGGGCTGGACCTTGCCAGCGACATGGTGACTGACGAGCGGAAAACGAAGCTTTAAGCGGGGTGCTTGTATCCCAGCAAGGTGCCTTTGGCGCCTTGGCTGTCGAGCTTAAAGTCCATATTATGATGCTCTTTACGCCACCGGCGGGCGACCACACGCTCGCCGGGACGCGCAGCATCATCCAGCAGCACACGGCCACCGGGACGCAAATGCGGAAATAGGCTCGCCGCCGCACCGCGCACATGCGGATGAAGGGCCCATGGTGGCCCGTCGACGATCAGCAGATCTATTTCAGCCGGTACATCACTCAGTTGATACCAATGGCCCGGCCAGCCAGCCGGTGGCGGCCCTAATGGCGCATGGCGGACGTCGACATCCATATTGTTGTCACGGATCCAATCCTGCGTCGTCGACGCAAAATCCCCGTGCTGGTCAAAGCTGACGATTTTTCCGCCACCAAATAGCTGCAGTGCCCGCGCCGCAGCAAAAGTCGATGCCCCGCAACCCAACTCAACCACCTGTTGCGGGCGCATTTCTTCGATTGCAGAAACGATGTGCCACAAAAAATGCGTATCTGCTTTCCAGCTGCCCAAATTGGGCAACGCATCCTGCGGCAAATCGAGATAAGCGAGCAGTTTCGCCTTATCCTTTTTACGGCCACCATCAAGGCTGCGCAGCAACCATGGCCATTGGATGGCGCCATAAGCCATTACCATAAATCGGTCGCTCAACGACAATGTGAGATCAAGATCGTCGAGTGGCAAGAAGGCCGTGGTTTCGCGCGTGGTCATATGGTCCTCCAATGACGCTGTGCAGCCAACAGTCAATCACGGATTTGTCAGACTGTCCGATTTTCCATACCCTTTGCGAGGCTAGAACCATCGATTGTCGACATCAATATGTAGCTGATGCTTTACAATCCCGAAAATACTTGAATAACTGCGCATCGGAGAAGGAGAAACGGAATGAATGATCGAACGGCTGTGCGCAGCGGTGGGTTGGCTATCACCAACCCCAAGATAATGCTGTTCGCGCTTCTGCTCGTGTACATTCTGAACTTTCTAGACCGTCAGATTATCAATATTCTGGCCGAACCTATCAAGGGCGAGCTTGGGCTGAGTGATACGCAGCTCGGTTTGCTGGCTGGCCCTGCTTTCGCGGTTTTTTATGCTGTGCTCGGCATACCAATCGCCCGCTATGCGGATAATGCAAAGACCAACCGGGTTTGGCTCATCTCCGTTTGCCTTGCGGTGTGGTCCGCCATGACCGCATTATGCGGTGTTGCGCAAAACTTCGTTCAACTCGCGCTTGCGCGGATTGGCGTGGGCGTCGGCGAAGCTGGTTGCACCCCTGCTGCACACTCGCTGATCGCAGATAGCGTGCCACCTGAAAAGCGGTCTTCGGCCATTGCCTTTTTCGGACTTGGCATCCCAATTGGTGGACTGCTTGGGCTCATCATTGGCGGGGTCGTCAACGACCAATATGGCTGGCGCATGGCGCTCATGCTGGTTGGTATGCCGGGGATATTGCTGGCGTTCCTGCTCCCATTGCTCATCCGCGATCCACGACGATGCGCCGATAGCGCACATTTCAACACCGCGGACTCGCCCGTGAAGGCAAAGCTGTCGATTAAAGATGCTGTGGGTGAAGTCTTTGCGTCCAAGGCCTATTTGTACGTCTTTATCGCCGCATCGTTCACCGCCTTCCTCAGCTACGGCAAGGGTCTGTGGACGATCAGCTTCTTCATCCGGTCCCACGGGCTATCAACGACCGAGGCGGGGCTTGCTATGGCGGTCGCGCTTGGCATTTCCGGCATCATCGGCACATGGCTTGGCGGAAAAATGGCCGATGTTTTTGGCAAGCGTGACAAGCGGCATATTTTGACACTGCCTGCCATCGGCATGGCGATTGCTGCACCGATTTTGTTTGCCGGATACTGGGCCGAAGATTGGCGGATTGCCGTCGCCCTGCTCATTTTGCCGACCATATTGAATTCGGCTTATTACGGCCCTGCTTATGGATGTGTCCAAGGCCTTGTCCGGCCAGAGGCACGCGCCATTGCCGCATCGCTTGTCGTCTTTGGACAAAATCTCATCGGGCTTGGAATGGGCCCATTGCTGTTCGGCATGCTGTCCGATTGGCTACAACCGATGGCCGGCGACGAAAGCGTCCGCTGGGTGCTGTATGGCGCAGCCTGGCTTGGGCTGATCCCCGCTTTCTTCTTCTGGCGCGCTAGCCTGCGGCTGAACGCAGAACTGAAAAGCGGTTAATCCGCAAACGGATCGCGGACCAAAATCGTGTCTTCGCGCTGCGGAGACGTCGATACCAAAGCAACGGGCGTTTCGATCAGTTCCTGAACGCGGGTGATATATTTAATCGCCTGTGCAGGAAGGTCGGCCCAGCTGCGCGCGCCGGCGGTCGTTTCCTGCCAACCGGGCATTTCTTCGTAAATCGGTTCAACTGCGGCCTGCTCGGCGGCGTGTGCGGGCAGATAATCATATACCTTGCCGTTCAGGCGGTAACCCGTGCAGATTTTGATCGTGTCGAAACCGTCCAAGACATCCAATTTCGTCAGCGCAATTCCCGTGACACCGGACACCGCACAGCTTTGACGCACGATTACCGCATCGAACCAACCGCAACGGCGCTTTCTGCCCGTCACGGTTCCAAATTCATGACCACGTTCGCCCAGCCGCTGGCCCGTTTCATCTTCCAACTCGGTGGGGAAAGGCCCCGAACCAACCCGCG
>NZ_JBILAF010000025.1:0-20855 GCF_044354325.1 Sphingorhabdus sp. | reverse complement strand
CCATTGATCGGCCAAGGCCAACATTGCCCCGTCCATATTTTCCACTTCAACGAGAAACCGTGTAATTCCCGCGCGGAAAAGCGTTTTAATCTGATACTCCACGAGTGAACCGCCCGCCAACTCAGTATTTGGCTTGTCCGTAGGCGCTCGCGACGCGGACACGTCACCACCGGTAACGGAGAGCAGCGCGACAGAGAGCTTTTCGGGAATGCGCGTGGACACCATAGGTCAGATATGAAGATTAGATGTCTTTTGCCAATCAAAATCTACAAAAATGGATCAATCATTGCGCAATGAAATGTTCGATTTCGCATATTGCTTTGTTGAGTTTGCGAATGACGACAGGATCACCGGGCGCGCCTTTTCTTGCTTCGTCAGCCAGCGTCATGAGATGTATTGCGCCAAAGCTTGCCGCCAATCCTTTTAAACGCCAGCTGGAATACTGCCAATTTGCGTCGCAACGCGACCGCGACAACAGACTGATTTGGCGCTTTACGCTCTCGACGAAAGACGCACGCAGTTCCGCCATTAAGGATGCGTCATCCCCCACTGCAGCCTTTAACGCTGTGTCAAATGCTCCATAATCCATCGACATTTTTCGGGGTTACAACACATAATGTTAAGTTTACGTTTCTCTGTCGCAATAATATGGTAATTAAGGGATTATGACCTCTCGTTCTAAAATCGTCGGCTTGACGCAGCATATCTCAGACCAATCTTCGCACGACAGTGTCGCGGCGGAAACGCATGCGACGGGGGATTCGCTTCCCGATGCTGTCGACACAGCGAATTTTGAAGATGCGTTTGACGTTGAACAGCCGCGGCGTAGTGTTTTGGCATTTGTGGTGCCGACAGTGCTACTCCTTGCATTTGCGGGTTGGACTGCATTTTTCGGACTGACCTATTGGGCTGAGGCGCAAGCAGGCCTCAGCAACAATCGCATTGTTGAACTCATTGTGCGTTGGGCCGTTCCCGCATTGTTGATCGCCGTGTCTTGGTTGTTGGTGATGCGTAACAGCAGCCGGGAAGCAACCCGATTTGGTAACGTCGCAGCGTCGTTGCGCAACGAAAGCGTTTTACTGAGCCAGCGGATGCGCACCGTGAACGAAGAAATCGCGTTGGCCCGCGAGTTTTTGTCGCAAAATGCGCGCGATCTCGAGTCGCTTGGACGCCAGTCGTCCCAAAAATTGATGGAGTCAGCCCAGGTCCTTACCGCGGCGCTCGCCGATAGCGACCAAAAAGCAAAGACACTTGAGACTGTAAGCCAATCCGCAAACACAAATCTCGAGCAGCTCCGCAAGCATTTGCCAGTTGTTACAAGCGCAGCGAAAGATGTGACCAACCAGATCGGAAGCGCTGGCAACAACGCCCAGATGCAGATCAAATCGCTCATTGCGACTTTGGAGCGCGTTCGCGATGCCGGCAAATCGGTTCGCGATTATGTCGATGGCGTTGAAGTGCGCGCCGACGACATGGCTGTTAAATTGGAGCAGTCGCTGAGCAGCAGTGCAAAACTGCTCGACATGCGGAGTGCAGAGGCGCTTGATCGGAGCGCCGAAATGGCGACGTTGATGGACAGCGCAACGCAAGCCATGTCCAGCGGTATCGCGCAGGCATCGGGCGATATCGGCGCGATCCTCTCCGTTAGTCAGGAACAGATTCAGTCAAGCCTTTCCGACTTGCGTAAGGCACTTGGCGACGTTGGTAGCCAGACCGATCAGGAAGAGGCGCGCATCCGTGCCATGATTGCCACGATTAGCGCGCACATTCATTCAAGCGCACAACAGATTTCGGAAGTTGACCGCGTTGCGACCGACCAAACATCCAAACTGGCCTTTGCCGTATCCGCCTTGGGCGAGAGCACGCGCACAGTTGGTTCGGCGCTGACAGACAATCAACTTGTCACTCAACAGCTGATTGACCAGTCCCACAAGCTGCTGGAGTCGCTTGGCACGGCGAACCATGAAATCAGCGAGACAATTCCTGCATCTATGGATGTCCTCAGCGTGCAATTGGCCGATGGCGTCGCCCAGATAAAGTCCGCTTTGTCGAACGCAGAATCGCTCGAGCAATTGAGTGGCAGCATGCTTGAGAAACTGAACGGTCTGGAGCAGATTATTGCGACCCAGCGCGACTCTGTGGACGCACTGATGACGCAGAGCGATGCCCATTTCGCCGCCCGCCATGACCAAGTCGATGCACTTGGTTCGTCGTTGCGACAAACACAATCGCTGCTTCAGGAAATGTCGGATGAGGCAAATGGCCAGCTAGTGACCGCATTGCTGCGTGTCCGCGAATCCACCCGCGCTGCAGCGGAAAGCAGCCGGAAGATTTTGGATGATGAACTCGCGCATATCTCCGATCAGCTGACCGAACAAAACCGAACGGCTCTTGCCAATGCGTTGGATGCGCAAGTCGCGTCGATGAATGCTGCCGTTCAGGAAGCGATTGAGCGCAATGTAGAGCTATCCGAAGCTGCGACCGGTCTGGTCGTCAAACAACTGGCTGAGCTGGGTGAAATGACGACCACTCTTGAAGGCCGCATTGCCGATAGCAAAAACAGTTTTGAATCGGTGCAAGATGACAGCTTCGCCCGCCGCATGGTGCTGTTGACCGAATCGCTCAACTCAACGGCCATCGACGTTGCGAAAATATTGTCGAACGACATCACTGACACGGCATGGGCGTCCTATCTCAAGGGCGACCGAGGCGTATTTACGCGCCGTGCCGTGCGCCTTATCGATTCAAAAGAAGCAAAAATCATCGCCAATCATTATGGCAACGACAGCGAATTCCGCGAACATGTGAACCGCTATGTGCACGACTTTGAAGGCATCATGCGCCTGTTGCTCAGCACACGTGATGGTAATCCCATTGGCGTCACGCTGCTGTCGTCCGATATTGGAAAGCTATATGTTGCGCTGGCCCAAGCGATCGAGCGGCTTCGGAAATAAGCCTTAAACAGGCCGATGTATCAGCCAGTCAAAACTGTGGCGGTCGACCCAGCCATAGACATAATTGGCGTAATATAGCCCAAAGAGCGCTGCGGATAACAATGTTGTCCGCAAAAGGATGGTGCGGGGTTGGAAGTTCCCAGGGGCGCTGTCGGCTTGTCCTGGTACCTTAGGCAGCCCCAATTCTTCATGCGTACGCACGCCGATGGGAAGGATGACAAACGCGGTCATCACCCAAAAAAGCGCGTAAATCGCTATAATTGATGTCCAGCTCATGCGGTCTCCAATATCATCACATCAACAATTGGTTTTTTGCCGGTCCAGCTAACGGCAACACGGCGAACGGCCAAACGAACGGATTCGCGCAGCTTTTCATAATCGCCTCGATTGTCTTTAATCGCCTTTACCGCAGCGGTAGTGGCTTCGTCGATAAAATCATCCAGATCTTCTTCGATGGGAACGCCATGCAAACGGATTTCCGGACTGCCCAGCAATTTGTCATTCGCACCAAGCGCGAACGCGACTGAAATCAATCCGTACCACGACAGACGCCGGCGTTCGTTCAACGTGGCGCCGTCCGCCGCAATGATAGTGTCACCATCTAGGATAAGGCGCCCAGTACGTTCCTTGCCAATCGTCTTCGGTTCGCCGGGTGCCAAACGCACAACGTCACCATTTGACTGCACAACAGCCTTTGGAACGCCATGCGCGCGCGCGAAACGGGCTTGCTCTGCCATGTGCCGGCGCTCGCCATGCACTGGGACGAGGATTTCAGGTCTAATCCAGTCATATAGAGCCGCAAGCTCCGGCTGCCCCGGGTGACCCGATACATGGACATGTGCCTGCTTTTCGGTGACCGTCAGAATGTTGCGCTCGGCCAGCTTGTTCATGATGATGCCAATGGCGATTTCATTGCCCGGGATCTGCTTGGACGAGAAGATGACGGTGTCCCCCTCCTCCAGCTTCACCGGATGATTTCCTTCGGCAATGCGCGCCAGCGCAGCACGGGCTTCGCCCTGCCCGCCAGTCGCAACGACCATGACTTCATGACGCGCAAGGCTATCGACGCTTTCCATATCAATGGTTTTGGGCAGGTCTTTCAAATAGCCATTGGCCTGCGCTGCCTCAAGGATACGGTGCAAAGACCGACCCGCAAAGCACAAGGTTCGACCGCTCTCGCGCGCGACTTCGCCCAAGGTCTGCAATCGCGCCGCGTTGGACGCGAAAGTTGTAACAACAACCCGCCCCTTGGCGGCCTTGACGGACTTTAGTAGGTCGTCCTTCACGCTGCCTTCGCTGCCGCTATGTTCAAGATTGAAGACGTTGGTGGAATCGCACACCATCGCCAATACACCTGTGTCCCCAATCGCGGTTAGCGCGTCGGCGGTCGTCGGGCGACCCAAAACAGGCCGTTCGTCCAATTTCCAGTCACCGGTATGGAAAATCTTGCCGTAAGGCGTGGTGATCAAACAGGCGCTCATTTCAAGGATGGAGTGCGCCAGCGTCACAAATTTAAAATCGAATGGCCCCATGGAGAATGCGCCTTCCATGGGAATGACATTCAGTTCCACAATATCCGCGATGCCTTCTTCTTCAAGCTTGCCGCGAACGAGCGTTGCTGTGAAAGGCGTCGCGTACAACGGCACGCCGAGGTCCGCGGCAAAATAGGCCACCGCACCAATATGGTCTTCATGACCATGCGTCAGGACGATGCCCAAAAGGTCTTTTTTCCGCTTCTCGATAAATTCCAGATCTGGAAGTACGAGGTCAACGCCGGGATACTCTGAATTGGCAAAAGTGAGGCCAAGGTCGACCATTACCCACTTGCCATCGCAACCATATAAATTGACGTTCATGCCAATTTCATTTGACCCGCCAAGAGCAAGGAAAAGCAGTTCATTTTTTGGGGTCGTCATTATGTTTTTTCTCTATTCCTGTACAAAAGCGCCAGCCCCCGCAGCGTCAAATCGGGTTCTACCCGGTCAAATAAATGGCCATGTTGCTGAAACAAGATTGCCAAACCGCCGGTCGCAATAACCGATACCGGTTCACCAATTTCATTCTTCATTCGGGCAATCATTCCCTCGATCATTGCCACATAGCCCCAATAGATGCCAATCTGCATTTGTCCAACAGTGGTTGTGCCAATGACACTTTCATTCGGCGGTGGTTCGATTGCAATGCGCGGCAGCATGGCCGCTGCGCCATATAAGGCATCAAGCGACAGATTAACGCCCGGCGCGATGCTTCCGCCGTGATAAGAGCCATCGGGGCCGATATAGTCAAACGTCGTCGCCGTGCCAAAACTGATCACGATCTTATGCCCGTCTGCGAGCGCATGTGCCGCAATGGCATTCACGGCGCGGTCTGCGCCAACCGATTTCGGTTCCGCAACACGCAGCTGAATGCCCCACCCAACAGCGCCGCGCCCAGCCACAAGTGCTTCACAGCCAAAATAGCGCGTCGCCAACAGCTGTAGATTGTGCAGCGCGCGCGGCACGACGGTCGCGATGATTACGGCATCGATATCCGAACGCTTGTACCCCGCCATTTGGATGAGCTGATCCAACCAGACCGCATATTCATCGGCAGTGCGGCGTGCGTCTGTGGCGATGCGCCAGCGGTGCAATATCTCGCCGCTGTCATCGACCAAAGCAAACTTCGCGTTGGTATTACCCGTGTCTATTGCGAGCAACATCGCCCACCCCTTTAAACTAGAAAAACATCTGCTGCGTGAATGGCACGAATTGCGCCGTCCGCCAAGCTAAGCCGCAGCGCACCTTGATCGTCCAATCCTTGGAAAAGCCCATGCAGTTCCTCTCCATCCGGCAATCGTGCCGACAGCGCTGTTCCGCGGGGATGCGCACATTCTTCCCACTGCCGGATAATCGTGCCCGTGCCCGACAGCCGCCAGATCGCCAGGTAGCGTGCAAAGGCATCCGCCACGATTTCCACACTCGACTGCGCGTCGGGTGGTGTCGCGCCAAGCGTGCGTAAGTCTGACACCTTGCGGTCAAGATTTTCCGGATGCCAAACCAGGTTCAGCCCAATGCCAACAATGACCGCATCGGCCGATCGTTCCAACAATATCCCACACAATTTCGACCCATCGCGCGAGAGAATGTCATTTGGCCATTTCAGAGAAATGTCGACATGCGGTGCGATCTGCCGGATGGCGTCGAACACGGCCAATGCTGTTACAAATGCCAGGCTGGCTGCCGCAGGGTCGGTATCGCGCAAACGAACGATCGTGCTTGCGAACAGATTGCCCTTTGGACTTTCCCAGCTGCGGCCGAGACGGCCTCTGCCGCCGTCCTGCGCATCAGCGCGAAGCCATAATCCTTCGGGAGCGCCCTGCGCAGCGCGCGTCAACAAATCCGCGTTCGTTGACCCAGTGAGCGCAACCTCTTCAAATATCAGCGTCAGAACAGCGCCTTTGCAGCAACCGCAGTCCAAACGCCGAGCGCTGGAATGGCAAAATACCCAAGCGGCGAGTTGGCCGCGGCAAGAATGCCACCGGTCCAGACCAGCACCTTGTCATCGCTTTGGGCGATCACATCTGCCGCATCATCAAAGTACATCACTTTGACAACCTTAAGGTAATAGAATGCGCCAATAACCGAAGCCGAAATGCCAATAACGGCCAATGGCAGCAGGCCTGCGGCGACAGCGGCATTAAATACCACCAGCTTACCCCAGAAACCGAACAATGGCGGAATGCCCGCGAGGCTGAACATGAAGATGGCAAAGGCCGCGGCAAGCGCCGGGCGCGTCTTTGACAAGCCAGCGATATCGGCAAATTCTTCCCGATAGTTGCCGTCTTTGTCCTTGAGTTGCATCAAGCACACAAATCCGCCCAAGGTCATGGCGACATAAATAGTCAGATAGACAAGCATGGCGGCAATGCCCTGCTCGGTTCCGGTGGCAAGCCCGATGAGGATGAAACCGACATTGTTGATCGAGCTGTACGCCATCAGGCGCTTGAGGTTTTGCTGACCGATTGCGCCAACCGCGCCGATGATGATCGACATCAGCGCCACCGCAATAATGATTTGCTGCCACACGAGAATCTGCGAACCAAATGCCTCAAGCACAACGCGCATCAACAAAGCGATGGCCGCAACCTTTGGTGCGCTCGCAAAAAATGCGGTGACCGGCGTTGGTGCACCTTCGTAAACGTCGGGCGTCCACATATGGAATGGCGCGGCACTGATCTTGAACGCCAATCCGGATAGGATGAACACGATACCAAAGATCAGGCCAAGGCCGACTTCCTTGTCCATCGCGAGGCCGATTGCGGCAAAGCCTGTCGATCCAGCAAAGCCATAGACCAAGGATGCGCCGAAAAGCAGCATACCGCTCGCAAGAGCGCCAAGGACGAAATATTTGAGGCCGGCTTCCGCCGAACGGCCATCCGAGCGCACGAAGCTGGCCAGAACATAAGCCGAGAGGCTCTGAAGCTCCAGACCGATATACAAGGAGATCAGGTCCGTCGCCGATACCATAATGCCCATACCGACGCAGGAGAGCACGATAAGAACCGGATATTCAGCGCGCATTGCGCCTGCTTTCTCCAAGAACCGCGGGGCGATGGTCAGAGAAACAGCCCCAGCAATGTAAATTAGCAGCTTGGAGAAATTGCCAAAGGCATCATTCACCATCAAGCCATCAAAGGCCGAGGCGCTGGCGCCCGAACCAAGCGAGCTGGCGGTGAAGGCAGCGGCGGCACCTAGAGCCGCAACAGCCAATATGCTGATGAGGCGTCCGGCCTGATCCATCCATGCAGCCAACAAAAGCAAGGCAAGCGCGGAGAAGCTGAGAATGATCTCAGGACGCACCAAGGAGAGCGAAGCATTAAGTTCCATTATTAATGGCTCCCCTCAGCCACGTCTTTTTTAGGTTCATCAACAACGCGAAAGCGCGCTGTGGTCGGGTCGACGGCCATCAATTTACTGTCGCCAGCTGGAGCCGCCCGTTCGATACGTTCAACAATCGTCGCAACATCGCGGCGAATGGGGGCGAGGAATGTTTCGGGATATACGCCCATCCACAACACAACGACCGCAATCGGCGCAAGCAACCACATTTCGCGGCCATCAATATCCTGCATCGCGGCGGCGTCTGCATTGGCCTGCGGCCCGAATGCGATCCGGCGATAAAGATACAGCATATATCCAGCGCCAAGGATGATGCCCGTTGTCGCAATCAGCGTGGCCCAAGTGGACACCTTATAGGCACCCGCAAGGCTCAGAAACTCACCGACAAAGCCGCTTGTTCCGGGCAAGCCGACGCTGGCCATGGTAAACAGCATGAACAGCAATGCATATTTGGGCATATTCACGCTGATGCCGCCGTAACGGCTGATTTCGCGTGTGTGCAGACGGTCGTAGATCACGCCAACGCAAAGGAAGAGCGCGCCAGATACCAAACCGTGGCTGAGCATCACGATGATCGCGCCTTCAATACCCTGTTGGTTAAAGGTGAAGAGGCCAACCGTCACAATCGCCATGTGGGCGACCGACGAATAGGCGATCAGTTTTTTCATATCCTGCTGCACCAGCGCCACCAGCGATGTGTAAACAACCGCGACCATCGACAGGCCGAACACCAAAGGAATGAAGTCGGCGCTCGCCTCTGGGAACATCGGCAAAGAGAAACGCAGGAAGCCATAACCACCCATTTTCAGCAACACGCCAGCCAGAATGACCGAACCCGCCGTTGGTGCCTGAACGTGCGCATCGGGAAGCCATGTGTGCACGGGCCACATCGGCATCTTGACCGCAAAGGATGCAAAAAATGCCAACCACAACAATGTCTGCGCCTGCACAGGGAAATCTGTGTTGAGCAACGTCGGGATGTCTGCGGTGCCAGCAAACTGGATCATCCACAACATCGCGATCAGCATCACCACCGACCCAAGCAAGGTGTAGAGGAAGAATTTGTACGACGCGTAAATGCGGTCCTGACCACCCCAAATACCAATGATGAGATACATCGGGATCAAACCGGCTTCGAAGAAGATGTAGAACAGCAACAGGTCCTGCGCCGCGAACACGCCGATCATCAGCGTTTCCATCAACAGGAAAGCCGCCATATATTCGCCAACGCGCTTCTGAATGCTGTTCCAGCTTGCGCCGATGCAAATGGGCATCAGGAACACCGACAGCATGATGAGCGTCAACGAAATACCGTCAATGCCAAGTTTCCAGCCAATCGGGCCGAACAACTGCGCGCTTTCGGTGAACTGCCACTGCGCGCCTGCGGGATCATAGCTGATCCACAGCACCACACCGAGAATGAAGTTGACGAGCGTCGCACCAAGCGCAATCGGGCGCGCCAATTCCGCACGAACGAACAAGCACAATGCAGCCGCCACCATTGGAATGGCGAGCATGATTGAAAGGACAGGCATATCTGCGGCGTTCATTATGTTCTCACCATCATCCAGCTAACCGCTGTGACAAGGCCCAAAAGCATCACCAGCGCATATGTATAAAGATAACCCGACTGCATTTTAACCGCGAGCTTGCTGCCAAAGGAAACTACAGCAGCCGAACCGTTCGGCCCAAACCGGTCGATGATGCCGATGTCGCCCTGCTTCCAGAACAGGCGTCCAAACCAGAACGCCGGGCGGACGAAGACTGCATCATATAATTCGTCGAAATACCATTTGTTCAGGAAGAAACGGTACAATGGTGCAAAGGCAGTCGCCAAGCGCTGCGGCGCATCTTTCGACTGCTGATACATCACAAAAGCAACCAACAATCCGGTCAGCATGGCCACTGTCGACGACAGCTTCACCCACATTGGAACCTCATGCATGGCGTGCATCAAATGTTCGTTGAAGAACAATGTGCTGTTCGCCCAAAATGCTTTGCCGGTTTCGGCTTCAATGAAGCCTCCGTGGAATACAAAACCAGCGAAAATCGCGCCCAATGTCAGCACGCCCAGCGGAATGAGCATCGGTAGCGGGCTTTCATGTGGATGATAGCCAGCGGTACCGTCATCGTGCCCGGCATGGGCATGGGCATGGGTATGTTCATCATGATCGCCATGGTCGTGCATCGCATGTTGAATATGCTCCGACTGTGCCCAACGCGGCGTTCCGAAGAATGTGAGGAACATCAGGCGCCAGCTGTAGAAGCTGGTCAACAGAGCAGCGAGAACGCCAATGCCAAACGCATACATATGGAAGGTCGAGTGGCTCGCAAATGCGGCTTCGATGATCGCATCCTTGGAATAGAAACCAGCGAACCCGCCGACGCCAACAATACCAACGCCGGTAATCGCCAAAGTGCCCGCCATCATGGCCCAGAAGGTCAGCGGGATATGTTTCCGCAAACCGCCATAATAACGCATGTCCTGTTCATGATGCATCGCGTGGATGACTGAGCCCGCGCCAAGGAACAACAAAGCCTTAAAGAATGCGTGCGTGAACAAATGGAACATCGCCGCGCCATATGCGCCCGTGCCCGCGGCAAAGAACATATATCCAAGCTGCGAGCATGTGGAGTACGCAATGACGCGCTTGATGTCGGTCTGCACCAAGCCAACGGTCGCTGCAAAAATCGCGGTTGTTGCGCCGACTATCGTCACAACGTCGAGCGCAAACTGGCTTGTTTCAAACAATGGCGACAGACGGCAAACCATGAACACGCCGGCGGTAACCATCGTTGCCGCGTGAATAAGCGCCGACACGGGTGTCGGACCTTCCATCGCGTCGGGCAGCCATGTGTGCAGGCCCAACTGCGCCGATTTGCCCATCGCGCCGATGAACAATAATATGCACAGCAAGCTCATCGTATCGACGCGGAACCCAAGGAAACCAATGCTTGAGCCGACCTTGTCAGGTGCGGCCGCCAAAATGTCCGGAATGGACACCGTGCCAAACAACCAGAACACGCCGAAGATACCCAGCATGAAGCCAAGGTCGCCAACGCGGTTCACGACAAATGCCTTAATCGCGGCGGCATTCGCGCTTGGTTTTCTGTACCAAAAACCAATCAACAGATAAGACGCAAGACCGACCCCTTCCCATCCAAAGAACATTTGGACGAGATTGTTGGCGGTCACGAGCATCAACATCGCGAAGGTGAACAACGACAGATACGCAAAGAAGCGCGGCTGATCGGGGTCTTCTTCCATATAGCCCCAGCTATACAGGTGAACGAGCGCGGAAACGGTGGTGATAACCACCAACATCACTGCTGTCAGCGCATCAACGCGCAATTCCCAATCGAATGACAAATCACCCGACTGGACCCAGTTCATCACCGGCGCGACATAAGCGGTTTCGCTGCCGTTGAGAAAGCCGATGAAAATCGGCCAGCTCAGCAATGACGCCGTGAACAGGCCAGCTGTGGTAATCGTTTTGGATGCAACCGCGCCAATAAAGCGTTGGCCAAGCCCCGCAACGAGCGCAGCCAAAAGCGGCAGAAAAACAATGATATGGATCGAAGTCACTGGATGTTATCCCTTCATCCGGTTGACATCGTCAACGGCAATGGTGCCCCGGCCACGGAAGTAGATGACCAATATGGCAAGGCCGATAGCCGCTTCACCCGCAGCCACCGTCAGCACGAACATCGCGAAAATCTGGCCGGTAAGGTCGCCCAGAAAGACGCTGAACGCAACGAGGTTGATATTTACCGCCAGCAAAATGAGCTCGATTGCCATCAAGATGATGATCACATTTTTGCGGTTCAGGAAAATGCCCAGCATACCCATGACAAACAGAATGCTGCTCACCACGAGATAATGTTCGATACCAATCACAACTCGATCCCCTGCCCTACCGGTTGATTGACATTGCGCGTCGCGTCTTCGGGACGGCGCTGTACCTGGCTGCTGATGCTCTGGCCGCGCGTGCCATGGCTCTTACGATGGGTAAGAACAATCGCGCCCACCATGGCCACCAAAAGAATGAGGCCCGCGGTTTCAAACATGAACACATATTTGCTATACAATAGGCCGCCAATAGCTTCGATATTGGGAACAGCCGCCGACACGGTAGCTGCACCCGCCTCTGGCGTGCCCAATGTAACTGCACCAGCCTGATATGCACCAATGCCAAGCACGAGCTCTGCGGCGAGAACAACGGCGAGCAATAACCCAAGCGGAACGTTTTTCACAAAACCCGCGCGCAGTTCGGCGAAGTCGTTGTCGAGCATCATGACCACAAACAGGAACAGCACGGCGACTGCGCCAACGTAAACAATGACGAGCAGCATCGCGATAAATTCCGCGCCGATCAGGACCATCAGTCCAGCGGCGTTAAAGAACGCGACGATTAACCACAGCACGCTGTGCACGGGGTTGCGCGCAAAGATGACCATCGCGGCGGACGCGATGACGATACTTGCGAAAATATAGAATGAGACGAGTTGGATCACGATGGGCCGCCCTTAACGATAGGGTGCATCGGCGGCAAGGTTCGCGGCAATTGCCCGTTCCCATTTCGCGCCGTTGTCGAGAAGCTTGGCCTTGTCATAAAACAATTCCTCGCGTGTTTCGGTTGCAAATTCGAGGTTTGGTCCCTCGACAATTGCATCCACTGGGCACGCCTCTTGGCAGAAACCGCAATAGATGCACTTCGTCATGTCGATGTCATAGCGCGTCGTGCGGCGGCTGCCATCTTCGCGCGGTTCTGACTCGATGGTGATTGCCAAGGCGGGGCACACCGCTTCGCATAGCTTGCAAGCAATGCACCGCTCTTCCCCATTGGGGTAGCGCCGCAAAGCATGCTCTCCGCGAAAACGCGGGCTCAACGGGTTCTTTTCGAACGGATAGTTGATCGTCGCCTTTGGCTTGAAGAAATATTGCAAGGTCAACCAGTGCGCCTTGACGAATTCCCAAAGGGTAAAGGTTTTGATGAGATGCGCGATGCTGGTCATGCGAAATGTCCTGTGAACATAAGATAGCCGCTCACCAAAAAGACCCAGAACAGCGAGATTGGCAGGAATACCTTCCAACCCAGACGCATCAATTGGTCATAACGGTAACGCGGTACAGTCGCCTTCACCCAAGCGAAGACAAAGAACATCAAAAGGATTTTGGCGAAGAACCAGATAATGCCGGGAACGGCATATAATGGTGCCCAATCCACTGGCGGCAAATATCCACCCCAAAACAGAATGGCGTTGAGCGCGCACATCAACAGCACATTGGCATATTCGCCGAGCCAGAACAAAGCGAACGCCATCGACGAATATTCGGTCTGGTAACCGGCGACCAGCTCGCTCTCCGCCTCGGTCAAATCGAAAGGCGCGCGCGCGGTTTCCGCCATGGAGCTGATGAGGAACATGATAGCGATCGGGAACAGCAACGGGTTGAACGCATAAGCGTTGATGAAGCCAAAGATATGGCCCCGCTGGCCCTCTACGATGCCGCCCACATTGAATGTACCGGCCCAAAGGACGATGCAGATCAGAATGAAGCCAATAGAAACTTCGTACGAAATCATCTGTGCCGCCGCACGCATGGCGGAATAAAACGGATATTTGGAGTTGGATGCCCAACCGGCAATGACCACGCCATATACGCCAAGGCTGCTGATCGCGAGAATATAGAGCAAGCCAACGTTGATGTTGGACAGCACAACGCCGTCTGCAAACGGAATAACCGCCCATGCCATCAACGCGACGGTGAAGGTGATAATCGGCGCAATCAGAAACAGCCCGCGGTTCGACGCGCTCGGGATGATTGTTTCCTGCAAAAACACCTTAAGTCCGTCAGCAAACGACTGAAGGACGCCGAAGGGACCAACCACGTTGGGACCACGGCGAAGTGCAAAAGCTGCCCATAACTTGCGTTCGGCATAAATGATGAGGGCGACGGCCAGCATCAGCGGCAATGCAATAAGCAATATGCCCGCGATGGTTGCGGTGAACCATGCGGCTTCGTAGCTCATCCCAAGGGTTTGGAAGAAGGATGTCATTCCGCTGCCTCCAGATATTGCGTGCCGTGCACCAGTTCTGCCGAGCACCGCTGCATCGTTTCCGACGCGCGGCAGATTGCGTTGGTCAGGTAGAAATCCTTAATCGGATAATCGGCGATCTTGCCATTTACGGCTGAAGACAATGTGGGTTCAGACCAGCCATAATCGGCAAGGCCTTCGACACCCAATGCAGGGACAGCGTTGAACATTTCAACGCGGAGCGCTTCGAGGCTATCAAACGGAAGGCGCTTACCAAGCACATCTGACAAGGCGCGGAATATCGCCCAATCTTCACGCGCATCGCCGGGTGGGAACACGGCGCGTTCCCCGCGCTGCACGCGGCCTTCTAGGTTGACGTAGGTGCCGGATTTTTCGCTGTACGCTGCGCCTGGCAAAATGACGTCAGCATGATGCGCGCCATTGTCGCCATGGTGGCCGACATAAACTTTGAAGCTGCCCGCAAACAGGCTGTAATCAGCTTCGTCCGCCGCGAGGAAGAACGCTAGCTTGGGCGCCTTGGCCGCCAACGCCTTGATACCGCCATCATGCGCATATCCAAGCATCAGTCCGCCCATACGCGCCGCAGCAAAGTGCAACACGTTAAAGCCATTCCAGCCATCCCGGACGAGCTTATATTTCGACGCAAACGCCAATGCCGCGCCATGGACGCCTTCATAACGCAGTGCGCCGCCGCCGACGATAATCGCTGGGCGTTCTGCGGCCTTCAACGCATCGGCAAGTGCCTTCGGCGCCTTGGCCAGCGCGCTCAAATCATCGCCGAGCCATTCAACCTTGTAGGTCAAATCCGTTACTGGCCCGATGGCAAACACCTTCGCACCGCGCTTGCGGATGGCTTTTTGAATACGCGTGTTCACCAAAGGTGCTTCACGGCGCAGGTCGCTGCCGACCAACAAGATCACGTCCGCATTTTCAATGCCCGCGATGGTGGTGTTGAAGTTTACGGCCGACAGCGATGACGTATCGTACGCTAGCCCCGTTTGACGGCCCTCAAGCATTGACGCACCTGCAAGCGCGCGCGCCGCAAACATCGTTTCGCAATCAACCTGATCGCCCGCGATTACCGCAGCATCGCCGAACCAATTGGCCTTGATTGCGTGAAACGCTTCGGCCCAGCTGGCTGCAACAAGCTTCCCATCCTTGCGGATATACGGCTTGTCCAAACGACGATGCGTAAGGCCATCCACGGCGTGGCGTGTCTTATCTGACGCCCATTCTTCGTTCACATCATCATTGATGCGTGGAAGCGCGCGCAATACGGCGCGGCCCCGGCTATCGAGACGGATGTTGGTGCCAACCGCGTCCATCACGTCGATGCTTGGCGTCTTTTTCAATTCCCACGGGCGTGCTTCGAAAGCATAAGGCTTCGACGTCAGCGCACCCACCGGACACAAGTCAACGACATTACCCGAAAGCTCGCTCTGCATGGCGTGCTCCAGATAGGTCGTGATCTGCATATTCTCGCCGCGACCAATCGCGCCGACTTCTTCGATGCCAGCGACTTCTTCCGTGAACCGAACGCAACGTGTGCACTGGATGCAACGTGTCATCGCCGTTTTGACGATTGGGCCCATATATTTTTCGGTGACCGCACGCTTGTTCTCTTCGAAACGCGAAGCCCCGCGACCATAAGCCACGCTTTGGTCCTGCAAATCGCATTCACCGCCTTGGTCGCAAATCGGACAATCCAGCGGGTGATTGATGAGCAGGAACTCCATCACCCCTTCGCGTGCCTTTTTGACCATCGGGCTGTCGGTCTTGATAATCTGCCCTTCGGTGGCAGGCAGCGCACAGCTTGCTTGTGGCTTTGGCGGCCCAGGCGCAACCTCGACCAAGCACATGCGGCAATTGCCCGCAATGGACAGCCGTTCATGATAGCAAAAGCGTGGAATTTCCTTCCCCGCCATCTCACACGCCTGAAGCACAGTCGCGCCTGCAGGAACTTCGAGTTCTAAACCGTCTACGGTGACTTTAGGCATTATTATTCTGCTGCCTCCAACATATCGTCGCCCTTGGCTTCATGGATGCGGCGTTCCATCTCTGGACGGAAATGCTTGATGAGGCCCTGAATTGGCCAAGCAGCGGCATCGCCGAGCGCACAAATTGTGTGGCCTTCAACCTGCTTCGTAACATCATACAGCGTATCAATGTCGCCAATCTCGGCATTGCCCGTGCGCATCTTTTCCATGACGCGCCACATCCAGCCAGTGCCTTCGCGGCATGGCGTGCATTGGCCGCAGCTTTCATGCTTATAGAAATAGGACAGGCGCGAGATTGCGCGAACGATGTCGGTCGACTTGTCCATAACGATGACCGCTGCGGTCCCAAGGCCAGAGCCGACGACCTTACAGCCATCAAAATCCATGGGCACGTCCATCATCATGGCGGCAGGCACCAAAGGCACCGACGAACCACCCGGGATGACGGCGAGCAAATTATCCCAACCACCGCGAATACCGCCGCAATGCTTTTCGATCAGCTCGCGGAATGGAATGCCCATTTCTTCTTCGACAACGCATGGCTTTTCAACATGGCCGGAAATCTGGAACAGCTTCGTGCCATGGTTATTCTCACGGCCAAAGCTTTTGAACCACGCCGCGCCGCGACGCAGGATGGTTGGGACGACCGCGATGCTCTCGACATTGTTCACCGTCGTTGGGCAGCCATAAAGACCTGCGCCTGCAGGGAATGGCGGCTTCAGGCGGGGTTGCCCCTTTTTGCCTTCAAGGCTTTCGATCATCGCGGTTTCTTCGCCGCAGATATAGGCGCCCGCGCCGCGATGGACGAATACGTCAAAGTCATAGCCTGACTTAGCTGCATTCTTGCCCAGCAGCCCGGCTGAATATGCCTCTGCCACAGCTTTTTCGAGGACCTTGGCTTCGAAGATATATTCGCCGCGAATGTAGATATAGGCCGCCCGCGCGCGCATCGCAAAACCGGCGATCAACGCACCTTCGATCAGCTTGTGCGGATCGTGACGAATGATTTCGCGGTCTTTGCACGAACCGGGCTCAGATTCATCGGCATTGATGACGAGGAAGTTTGGACGTTCGGGCGTCGGTGTCTTGGGCATGAAGCTCCACTTCATACCGGTCGGGAAGCCAGCACCACCACGACCGCGAAGTCCGGACGCCTTCACTTCTTCGATAATGGCGTCTTGTCCGGCCTTCATCAAATTGGCAGTTTTGTCCCAATCGCCACGCGCCTGCGCAGCTTTCAAGCCAAAATCTTGATAGCCGTACAGGTTGGTAAAAATGCGGTCTTTGTCAGCGAGCATTAGCCCAAACCTCCAAGAAGAAACCATGCGCCGCCGGCAATCAATAGCGCAATGACGGCAAGTTTAATGATGCCCTTGAGCAGTTTCCATGCCGCGAACGCAGCGACAAGAACGCCGATGAGGGGGAGAAATTCCATCAATACTCTCCCCGATAATCATGGTTCTTATCAACCATCGCCTGCAAAGTCGTGGCGCCGCCATAAGGTTCAACCGTGTGGCGTCCGGGCAACTGTGTGCCGACCTTTGGCTGCTTCCCATCCGACAAGTCCTGCAAAATCGCGGTCATGCTGTCGTAATCGAGATCTTCGTAATTATCGTCGTTAATCTGAACCATCGGTGCAGAGGCGCAATTGCCCATGCACTCAACTTCGTTCAGCGTGAACATGCCATCGGGCGTTGTTGCGCCTTTAACGAGGCCCCGGTTCTTACATGCCGCCATGATATCGTCCGAGCCGCGCAACATGCACGGCGTGGTGCCGCATACTTGCACATGGAAACGGCCGACGGGCGCGAGATTGTACATGGTGTAGAAGGTCGCGACTTCATATGCGCGCATATATGGCATGCCGAGATAGCTTGCGACATATTCGATCACGGGAACCGGCAACCAACCTTGCGTTCGCGTTTCTTCGCCCACCTGACGTTGCGCCAGATCAAGCAGCGCCATCACCGCAGATTGCTGACGTCCGGCGGGGTAGCGTCCGATGTACATGTCGGCCTTTGCCTTATACGCTGGCGAAAAGGCGAAGCTGCTCCATTTCGCGCGGGTTTCGGCTTCGTCGGGAATTGCTACTGAATCAGCCACCACACACTCCGTCACCCTGAACGTGTTTCAGGGTCCATTTATCCGCACGCTCAATTTTTGAAATCGAACGCAATGTTTCCGATTCAGTTTGGCCACTGCACGCGCCGGACTGGCTGCACAATGGACCCTGAAACACGTTCAGGGTGACGAATGAAGAGAGCCGAGAATTTGTCATCGCACAAACTCCACGCGCGACACCTTGTCGCCTTCAAAACTGTAGATCGACATAACTTCAAACGGCTCTGCCGTCGCTGAGCGAAACACACGTTCATGCAACGCTACATAATCGCCGAGTTCATAGGCAGTCAGAATTTCTGCACGGTTCTCGGGATATTCGGCAAACATCGCGTTTAATCCCGCCCGCGTGCCTTCCTTGCCGTCACGGACAACGGCACCGCGATAGCCCGCTTCGCAGGCATCATCGGTCATCAGCGACACATAGGCATCTGCATCCTGTGCGTTGTAATACGCGATCATTTGGGTGGTGATTGCCAGCTTGCTCACCGGTCACACTCCCCAAACACAATGTCGAGCGCGCCCAAGATCGCGGTGGTATCCGCAAGCATATGCCCACGGGTCATGAAATCCATCGCCTGCAAATGCGAAAATGCCGTCGGGCGGATTTTGCAACGATACGGCTTGTTGGTGCCGTCAGAAACCAAGTAGACGCCGAACTCGCCCTTGGGGCTTTCGGTCGCGACATAGACGCTGCCGGCAGGAACCTTGAAACCTTCGGTGTAAAGTTTGAAGTGATGGATCAACGCTTCCATCGACTGCTTCATTTCCGCGCGCTTTGGCGGCGAAACCTTGCGGTCGTCGCTGCAGACTGGGCCTTCCGGCATCTGCTGAAGACATTGCTTCATAATGCGCACGGACTGACGCACTTCTTCAACGCGGACCATGAACCGGTCGTAACAATCGCCGCGCGTGCCGACAGGAATGTCAAAATCCATTTTGGCATACACGTCATAAGGCTGGCTCTTGCGGATATCCCACGGAATACCCGCGCCACGGATCATTGGGCCGGAAAAGCCCCATTTGATCGCGTCTTCTTTAGAGACAATCGCGATATCAACGTTACGCTGTTTGAAAATACGGTTGTCGACCACCAATGACATCGCGTCTTCAAACAGACGCGGCATGCGATCATCGAGCCATTCGGCGATATCGGTCAAAAGCTTTAATGGCACATCCTGATGCACACCACCGGGGCGGAACCACGCGGCATGCATACGCGCGCCACTTGCCCGCTCATAAAACGCCATGCAATCTTCGCGGATTTCATACAGCCACAAAGGCGGCGTCATCGCACCAACATCGATAATGTGGTGCGCGATGTTCAGCGTATGGTTTTTGATACGCGTCAATTCGGCAAACAATACACGCAGATATTGCGCGCGGATGGGCACTTCGAGATCGAGCAGCTTTTCGACAGCCAGAACATAGCTATGCTCCATCGCCATCGGCGACGCATAATCCAAGCGATCAAAATAAGGCAAAGCCTGCAGATAGGTTTTATACTCGATCAGCTTTTCAGTACCGCGGTGCAGCAGGCCGATATGCGGGTCTAGACGCTCAACGATTTCACCATCGAGTTCCATGACCAGACGCAGAACGCCGTGCGCGGCAGGGTGCTGCGGACCAAAGTTGATCGTATAATTCTGGATGACTTCATCGCCAGTTGTCGGGGCGAGATCTTGCTGCATGCTCATGCTTTGTCTCCCGTCGCCTTTGGCTTGCGCGCTGTCCGCTTCACCGCTTCTTTGCTCGCAGATTTGTCTGCGCCCGCTGGCGCAGCTGAGCCTTCGCCGGTTTTTTCGTCGCCGGGCAGAACATAATCTGCGCCTTCCCATGGCGAGAGAAAGTCGAAGTTACGGAAATCTTGTGCCAGTTGGACCGGCTCATATTTCACGCGCTTTTCTTCTTCAGAATAACGCAGCTCAACATAACCCGACAGCGGGAAATCCTTACGCTGTGGATGCCCGGAAAAACCATAATCGGTCAAAATGCGACGCAGATCGGAATTACCCGAAAACAGCACGCCATACATGTCGAACACTTCGCGCTCCAACCATCCGGCAACAGGCCAAATGCCGGTAACCGAAGGCACGGGATGATCTTCATTGGTCGTCAAATGGACGCGAATACGGTGGTTCTTGGTCAGGCTGAGCAAGCAATAGACAACTTCAAACCGTGGATCACGGTCAGGCCAGTCAACGCCGGCCATCTCCATCAGCTGCTGATACGCGCATTCGTCGCGCAGCTTGATCATGCATTCAACGAGCGAATCCCGGTGGATATGCACTGCGACTTCGCCATTGGCTTCCTCAATGGATACCAAATTGGAACCCAGCGCCTTGGCGATGGCTGCAATCGTCCCATCGGGCGTGTGAATAAGGGGCGCGGAATGGCTCACCGTTCGATTGTCCCTACCCGGCGGATTTTGCGCTGAAGCTGCATAATGCCGTACAACAATGCCTCCGCTGTTGGCGGGCATCCTGGTACATAAATGTCCACAGGGACAACACGGTCGCACCCACGCACAACGCTATAGCTATAATGATAATAGCCACCACCATTGGCGCAGCTGCCCATGGAAATGACATATTTCGGTTCCGACATCTGGTCGTACACCTTGCGCAAGGCCGGGGCCATTTTGTTGCACAAGGTACCAGCCACAATCATAACGTCCGATTGCCGCGGTGACGCGCGCGGTGCGATACCGAACCGTTCAAAGTCATAACGCGGCATATAGCCGTGGATCATCTCGACCGCACAGCATGCCAAACCAAAAGTCATTGGCCACAAAGAACCGGTGCGCGCCCAGTTGAATAGGTCTTCGGTCGAGGAAACGACGAAACCTTT
>NZ_JBILAF010000131.1:0-5305 GCF_044354325.1 Sphingorhabdus sp. | reverse complement strand
ATCGGGCGCCTGCGCGTCCGTCAGTGCAGGTGTGATTACTCCCATTCGAGTGCTCCCACTTTCCATGCGTAAATGAAGCCAATGACCAGTTCGAACAGGAACAGCATCATGGTGCCCCAACCAATCCAGCCTGTTTCACCCAAGCTAACGGCCCAAGGAAACAAAAATGCGGCTTCAAGGTCGAAAATAATGAACAAGATCGCGACGAGGTAAAAGCGGACGTCAAACTGGCTGCGCGAATCTTCGAATGCGGGGAAGCCACATTCATATTCGGTGAGCTTTGCCTCGGTCGGTTTATGTGTGCCTGTCAGGCGCGATACGCCCATCGGCAAAAACACAAACGCTGATGACAGCGCGAGCGCGACCACCAGAAAAAGCAGAATGGGCAAATATTGCGACAAATCAGTCATATCAGACTCGCTTCCGGACCCCGTAAGTTGCGGCGCTTTTAGGCATAAGAATCTCGCCCCGCAAGGCCAAGACTCGGCATTTTTTCAGCCAATTTAGTGCTTTATTTTATCGCCCCAACTAGCAGCTTGTGCAGCTTACTGTGCAAGATGTCATTTGCCGCCAAAACCTGTGTGTCCGCGATATGCGGGCTACGTCCGCGATAGTCAGTCACAAAGCCCCCTGCTTCACGCACCAGCAGGCATCCTGCGGCGGTGTCCCATGGCGACAAACCGCTTTCCCAAAAGCCGTCATAGCGCCCTGCGGCAAGCCATGCGAGATCAAGGCTGGCCGCGCCAAAGCGCCGAATTCCGGCGACCGATGGACCGATGGCCGCAAAAATCTTGCCCCATTCGTCAAAGTCACCATGCCCCTTATACGGCGTACCCGTCGAGATCAGCGCTTCGTTCAACTGGCGACGCGCCGATACGCGCAGACGGCGGTTGCCAAGCCAGGCGCCCTTGCCGCGCTCTGCCCAAAAGCTTTCGTCGGTGATCGGATTATAGACCAGGCCAGCGAATATATCGCCCCAGCCCGAACCATCGGGTTTTGGATCCTGCACCGCGATTGAAATCGCAAAATGCGGAATACCGTGCAGAAAATTGCTGGTGCCATCAAGCGGGTCGACGATGAAGCGCGGTTTGCCCTCCGCCCCTGCGATTTCGCCGCCTTCCTCCATCAGGAAGCCCCAGTCGGGACGCGCGATTTCCAGTTCACGGAAGATCGTATCTTCTGCGCGCTCGTCCGCCTTCGACACGAAGTCTGCCGGTCCCTTTTGCGAAACCTGCAGATGTTCGATTTCGCCAAAGTCCCGGCGCAATTTGCCACCCGCTTTACGGGCAGCTTTTTCCATTATGGTCAAAAGACCGGTAAGCGCTGGCATTAGTCGGCCTTCCGGACATATTCCCGTTCGTAAACGTCGACGACAATGCGCGTACCCGCACTGATAAATGGCGGCACCATAACGCGCACGCCATTATCCAAGATCGCTGGCTTGTAGCTTGACGACGCTGTCTGTCCTTTAACAACGGCATCAGCCTCGACAATTGTTGCTTCGATCTGGTCGGGCAATGCAACCGACAATGCTTCGTCGTCATACATTTCCATGACAACGTCCATTCCGTCCTGAAGGAATGCCGCAGCATCACCCAACAAGTCCGTCGGAAGCGTTACCTGATCATAGGTTTCTTTGTCCATGAACACCAGATTGTCGCCCTCAGCATACAAAAACTGGAAGTCTTTCTGGTCAAGACGCACCTTTTCGACGCTTTCGGCCGAACGGAAACGGATGTTGTTCTTACGACCATCGCGCAGATTTTTAAGTTCAACCTGCATATAAGCGCCGCCCTTGCCCGGCTGGGTATGCGCGGTTTTCACCACGCGCCAAAGACCGTTTTCATATTCCAGAATATTACCCGGCTTGATTTCAACCGCGTTGATTTTCATGAGAGCACTCGCTTAACAGATGGAAAGAGCAGACACGCAAATGCGTGCCGTTGGACGCGGCCTTTAACGACGACAGCGCAATTAGGCAAGCAGTGCGTTGAACGCCTTTACCGCTTCGGCAGCGCCTTGCGGGTGGTTCCACACAGCACCGCTGACGGCAAGGAAATCCGCGCCCGCATCAATCAACGGTTTCGCGTTGTCGGGCGTGATACCGCCAATCGCCACGCACGGCACTTCGGTCACAAACGTCCATTTCTGAACCGTGTCCAGTTCGGCAACATGATCAACCTTTTTGGTGGTCGTCGGGAAGAACGCACCAAAGGCAACATAATCGGCGCCAGCCTCTGCTGCTTCCATCGCAAGATGCCGGCTGTTGTGGCAGGTAACGCCAATCTGCGCCTCTGGACCAAGCGTTTCGCGGGCCTCGCGAACGTCGCCATCGCCCTGCCCCAGATGCACGCCGTCGGCCTTCAGCCGCTTGGCGAGCGCGACGCTGTCATTCACGATGAACGCCACATCATGCGCAGCACATATGGCTTGCAATGGTTCGGCTAAGGCCGCCGCTTCATGCTGGTCCACATCCTTGACGCGAAACTGGAACGCCGCAACCGGACCGGCAGATAGCGCGGATTCAAGGATTTGCGGGAAATCTCCGCCAACATCGGTCGGCGAGATCAGATATAATTGGCAGGGAAATTCTTTCATGCCGCGCTCTTAGCGGGGCTTAAGGCCGGCGGCAAACATCTTGCGCATTTGCCGCCGGCCCCTCTCCAAACTTATGTCGCCGACGCGGCGTGGATTTCGTCAATTGCACCGCCGAGCGCGGCATCAAATTCTGCCGGTGTCATCTGGTGCCGCAAATCTTCCAACAAAGCGCGGGAGAAGCTGGCGATCATGCCCTTGTTTTTGGCAAGCTCTGCGCACGCCTCAGGACGTGCAAATCCGCCGGACAAGGCAACGACACGCAGCACCCGTGGGTGGCTCACCAGCGCGTCAAATGTGCCCGCCTCAGCAGGGATCGACAGTTTCAACATCACCTTATTGTCGCCCGAAACGCTATCAAGCGCTTTCAGTATTGAGTCGCGCAGGATGACGTCACTTTGCGCACGGTCGGCGCTTTTGATGTTAATTTCAGGCTCAATGATCGGCATTAGGCCGTGGGCGAGAATTTGCTCTGCCACTTCAAATTGTTGCTGCACAATCGCCGCGATACCCGATGGCGACGCCTTGTTAATGACCGAACGTTTTTTCGTTCCAAAAACGCCCTTTGCTTTGGCCCGCGCGAGCAGCGCATCCAAATCTGGCATTGGCTTCATCATCTGAACGCCGTCTGCTTCGTCCTCAAGGCCCTTATCAACCTTCAAAAAAGGCACAACCCCGCGATCGCGCAGTGCGTCTGGCACTGGCTTGCCGTCCGCATGGCCGTCCATTGTGCGCTCAAACAAGATGGCACCCAAGACCTTTTCACCAGAAAAGCTTGGCGATGTAATAATGCGCGAACGCATGTCGTGGATGAGCCCGAACATTTCTTCCTCGGTCGAATACGCATCTTCTTCGATGCCATAGCCACGAAGCGCCTTGGGCGTAGAGCCGCCACTTTGGTCAAGCGCAGCAATAAAACCCGTTGCCGTCGCCACTTTTTCGAACATCTCTTGGTCGTTCATCCGCTCTTCCCTCTACCTTGGCATTGCATACGTATGCATTACCATCCGAAAAAAACGGGGCAAGGCCCCGCATGTTTAAATTATATTCAAAGCATCCACGCCCGGAAGCGGTTTGCCTTCCATCCATTCCAAAAACGCGCCGCCAGCGGTCGAAACAAAGGTGAAATCTTCCGTCACACCAGCATGAGCGAGCGCCGCAACAGTATCGCCACCACCCGCAACCGATACAAGCGAGCCTTCACGCGTCAGCGCCGCCGCCGTGCGGGCCAGTGAGACCGTCGCCGCGTCAAATGGCTCCATCTCAAATGCACCCAGCGGTCCATTCCAGACCAAGGTCCGGCACGTTTTCAAGACATCAGCCAACGCCTCAACCGCCGCAGGCCCGACATCAAGGATCATTTCATCCGCCGCCACTTCATGGACATTGACCGTGCGTACGGGTGGATTTGCGCAGAATTCGAGCGACGTCACAACGTCATAGGGCAGATGCACAGTGCAGCCTGCAACGTCCGCCGCATCCAAAATGGCATTCGCCGTGTCGGCAAGATCATGTTCGCACAGCGATTTGCCAACATTGATGCCGCGAGCTGCAAGAAAGGTGTTCGCCATGCCGCCGCCAATGATCAAATGATCCACCTGCTTGACCAGATTGTTCAGCACGTCGAGCTTGCTCGATACCTTTGCGCCGCCCACGACGGCAGCGACCGGGTGCTCCGGTGAACCCAGCGCGGCTTCCAACGCCTTCAGTTCCGCTTCCATCGAACGACCGGCGTAGGCTGGCAAAATATGTGCGAGACCTTCGGTCGACATATGCGCGCGATGTGCCGCCGAAAACGCATCATTCACGTAATAGTCGCCATTTGCAGCCACGGCGCGTGCAAGTTCGGGGTCGTTTTGTTCCTCACCTGGCCAGAACCGGGTGTTTTCAAGCAAGGCGATGTCGCCATCCGCCAATATGCCAATGGATTGCGCGACGATGTCACCGGCAATCTCTGGTACGAACATGACTTCGCGGCCAAGCACCTCTTGCAGCGCGTCCAAAACCATGGAAACCGACATTTCGCTGTGCTTCGCACCCTTCGGACGGCCGAAATGGGCAAGCAATAGAACCTTGGCGCCCTTATCAGCGAGTTCGCTGACGGTGGGCAACAATGCCCGCAAACGAGTTTCGTCGGTCACACGCCCGTCGGCCATCGGCACGTTTAAGTCCACGCGCACAAATACGCGCTTTCCTTTGATGTCACCAAGATCGTCGAGCGTGCGAAATGCCATGATTAAAGCAACTTTCCAATGACGCCGGCGGTATCCACCATCCGGTTGGAAAAGCCCCATTCATTGTCATACCAGCTGAGAACACGGACAAGCTTGCCATCGATGACGGCTGTTTCAAGGCTGTCGATGGTCGAGCTGGCTGGGCAATGATTGTAATCGATCGATACCAATGGTTCGTCCGAATAGGCCAAAACGCCCTTCAAAGCGCCTTCAGATGCGGCCTTTAACAGCGCATTGACCTCTTCCTTCGTGGTATCGCGCGCAGGTGTGAAGGTCAGATCGACGATGCTGACATTGGGTGTCGGTACGCGAATGGCCGAACCATCAAGCTTACCCTTGAGTTCAGGCATCACTTCGCCAACCGCACGCGCAGCGCCCGTCGTTGTCGGAATCATCGACATCGCAGCAGCGCGTGCGCGGCGCATGTCATCATGGATTTGGTCGAGGATTTTCTGGTCATTGGTATAGCTGTGGAT
>NZ_JBILAF010000107.1:0-7079 GCF_044354325.1 Sphingorhabdus sp. | reverse complement strand
GATATGCGCCGCGATTTGGACATCGGCATTGGCCAAAGCGTATCGCTTGCCGTCGGTGGCGAATATCGCAACGAAAACTACAAAATCGTCCCCGGAGAGCTTCAAAGCTACGTCAACGGTCCTTTCTCTGCAGCACCGTTTAATGCCGCCGGTGGCGCGCAGGTGTTCCCGGGCTTCCGCCCTGCAAACGCAACAGACGTCTCGCGCGATAGCTTTGCTGGTTACATCGAACTCGATGCCGATCTCTCCGACAGCTTGACGATGCAATTGGCAGGACGCTACGAACATTTCAGTGACTTTGGCGATACCATCAATGGTAAAGCCGCAGCACGATATGAAATCGTTGATGGCGTGGCTTTGCGCGGTTCAATTTCAACCGGCTTCCGCGCGCCAAGCCTTGCCCAGCAATCATTTGCAACCACATCGACCAACAACGTCGGTGGCGTGCTGATCGAAGTCGGGACATTCCCGGTTTCATCGCCTGTGGCCGTTGCGCTGGGTGCGCAGGCACTCACGCCAGAAAAGTCGGTGAACCTTGGCGGCGGCGTTACATTCACGCCGATTAGCGGGCTCAGCATCACTGCGGATTACTACAACATAAAAATCAACGACCGCATCACCTTGACCGAAAACCTTACTGGACCAGACGTTCTGGCGTTGCTGACTTCAGCCGGTGTCACGGGCGTAAGTTCGGCGCGCTTTTTCATCAATGGTATTGATACCCGCACAACAGGTCTTGATATTGTTGCCAGCTACCGCGTGCCTGAATTCGGCCTCGGCAAATTCCGCGTTAGCGTCGGGTATAATTTGAACAATACCAAAATTACCGACCGCCGCGTATTTTCGGGCTTCACCGCACAGCGTTTGTTCGCGCGGCAGGAAAGCTATCGCCTGACCGACGGACAGCCCAAGAACAAGCTGAACGCCACGCTCGATTGGGATTACAACAATCTTGGCATGACACTGCGCACGAACCGTTACGGCGAAGTGTTCTTGCCAAGCGGCTTCTCGACATCAGCAAACAATAACAACATTGCTCTCGCTCCAGGTGATGTCCCGGGCGATATATTCCTGTCGCCAAAGTGGATTACCGACCTTGAGTTCCGCTTCAAACCCGTTGAGTCCGTCTCAATTGCATTTGGCGCGAACAACGTGTTGGATGTATATCCAGATCGCCTTCCATTCGGAACGGTTGATGGCGTAAGCTATGGTTTGAACAACTCATTCCTGCCTTACAGCTCGCAGTCGCCATTCGGTTTCAGCGGACGGTTTGTGTATGGTCGTGTCTCTATCGACTTCTAAATTGACGACTTTTTGAGAAGCAAGGGCGCGGCGTAAAACCCGCGCCCTTCTTTTTTGTGTGCTTCAGGCGCGTCATTTTTGACGCCTTGCGGTGCGCCTGCTAACGGGGCGACGACTCCCAATAGCAGCAGAAAGCGAACGATATGATCCCACGTTATTCCCGCCCCGACATGGTGAAGATCTGGGAGCCTGAAAACCGCTTTCGCATTTGGTTCGAAATTGAGGCACATGCCACCGATGCGCTGGCCGAACGCGGCGTTGTTCCCGCCTCTGCCGCGCAAGCGCTTTGGAAATGGTGGGACACCAACCCAGCTATCGATGTTGCGGCCATTGACGCGATTGAGGCCGTAACCAAGCATGATGTCATCGCGTTCCTGACATGGGTCGCAGAGCAAGTGGGCGACGAAGCTCGCTTCATGCATCAGGGGATGACATCATCCGACGTGCTCGACACCTGCCTCGCGGTTCAGCTCACGCAAGCGACCGATCTTTTGCTCGCCGACATGGATGCTTTGCTGGCCGCGATTAAGACGCGCGCCATGGAGCACAAATTTACGCCGACGATTGGCCGCAGCCACGGCATTCATGCGGAACCCGTCACCTTCGGCATGAAGCTTGCGCAAGCCTATGCAGAATTCGCACGTGGCCGTGAACGCCTTGTGGCTGCCCGCGCGGAAATCGCGACTTGCGCCATTTCCGGTGCAGTCGGCACCTTTGCCAATATCGATCCGGGCGTTGAAGCCCATGTTGCGGCAAAGCTTGGCCTTGCGATTGAACCTGTATCAACACAGGTCATTCCGCGTGACCGCCACGCCATGTATTTCGCAACGCTGGGTGTTATCGCCTCGTCCATTGAACGTCTGGCGACTGAAGTACGCCATTTGCAGCGCACCGAGGTTCTTGAGGCGGAAGAATATTTCTCGCCGGGTCAAAAGGGCAGCTCTGCCATGCCGCACAAGCGCAATCCGGTGCTGACGGAAAACCTGACTGGCCTTGCCCGTATGGTGCGCGGCTATGTGACGCCTGCTCTGGAAAATGTCGCTTTGTGGCATGAACGCGACATCAGCCACTCAAGCGTCGAACGCTATATCGGGCCGGACGCGACCATCACCCTCGATTTCGCGCTTGGCCGACTGACCGGCGTGATTGATAAGCTGCTGATTTATCCTGAACGGATGCAGAAGAATCTCGACCGCATGGGCGGCCTTGTCCATTCACAGCGCGTGCTGCTGGCGCTCACGCAGGCTGGCATCAGCCGCGAGGACAGCTACCGCATCGTTCAACGCAACGCGATGAAGGTTTGGAAATCCGATGGCGCAGAATCACTCATGGAGCTTTTGAAGGCCGATGCAGATGTTTCTGCGAAAATGTCTGCCGAAGAAATCGAAGACCGCTTCAATCTTGATTACCACTTCAAACATATCGACACCATTTTCGAACGCGTATTTGGCTAAGCCTTGGCCGCCGCCAACATGCGCGGCGGCTAGGTTTGTTGGATAGCGCTACCCAAAGGCAAAATCTTGCCATAAGGTAGCGAGATAAGAAGGAGCTGCGGACCGATGCGATTTTTGAAGATACTCATTTGGGTAACCATCATGATCGGACTTATCGTGTTCGCGACCAACAACTGGGTGCCAGTATCGGTCAGCCTGTGGGGTGGCCTTCGCCTCGATACCAAATTGCCTGCGTTGGTCATTGCTGCGTTTCTCATTGGTTTTTTACCGCTGTATTTCGTGCACCTTACGCAGGTGTGGCGCATGAAAAAGCGCATAATGACGCTTGAGGCGAACCAGCGCGGCTCGGTAGTGCCGCCACCGCCGCCAGCCTCTCCTCCCCCTGCCTATGCCGCTGTGGATATGATATGACCAACCCGATTTTCGTCGCAATCGACACCCCTTATTTGGATGACGCGCTGGAATTGACGCGGCGCATTAAGGATCAGGTCGGCGGGATTAAACTTGGCCTCGAATTTTTCTGTGCCAACGGACATCATGGCGTACACGAAGTGCAAAAGCTCGGCCTGCCGATCTTTCTTGACCTGAAATTGCACGACATTCCCAATACCGTCGCCAAGGCGATGCAGGCGATCAACACCTTGGAACCAGCCATTGTCACCATCCACGCCGCCGGTGGCCGCGCGATGATGGAAGATGCCAAGGCGGCGGCCGGTGCCCATACGAAAGTTGTCGCCGTTACCGTTTTGACCAGCCTCGACGACCATGACCTTAACCGTGTCGGCGTGTCCGCCAGCGCGGATCTACAGGTCGCCCGACTGGCCGCGTTGGCGCAGGAAGCCGGACTCGACGGCATTGTGTGTTCGGGCCAAGAAGTGAAATCCGTGAAAAAGAATTGGAAGGACGGGTTTTTCGTTGTTCCCGGTCTTCGTCCCGTCGGTGGCACCAGCGCGGATCAAAAACGCACCGTTACCCCGCGTCAGGCACGCGACGATGGCGCAAGCATATTGGTTATCGGGCGGCCCATTACCAAGGCCGAAAGCCCCGAAGATGCCGCGCGGGCCATTATGGGTACGTTGTAAAGCAAGACGCGGGCATAAAATCGCCCGAGGTTAAGCAAGTTCAGCATGACGGGGACCAACCGCTCCGCTATTAGCGCCCCATGCAAACGCAAATCAAAATCTGTGGCCTGAAAGACGAACATACCGTTGATGCGGCTGCTAAGTCAGGCGCGACACACATCGGTCTTAATCTCTATGAGCCGAGCCCGCGTTACGTTCCCCTAGAACAAGCCGCTGCGTTACGGATGCGCGCGCCCGCAAGTTTGAAGGTCGTGTTGTTGCTCGTCAACGCCGAGCCCGGTTATGCTGCCAAGGCTATCGAAGTGGTCAAACCCGATATCGTGCAATTTCACGGATCGGAAACGCATCAATATTTGCGCGTTTTAAAAAGCGCGGTCGACTTTGAAATCTGGAAAGCCTTTGGCGTGAAAGATGCAGCAACGCTTAAAAATGCTGACCAATATGAAGGTGCAGCAGACCTCATCCTGTTTGATGCGCCGGCCCAAGCATTGCCGGGCGGCACGGGCACGCGGTTCGACTGGTCGTTGCTAACACAGCATAAGCACAAGCTGCCTTGGGGCCTTGCCGGCGGCCTGAACCCCGACAATGTTGGAGAAGCCCTGCGGCAAACACGCGCGATATTGGTCGATACCTCGTCTGGCGTTGAATCCGCGCCGGGCATCAAGGATATGGACAAGATTGCGGCCTTCTGCCAAGCGGTGCGCAACCATGACAACAGCTGAACTCACACCAAACTCATTCCGCAACCAACCCGACGATCGCGGCCATTTCGGCCAGTTCGGCGGGCGCTATGTCGCCGAAACGCTTATGCCGCTCGTGCTCGACCTAGAACGCGAATATCGCGCCGCAAAACAGGATCCCGCCTTTGCGGCGCAGTTTGATGATTTGCTGGAGCATTATGTCGGCCGCCCGTCGCCATTATACTATGCCGAGCGCCTGACTGAGGAAGTCCGTAAGAACGCACCTGCGGGTAAAGGCGCGCAAATCTGGTTCAAACGCGACGAGCTGAACCACACCGGCGCGCACAAGATCAACAATTGCATTGGCCAGATACTGCTCGCCATCCGTATGGGTAAGACGCGGATTATCGCAGAAACCGGCGCTGGCCAGCATGGCGTTGCCACGGCAACCGTCTGCGCACGTTTTGGCCTGCCTTGCTTCATCTATATGGGTGCCAAGGACATTGAACGGCAGCAGCCAAATGTGTTCCGCATGCGCTTATTGGGTGCAGAGGTCATTCCCGTCACCAGCGGCGCTGGCACGTTGAAAGACGCGATGAACGAAGGGCTGCGCGACTGGGTCGCCAATGTCCACGACACATTCTACATCATTGGCACAGCCGCTGGCCCGCATCCGTACCCTGAGTTGGTCCGCGATTTCCAAAGCGTCATCGGCAAGGAAGCGCGCGCGCAAATGCTATCGCGGATCAACCGCCTGCCCGATTTGTTGGTCGCAGCCATTGGGGGCGGATCGAACGCCATTGGCCTTTTCCACCCGTTTTTGGACGACAAAGACGTTCAAATGCTTGGCATTGAGGCGGCGGGTCATGGTCTTGAGAAAGAACATGCCGCGAGCCTTGCAGGCGGCCGTCCGGGCATCTTGCACGGCAACAAAACCTATTTGCTTCAGGATGACGATGGCCAAATCGCCGAAGCGCATTCGATTTCGGCTGGTCTCGATTATCCCGGCATTGGCCCAGAGCATAGCTGGCTCAAGGAAATTGGCCGCGTGCGTTACGACAGCGTGACCGACACCGAAGCGCTTGCCGCGTTTCAGCTGCTTTGCCGCACGGAAGGCATCATCCCCGCGCTGGAGCCTGCCCATGCGATTGCTGCGGTTGAACGCGAAGCCAAGAAGATGGACCGTGACCAGATCATCCTCGCGAACCTCTGCGGCCGCGGTGACAAGGATATCTTCACTGTCGCTGAGGCTCTGGGGACTTCGATATGAACGGCTCGACTGTGGTTATCCTGAAACCAGTTCAGGATGACGAGGGGTTGGTTGCATGACCCGCCTCTCCACCGCCTTTTCCAAAGCCCATCCCGCGCTCGTCGCCTTTATCACTGCAGGTGACGGTGACACCGCAGCCAATCTCGACGCACTCGTCGCGGGCGGCGCGGATGTCATTGAACTTGGCATGCCATTCACGGACCCGATGGCCGACGGCCCTGTTATTCAAGAAGCAAACATCCGCAGCCTTAATGCGGGCACCACGACAGCGGATATCTTCGCGCTAGCCTCCGCGTTCCGCAAACGCCACCCCGACACGCCCTTGGTGCTGATGGGTTATGCCAACCCGATGACGATCCGTGGTGGCGATTGGTTCGCGTCCGAATGCAACAAAGCGGGCGTCGATGGCGTCATCTGCGTCGACATTCCGCCCGAGGAAGACCCGGAGCTTGGCCCTGCACTGCGCAGCGCGGGCATTGACCTCATTCGTCTCGCTACGCCCACGACAGACACCGCCCGCCTGCCAGCCGTCCTCGATGGAGCATCTGGTTTTCTATATTATGTATCGGTCGCCGGTATCACCGGCCTGCAAGTCGCGGCGCAGACCAGCATTGATGAGGCGGTGGCGCGGCTAAAGGCGCACACCGACCTGCCCATCGCGGTTGGCTTTGGCGTCCGCACACCTGAACAAGCCGCAAACATCGCGCGCGTTGCCGATGGCGTTGTCGTTGGTTCCGCAATCGTCGAACTCGTCGCCAAACATGGCGTCAACGCCGCTGGTCCCGTCCGTGATTATGTGGCGTCGTTGAAATCGGCTATCATTTCGGCGCGTGGCTGATTACAAAACCGTAGCCCTGAGCAGCGGTCGCCCAGCGACTGCGTCCGTCGACGGGCGCCTCTTGGGTGTAGCTTTAGCCTGGGAAGCGTGCTTCGACAGGCTCAGCACTACGGTATATTTTACACTGCGTATTTTACAGGGACAGAAAATATGAACTGGGTCACTCGCGTCCGTAACGCCATCCCCTTCATCGCCAAGCGCGAAACGGCAGAAACGCTGTGGCACAAGTGCAAGGGCTGTCAGGCGATGATCTTCCTCAAGGAATTTGAGGAAAACCAGTCTGTCTGTCCAAAATGTGACCATCACGGCCGCATTGGCCCAGCCGAACGCTTTGCCGCTTTGTTCGATGATGACAGCTATGACGTGCTTAAGCCGCCCGTAGTCGGCGAAGACCCGTTGAAGTTCAAAGATACCAAGAGATATATCGACCGGATTAAAGCCGCCCGCCACGCA
>NZ_JBILAF010000106.1:0-7102 GCF_044354325.1 Sphingorhabdus sp. | reverse complement strand
CAACACGCCGCAAAATATCGTTATCGGCGGTGCTGCAGGCGCATTTCCGCCGGTCATTGGCTGGGCCGCCGTCACCGGTGATGTGACTTTCCTGCCGGTCTTGCTCTTCACCATCATCTTCTTGTGGACCCCGCCGCATTTTTGGGCGTTGGCGCTGTTTATGAAGACCGATTACGGCGCAGCTGGCATCCCGATGCTGCCAAATGTGAAGGGTCAGCGCGTCACGCGTAACCAGATATTTGGGTATAGCTTCCCGATGGCGGGCGCAGCGATATTGCCATTCATCTTGGGCGATAGTGGTTGGCTATATGGTGCGACTGCGGTGGTGTTGAGCGGGGTATTCCTGATCCTTGCATTCCGTGTCTGGCAAAATGAAGCAACCGATGCCGCGGCGATGAAGCCGGAGAAGCAGCTTTTTGCATTCTCGATCCTGTATCTGTTTCTTTTGTTCGCCCTGTTCGCAATTGATCGTATGGTGATCGCATGACCCAGCCTGACCAATCGCCATATACCGCCGAAGAAACCGCGCTTATCCGCAAACGCCAAGCCGCGCGGTCGCGCGTGATGGGCGTCGCCCTTGTTGGGCTGTGCATATTATTCTTCCTGATCACTGTCGCAAAAGTCGGGGTCTGGGGCTGATGGCCATATCGAACGCAAAAACCGGACTTTTGGCAGGTGCACTTGCTATTTCGATGGTTGGCGTCGGCTTTGCAGCCGTTCCGCTATACCGCCTGTTTTGTCAGGTGACGGGTTTCGGCGGCACAACGATGCGCGTTGATGCTGCGCAAGCGGCGACGGTGTCCGTTACGAACAAATCCATTGTCGTCCGGTTTGACGCCAATCATCGCGGCGACCTGCCGTGGGAATTCAAGCCCGAACGCCCGACCGACACGGTCAGCATCGGCGCGAAGGATATGTCGATCTTCTTGGCAAAAAATCTGTCGAGCGAAGCGGTGACGGGGACGGCAACCTTTAACGTCACGCCGGCGCTCGCGGGTAAATATTTCAACAAAATACAGTGCTTTTGCTTCACGGAACAAACGCTGAAGCCCGGTGAACAAGTTAGGATGCCGGTCTTATATTATGTCGATCCAAAGATCATGACCGATCCAGAAACCAAAGACATTGAAGAAATTACACTTAGCTACACATTCTACCCAGTGGAAAAGCCAAACACGGTGGACCCGCAGGCGAACGGAAGCTAAGACAAACTTACCACGTTAAGACTACAGGGAATTGACCATGGCGGGTGCCAAAAATCACGATTATCATATTCTGCCGCCGAGCATCACGCCCATCTTGGGTTCGTTCTCGGCCCTGACGATGTTCTTCGGCCTCGTGATGTGGATGCATCCCGAGCAGTTCGGTTATGGTAGCCTCGTCTTTGGCCTTGGCCTGCTGGGCGTATTGTACACCTTTTTCGCATGGTGGTCCGATGTCGTGACCGAAGCCCATGCGGGCGATCATACCCCTGTGGTTCAGCTTCACCTGCGTTACGGCATGATCATGTTTATCGCGTCGGAAGTCATGTTCTTCGTGGGCTGGTTCTGGGCATGGTTTGACTTCTCGCTGTTCCCTGTGCCGCTGGAAATCGTGAAGGATGCGGAAACGCATGCATTTACGGTCACCAACCTGATCGGCCAAGAAGGCGCCGCCGCTTTGATGCAGTGGCCGCCAAAGGGCCTCGAGGTTCTCGATTCGATGAAGTTGCCGCTGCTCAACACACTGATCCTGTTGTGCTCGGGCACCACCGTCACTTGGGCGCACCATGCGCTGATCCATGGTGACCGCGAAGGTTTGAAAAAAGGTCTGTTGGCGACGATCCTGTTGGGCCTGCTGTTCAGCTCGATTCAGGCATATGAGTATCTGGAAGCACCGTTTCCATTCGCTGGCCTGAACTATGGCACCGCATTCTACATGGCGACTGGCTTCCACGGTTTCCACGTGATCGTCGGTACAATCTTTTTGGCAGTCTGCCTTGTGCGTGCAAACAAAGGCCACTTCACACCAAAGCAGCATTTCGGTTTTGAAGCTGCAGCTTGGTACTGGCACTTTGTCGACGTTGTGTGGCTATTCCTGTTCATCGCCATCTACATTTGGGGTGGCTGGGGCGCACCAGTTCACGCGTAAATGACAGCAGAGCAATCTCCAGAAGGGCGGCCCAGCATATTGCGGGCTGCCCTTTTTTGTCTCTGCCCCCAATGCGGCGGCAAAACGCTGTTTGCTGGGCTGGGCCAGTTTGCGGACACATGTTCGCAATGCAAACTTGATTATGCTTCGTTCAATGTAGGGGATGGCCCTGCGGCATTACTCACCATGGTTATTGGTGCGTTGATCATTGTCTTCGCTTTATTGCTCGATTCCGCTGTCCGACCGCCCTTTTGGGTGCATGTCATCATTTGGGTTCCGGTGACCGCCGCGTTAACCGTCGTCACGCTGCGGATGGCGAAAGCCGCATTGCTGGCGTCCGAGTATCGCAACAAAGCACATGAAGCCGGGAAGGACGATCTGCTATGAAACGCTGGCCGATTATTCCGACGATGATTGTAATCATCGCGGTCGGTATCATGATTGGCCTTGGTGTCTGGCAGCTTCAGCGTAAGGCCGAAAAGGAAGCTTTGCTCGCCCGTTACAACGCCGCTGATGGCCTGCCGGCGGTCATGTGGCCAGTCGTCCCCGATCCCAAGGCACTGCCGCTGTTTCGGCGTTCCACGGTCATGTGCGGCAATGTGATCAAAATCGAGTCGGTGTCCGGCAGCAATCGTGCCGGTGACGCTGGCTTTGCCCATGTCGCGTCATGCCAAACAGGTGGCGCGGAAGGCGCGAACGCGAAAGTTGCCATCGGTTGGTCCGAACGTCCGCAATCACCAAGCTGGAACGGCGGACTGGTCCGCGGCATCATAGCGCCCGATGGGGTGCAGTTGATTAAGTTGGTGTCGACCGATCCCGCAGATGGCCTGCAACAGCTTGCATTGCCATCGCCAGCGCAAATTCCAAACAACCATTTCCTCTATGCCATCCAGTGGTTCATCTTCGCCGCCGCGGCGTCGATCATTTATATCCTCGCGGTGCGGAAGCGTTTGAAAACGCCTTGAGCTTGCCCGCCGATATCTATTTCTACATCGTCGCAAGCATCGCCGTCATATTGGTGGGGCTTGCCAAGGGTGGGTTTGCGGGGCTCGGCGCCGCTGCCATGCCGATACTCGCCTTGGTCATGGACCCAGTCGCCGGTGCGGGCATGTTGCTACCCATATTGATGGTTCAGGATATTGTGAGCGTCTGGGCATTCCGGCGCAACTTTGATCGGCGGACGTTGTTACTCACCTTGCCGGGCGCGGTCGTGGGCATCTTTTTCGGATGGTTTTTGGCGACCGCTATTAATGCAGACGCCGTTCGCGGCTTTGTCGGCGTCATCGCGCTATCATTTGGCGTATACCGGTTGCTTCCGTTGTTCGGTGCCCAGCTTAAGCTGGCTGGCCCGGCACCCGAGTGGGTTGGGGTCGTCATGGGCGGGGTTTCAGGCTTCACCAGCCAAATTGCCCATGCGGGCGGCCCACCGTTTCAGATCTGGGCACTGTCGCGCAACTTCCCACATCTGGTCTTTGTCGGAACGTCGTCGATATTCTTTGCCATCATCAATTGGATGAAAGTGCCTGCTTATGCGGCGCTTGGCCAATTCAATACGCAAAACATGACGTTGACCGCCATCTTCCTGCCATTGGCTATACTCAGCACAATGGCAGGCGTGCGGTTGGTCAAGCGGGTGTCACCCGAACGATTCAATATCATCATTCAGCTTTTGATGGTGGTCGTTGGCGCAGAGTTGATTCGCCAAGCCATCTGGTGACTGCGCCCTATTTGGGCGACAGCACCATAAGCATTTGACGGCCTTCCATGCGGGGATGCGCCTCAACCTTTGCGGTCTCGGTCGTATCGGCCTGAACGCGTTGCAATAGGTGCATACCCAATTGTTGGTGGGCCAATTCACGACCACGGAAACGCAAGGTGATTTTCACCTTGTCACCTTCCTCGATGAACTCCGCAACCTTCTTCATCTTGACCATATAATCATGGTCGTCGATGTTTGGACGCATCTTAATTTCTTTAATTTCCTGCGTTTTCTGACTCTTACGCGCAAGGTTGGCCTTTTTCTGGGCCTCATATTTGAACTTGCCGATGTCCAGAAATTTGCAGACTGGCGGATCAGCGTTCGGTGACACTTCCACCAGATCAAGACCGACTTCAGCGGCCTGCGCTATCGCCTCGCGGGTGTACAGGACACCCAAATTTTCGCCGTCATCATCAATGACTCGTACTTTTTCAGCTGTGATGAGATTATTGTAGCGCGGACCACTTTTAACAGGTGGGGTCATTGCGCGCCGGGTCGGCGGGGTGGCGATAGTCGATACTCCTTGTGATGTTATGCAGCGCCATTACAGCCAAATCGCTGACAGATAAAGGCCTTAGCGCCGGATTATCCGCTTTTGTTGGCGACAGTGGCTCTCGAGACACGGCCAAGCGCCCAAAGCATCCTGATCTGATCTATTTCGTGAGCGCCGTCAGGTCATCGACCGTCAATATCTGCGGAAGTATCTGCGCCTCTCCATTCGGCGGGAAGTACAGATATAATGGGACGCCCGAGCGCCCATATTTTGCGAGATAGCGGGTAATGTCCGGGTCTCTGCGCGTATAGTCGCCCACCATCACGGTCATGCCCGCCTTGCGAAATGCGTCATTGGTCTCCGTCCGGTCAATTGCTGCCTGTTCATTGACCTTGCAGGTCACGCACCAGTCAGCGGTGAAATAGAGGAACACCGGCTTGCCCTCGGAGCGCAGAGTGTTCAGGCGGGCTTCGTTAAAACCTATGCTGCCGGCCTTAGACTCCTTGCCCGTAGGCTCTGTCGTCACCTTGCCGATTATCAGTGCGGCGGCGATAGCTATTCCGAACAAGGCCATCACGAACCATTTATAGGGCGCACCCTCTTTCTGTTTCCGGCCAAGTGCAAACAGCACCACGAGGATGATGAGCGCAGCAGCGCCGCCGACCAGCAAACCGGTGAACCCAGCCAGTTGATATGTCAGCCACAACAATGCCAATGATGTCAGCGCCATGGGCAGCGCCATCCACTGCCGGAACCGCACCATCCATGGCCCAGGCCGCGGCATCCGCTTGCGTAAGGCAGGGATGAACGCAATCGCGAGGAAGGGTAAAGCGAGACCAAATCCAAGCCCCGCAAAAATCAGCAATGCCAAACCGGTGGGCAGCAAAAGCGCGGCGCCCATTGCGGCGGCCATGAACGGCCCAGTGCACGGCGTCGCAACGACTGCGGCAAGCACGCCGGTCCAGAACGAGCCAGATAGTCCGCCCTGACGCGTCAGCTTTTCGCCCGCACCAATGCCGCCAACCTCAAACATGCCCGCCAGATTTGCGGTGACCGCGACCATCAGCAACAAGAGGATCAGCACGACAGCAGGGTCCTGCAACTGAAATGCCCAACCCACTTCTTCGCCGGCAGCGCGCAAGGCCAGCATGATGCCGCCGAGGATGAGGCAGCTGAAAATGATACCGATCGTGTAGGCCACCGCATCGCGGCGGGCTTCGCCTTCATCGCCGCCCATTTTGGCAAGGCTCAGCGCCTTCAGCCCCAATATGGGAAAGACGCAGGGCATGAGATTGAGCAACAAGCCACCGAGCACAGAGAATGCCAATATCCACCCAAAGCCAAGCGGTGGTTGTTCTTGATCGGCAGGCGCACCCTCGCCCAAAACAGACACCGCATCGCCGCCCGATGGCACCGCGCCGGGCATAGCGCGCACCTCAAGCCCTTGCGCGTCATTGAAGCGCAGCAGCCCGTCAATTTGGCCGTCAAAGCCCGCTTTAACCTCGCCGCTGACCACCAGCCAGTCACCGACCCGGCGCGCGCTTTGCGGTGCTGCATAGCGGAACAGTTTTTCGGTCTGCGCAAAGAACCAGACGCGTTCTGCCTTCGCACTGCGCGGATAGGGGATGGCGATATCAATGCGCTTGCCGTCAATTTGGTAGCGCGCCGAACGGTCAAGCGGCACGGGCAGCGCGCTGCGCCATGCGTCAAAGCGCGCGCGGTCAGCGTTGGATATGGTGCCCGACCCGACCGTCAACGGCACGGATAATGTCGCGGCCTCCGGAACGCACACCAAGTCGGAACAGGCCGACCAGCGGGCATCCACTTTGACGTTCAGGCTTTGGCCCGGCTGTGCGTCTTTGGGTATTGTGACATCCACCAGAAAGGCATGCTTTGTCTTGTAGATATGGTTCATAAACCCGCTGACGATCAGCGTCTCGGGCACCGGCGCACGCACCGTTCCTGCTGTCACACCGCTTGGCAATTGCCATGCGAGCTCAAGCGGCGTCCCCGCATCACCGGGGTTTACCCAATAATCATGCCAGCCCGGTTTCGGGTCCATGACGATGGCGACGGTGACCATATCGCCCGGCGCAGGTTGACGGGTCTCAACATCAATTGAGGCACGCACATTTTGCGGCGATGCGTTGGCTGGCGTCTGTGCATATGCGCCGCCAACCAAAAGCGTTAGCGCCAACAGAAACGCGCCGACTGTGCGCAGCAGACGCAGTGGTCGCTCGGTCAATGCCAACGTGCCGATATTCTGCGTGTGTAGAACAGCCATTTTATTCCGGTGCCGTTTGCAAGGGCGGCGCATTCATTGTCGGCATCGCCTTCGCCTTTTTCCAACTGCCGTTCAGATAATAAGCGATCGATAACACACAAGAGGCGATGGATGTCGCGATGAAAGCAGCCCAAATGGCGTCCGCACCAAATCGGTCATGAAGGGTAAATCCGATACTGAAGCGGACGATAACGGCGCTGAATATCAGGATGAGCAACGGCGCGATCACGGCCCCATTTGCCCGCACCGCGAAGGTCACAACCACCGACACACCCATCAATATGAAGCTCCAGCCAATGATATGGTTGATGTGGATGGCGATATCGATCGCTGGACTGCCGATGGGCAGGAACAACTGAAGCAACGGTGTTGCAAACAAGGTCATCAGCAAAATCAGCACGCCCGACATCAGCAGGTTAATGCCGATACCCGACCA
>NZ_JBILAF010000105.1:0-7156 GCF_044354325.1 Sphingorhabdus sp. | reverse complement strand
TTCCGCCGGAGTCAAAGGTAATCCCCTTGCCAACCATCGCCAAGGGCGCACCATCGCCAGCGCCGCGATATTCGACGATCATCATCCGCGATGGACGGCGCGAACCTTGGCCCACGCCAAGTATCGTCCCCATGCCCAATTTGCGCATCATCGGCTCGTCTAGAACGTCGATTTTGACGTTCGCTGTGTTGCCAAATGCGGCGCGGACACGCTCCACAAAGGTTTCGGGATAGAGGACATTGGCGGGTTCAGCCGCCAGATCGCGTGACAAGGAAACGCCCTCGGCTAAGGCCGAATGGCGCGACTTCCATAACGCCTCTGCGCTGCCTGCATCGCTGCTGACGATGGTCACGGGGTTTGTAGGCGGCGTTTTGCGGTCGACGGTTTTGTAGCGATCGAACCGATATTGGCCCATGGCATAGCCCAACGCGGCAGTGGCGGCTTCGTCTGAGTTGAAGCCGCCTGAGATCGTCACGGGCTGGGCTTCATCGCGCAAATCCTGTGCGGCTTTGCCCGACGCGTTGCGGACATGGGCGATGCTGTCGCCTTCCTCGCCAACGCCGCTCAATATAATGCGGGAATAACTGCCAATGCCGCGCAGCGACAATGAACTGCCCTCTTTGCCTTCAAATTTTGCCGAAGCGATGGCTGCGTTCAATGCTTGCGCGGTTGCGGCATCGACTACATTGCCTGGCAAGGTCGCGTTGCGCATCAAGATCACGAGCGCACCCGATGTTGGCGCCGTTGTCGCAAAGTTAATGGGTCGTGTCTGCGAATGCGCGGCTGTTGATGGTGCTACGCCCGATCCAATGACATCGGCCTGCGCAAATGCGGGGGTGATTGCTGTGCTTGCCAGTGCAAGCGCTAAGAGGTTGTGAAACATACAGGGACTTTCCTTTCCGTAAATCTTGGTTATGCCGGATATGTAGGCAAATGGACCGATGTGACAAGGTCTCATTGCAGGGAGAAAATGATGCGTAAATTTTTATGGGCGTCTTTGGCGCTTGCCGGTGTGGTAGCGGGCGCAGGTGCGTTGTGGGAGCCATTGGCAGCAACTGAATATGAAACCGCCAAGCGGACCTATGATGCCGAGATTGTGCGCGACGAATATGGCGTGCCGCATATCAATGGCGCGACCGATGCGGACACGGCTTATGGCCTTGCCTATGCCCACGCCGAAGACGATTTTGCGACGATAGAAGATGTCGTGGCGATGACCCGCGGCCGTTATGGCGCGTTGGCTGGCTCGGACGGGGCCAAGGTTGATTATGTCATGCACTTATTGGGCGCGCGGGAAACCGCCGAAAAGCGCTACATGGAATTGTCGCCAGAGGTACGCGCAGTGGCCGAAGCTTATGCGGCTGGGCTTAATTATTATGTGTCGAAGCATCCGGGCGAAGCGCGCTTGTCGAAACTGTTTCCGGTCACTGGACAGGACATCGTCACTGGCTTTGTTCTGCGCGCGCCATTTTTCTATGGCCTTGATGGCGCAATCGGTGCGCTGACCGAAGGCAAGCCGCAGCCCAAAGAGAGCGCTGCGCCCATGACGCCAATCGGGCGCGATCCCGAAATGAACGGGTCCAATGCCTTTGCCCTCGCGCCAAAGCGTATGGCCGATGGCAAGACCTGGCTGATTTCCAATTCGCACCAGCCCTATGAAGGGCAAGTAGCATGGTATGAGGCCGTGACCCATTCGGGCGAAGGCCTTCATATGGCAGGCGCATTGTTCCCGGGGTCGCCCTTCGTGCTGTTGGGGCATAACCGCCACCTTGGCTGGACCAACACGGTCAACCGTCCGGACCTGATTGATGTCTATAAATTGGTGATGAATGAGGCGGGCGACAAATATCGCTATGATGGCAAATGGCTGCCGCTGAATTCAAAGCGTGTTTGGTTGCCCGTCAAGTTCGGGCCGTTCAATCTGCCCGTGCCACAAACAGTGTATCGATCAGTACATGGTCCGGTTATCAAAAATGATAAGGGCTATTTCGCCATCCGCTATGCGGGCATCGACAGCGTAAAGGTCGTCGAGCAATATTACCGCAATACCAAGGCGACGAATTGGGACGAGTGGACCAAGTCCATGTCGATTGGCGGGATCCCTGCCACCAACTTCATCTATGCCGACAAAACCGGCCGCGTTGCCTATATCTACAATGCGCTCTTCCCTGATCGCAAACCGGGCTATGATTACACCAAGCAGCTTCCGGGCGACACGTCCGCTGCCATGTGGTCCGGCCCTGTTGGCTTTGACCGCTATCCCAAGATTGTCGATCCAGCATCGGGCTTTGTCCAGAATGCGAATAACACGCCTTATCTGGCGGCTGGTCCGGGTTCGGAAATGAACCCGGCGGATTATTCGCCATATTTGGGTATCGAACGCGGCATGACCAACCGTGGCCTGCGCGCAACCGAGCTATTGGCGGCGGATAAGTCAATCACGCCGGAAGAGCTGCTCGCGATCAAGATGGATATGACGTACAGCAAGCAAAGCTGGGTCGGGCCATGGATGGCGTCCTTTGCGGCGCTTGACCTGAAAGATGCGCCGGAGCTTGCCAAGGCGCAAAAGCTGTTGGCCAGTTGGGATTGGTCAAGTGATGGCAAGGGTGATGCCGACGCATTGGCTGAAAGGATCATTCGTTTTGGTGCACGCCTGAACTGGCGTGGTGACCCAATGCCCGATCCCCGCAGTACGCTTCAGGAAGCGGTTGATGAATTCAAGAAGCGCTTTGGCAGAATTGACCCGCAGCTTGGCGATATCCAGCGGCTGCGGCGCGGCAATGTCGACTTGCCGATGTTTGGCGGAAGCGATGCCCTGCGCGCGACGACGATGTGGGATGCCGACCAAGCCGATGGCAAGGTCCGCGTCCGGCATGGCGACAGCTACATCATGCTGATCCGCTGGGACAAAAATGGCGGCGTTATATCGGAATCCATCCAGCCATATGGTGCGGCAACCACGCGGCCCGACTCGCCGCATTACACCGACCAGATGAAGCTGTTTGTCGCGGGCAAATATAAGCCCGTCCATTTCGAATGGGCCGACGCCGTGAAGCATGCAAAGCGCCGTTATCGGCCCTGAACGGCGTTTGTCGAAAATGTGCAGCCGCCAGATTGTGTTTGTCCGTTTTGGCACTATCTCTGGCGGCAGTAAAAATATCTTTGGGAGCATATCATGATCCGTAAATTGACCCTCGCGCTTATGTTGTCTGGTTCGGTGTTGGCCGCGCAGGCACCCGCATTTGCGCAAACCGCAGCACCCGTTTCAAAGCTGGTGGAGGCCGTGAATGTTCCGCATGAAAAATTCACGCTCGACAACGGCCTGACGGTGTTGGTGCATGAAGACCGCAAGGCGCCGATCGTCGCGGTTTCCATCTGGTATGGCGTAGGGTCAAAGAATGAACCCAAAGGCAAAACGGGCTATGCCCATTTGTTCGAACACATCATGTTCAACGGCAGCGAAAACGCGCCGGGCGACTATTTTGAATATACCAAGAAAATCGGCGCCACCGACTTGAACGGAACGACATGGCTCGACCGGACGAACTATTTCCAGACCGTGCCGACGACTGCGCTGGAATCTGCGTTATTCCTCGAAAGCGACCGCATGGGCTATTTGCTCAATGCTGTTTCCAAGGAAAAGCTCGACAACCAGATCGGCGTTGTTTCGAACGAAAAGCGTCAGGGCGACAACCAGCCATTTGGACTGGTCGATTACAAGCGTTCGGAAACCTTGTTCCCCGTTGGTCACCCTTATCATCATGACACCATTGGCAGCTTGGAAGACCTGTCGGCGGCGTCGCTGGATGACATGAAGAACTGGTTTATCGATCATTATGGTCCAAATAATGCGGTGCTCGTGCTGGCAGGCGATATAAACGCCGCGCAAGCCAAACCGCTCGTTGAAAAATGGTTCGGTAGCATTAAGCGTGGCAAAGATGTTGCGCCCGTCAACGCGCCTGTGCCCACGCTGGAAAAGCCGGTAAAAATCGTGATGAAGGACAAGGTTCCGACCACACGTATTTATCGCAACTGGGTGGTGCCGGGATTGGCCGACCCTGATGCAAATGCGCTGTACATTGGCATGAGCGCGCTTGGTGGCCTGTCCAGCTCGCGTCTGGACAATATCCTCGTGCGTCAGGAACAAAGTGTCGTGGGCGTTTCGGCATATCTGATCCCGTTCATGCACGGCAGCCTGATTAACATTCAAGCGGATGTGAAGCCCGGCGGTGATGCAGATGCGGTTGCCAAGCGGCTGGATGAAATATTGGCCGATTATATCGCCACGGGTCCAAACGCTGAGGAAGTGCAGCGCGTAGCCGCCAGCAACATTGCACAGCAAATCGATGGCCTTGAACAGGTTGGTGGATTTGGTGGCAAGGCCGTCGCGCTTGCCGAAGGTCAGCTTTATGTGGGTGACTCGAATTTCTACAAGAAAGAGTTGGAGCGTCTCGCCACGACAAAGCCCGAAGCTGTAAAGGCGGCGATGCAAAAATGGCTTACCCGCCCCGTGCTCGAAATTCGCGTAGAGCCAGGCGAGCGTGAGGTGTATAAGGAAGTGGCAGCAGGATCGGGCAGCCGCACCGGCACGCTGACATCGCCTGCTTTTTACGCGCCCCCCGGAACCGAAGACACGGTGGCGGCTGGGCCTTTGGCGTTTCAGGACCGCAGCAAATTCCCCGAGCCAACCGGCACGCCATCGCTGGATTTCCCAACCGTTGAGGAAACAACGCTTGGCAATGGTATCAAGGTTTTCTTCGCACGGCGGGCAGCCGTGCCAACGGTCCGCGTCGCGGTCAGTTTCAACGCGGGCTATGCTGCTGATCCAGCAGACAAGCGCGGGATCGCGTCGATGATGTCGACTATGATGCTGGAAGGGACACAGACCCTCACATCGACCAAGCTTGCGGAAACCGAAGAAAAATTGGGCGCTGACGTCAATGTCGGATCGTCGCTTGACCGGACAGTGGCAAGCCTGCGTGCGGTAAAGCCAAATTTGGGTCTGTCGCTCGACCTTTTGGCCGATGTGATTAAAAATCCGGCCTTCGCGACCAATGAGCTGGAGCGTGTCCGTATTCAGCAACTGACGCGGATCAAGGCGGAAAACAACCAGCCGCAGGGCATTGCCGTGCGCCGCATGCCGCCATTGCTGTACGGAAATGCACATCCTTATGGTGGGCCGCAAACGGGTAGCGGCTATGCCGAAACGGTTGCGACGATCACGCGTGCCGATGTCGCCAATTTCCACCAGTCATGGATACATCCGGCAAAAGCAGAAATCTTTGTCGTTGGCGATACCACGCTGAAGGAAATCAAGCCGATGTTGGAGCAGCGCTTTGGCAAATGGAAGCCAACGGCGACTGCTGCACCAGCGAAGAATTTCTCTGCGGTCATCCCGGCCCCTCAATCCAAGATTCTGCTGATTGACCGGCCAAATGCGCCACAGTCGCTGGTCCTTGCCGGTGTCGTTCTGGATGCAAAGGGATCGGACGATTTGCTGACCCTGCGCGCAGCGAACGAGGTTTTTGGCGGTGACTTCCTGTCGCGCATCAATATGGACCTGCGCGAAACCAAGGGTTGGTCTTATGGGGTGCGCAGCCAAGTAAATGGCGCGGAAGACCGCGTGCCATTTTACATGTTTGCGCCAGTCCAAACCAATCAGACAGGACCATCGGTTAAGGTTTTGATTGACCAGTTAAAGGACTTTAACGGTGCAAAGCCGGTTACTGCGGAAGAGCTGGAAAAGACCATCAAGGGTAATGTGCTTGAACTGCCGGGCAGCTATGAACAGTCGTCCGCCGTTCTGGGGCAAATGCAGTCCGATCGTTTGAACAAGCGTTCATTCGATTATGCCGAAACACTGGCGGGCAAATATAACGCCCTGACCGCCAAGGCGCTGAACGACGAAATGCGCGCAAAGGTTGATCCGTCGAAAATTACATGGCTGGTCGTGGGCGATGCCGCCAAGGTGAAGCCACAGCTTGAAGCACTTGGATTGCCAATTGAAATGGTAACCGAAGCTGCTAACACCACTGCAAGTAAAACAACCAAGTAAGGAGCAAGAATATGGCAGCAGTTGATGGTCAATGGGACGTAACAATCAAGACCCCAATGGGTGACCAAAAGGCCGTTTTGACCGTCAACAGCGACGGCGGCAGCTTTTCGGGCGGCATGTCGGGTGGCCTTGGTGCAATGGACATTGCCAATGGCACCGTCGATGGTGACACGTTGAGCTGGGGCATGGACATCACTGTTCCAATGCCGATGCATCTTGATGCAACCGCAACCGTTTCGGGCGATGCGATCACCGGTGAAGTAAAGGCCGGTGCCTTTGGTTCGATGGGCCTTTCGGGCACACGTAAGTAAATTACAATCCGGGCCGGTCTCCGCGCCCTGAATTGAGATACATGGCCGTCTGCCCCTTGGGGTGGGCGGCCTTGTTCTATTGTGGCTGAGTGCTACTATGTCGATTGATGGCGTGTCTCCCGACTCGCTGAACAGGCAGGAGCCTTGGCATGAACCAGATCGCATCCGCATCGCAGCATCGTATGTCGTTATTGCGTTGGGCGTTGGTTATCATTCCGCTCACCATGTTTCTTGGTTTTCTCTCTGGTACCATGTCCGGGTCAACCGCCGACAACGCGTGGTATCAAGCCTTGATTAAGCCAGATATTCAGCCACCGGGCTGGGTGTTTGGTGTGGTTTGGCCAACATTATATTTTCTGATGGGCCTTGCCTTTGCGATGGTGCTCGCCGCGCGCGGCGCGCGGGTCCGCAATGTGGCGATTGGCCTGTTCCTGTTGCAATTTGTGATCAACCTCAGCTGGTCGCCCCTGTTTTTCGGACAGCATGAAGTGACGGCTGCGTTTTTCACCATCCTTGTGATGCTGGGTGTCGCTATTGCGACAACCTTCGCATTTGCGCGCGTTCGCAAGGCTGCGGCATGGTTGATGGTGCCTTATTTGGTGTGGATTAGCTTCGCAGCGATACTGAATTTTCAGATCGATCAGTTGAATCCTGATGCAGAAAGCCTTTACGTGCCCGCTACGAGTTCCCAGATAGGCAAAAGCGGTTAATCTCCCGACCGCAATGGAGTGAATGACATGCAAAGCGAAAAGCGCATTTTTGATGATTTGGCCAAGGTACTGAATGGCGT
>NZ_JBILAF010000016.1:0-27787 GCF_044354325.1 Sphingorhabdus sp. | reverse complement strand
TCCAGAGGTTCAGGCGATTTTGCCCAAGATCCGCGATCGCCGGATTATCACTTATGGTTTTTCGGCGCAGGCCGACATTCGCGGCGAAAATGTAACACCTTTCCCCGGTGGCAATCGCTTCGATGTCGTTGTCCGGTCGCGCGACGGATCGCAACGCACGATCGAAGGCGTCGTTTTGCCAATGCCCGGACGGCATAATGTGCAGAATGCTTTGTCTGCCATCGCGGTCGGCCTTGAAATGGGCATGAGCGATGAAGCTGTCGCGCACGGCTTTGACAAATTCGGTGGCGTCAAACGGCGCTTTACTAAGGTTGGCGAAGTCGATGGCGTGACCATCATCGACGATTATGGCCATCACCCCGTCGAAATACGCGCGGTGCTTTCTGCCGCACGCGAAGGCGCACAGGGGCGCGTGATTGCCGTGGCGCAACCGCATCGCTTCACCCGCCTGCGCGACCATATGGATGATTTCCAACAGGCGTTTAACGACGCCGACATGGTGTTCATTTCCCCCGTCTACGCCGCCGGCGAAGCGCCCATTGAGGGTATTCATTCAAAAGCACTTGTGAACGGCATCAAGGCGCGCGGACACCGTTCGGCGGCGACCATCGCGGATGCGCACGCGCTTGCAGTGAAGCTTGCAGAAACGGTGCAGGAAAATGACATGGTTGTCTGCCTTGGCGCGGGCGACATCACCAAATGGGCAGCGGGACTTGCGGACGCCATTAAGGCAGCCCGTGCATGAGCGTGAACATCCTTCCAAAGGTTGAAGGCAAGTTAACGCCTGACGCGCCGCTTGCGCCATTGGTGTGGTTCAAATCGGGCGGCAACGCGGAATATCTTTTCGAACCCAAAGACATTCATGACCTGCAAGAATTTCTGCGTCAGTTTGATCCCGCCGTACCCGTCATGGCGCTTGGCCTTGGCTCCAACCTGATCGTGCGTGATGGCGGCGTTAGGGGCGTTGTCGTTCGCCTTGGTAAAGCCTTCGCCAAAGTGACATCCGTTGACGCAGTCACGCTGAATTGCGGGGCAGGGGCATCGGGCATATTGGTATCGTCGACGGCGCGCGACAATGGCATTTCGGGGCTTGAATTTTTGCGGTCCATTCCCGGCACGGTCGGCGGCTTTGTGCGCATGAACGGCGGGGCTTATGGCGGCGAGGTGAAGGACATATTGGTCGATTGCGATGTCGTGATGCGCGATGGCGCGCTTGCGACCTTGTCGGTTGAAGACCTGCATTATAGCTATCGCCATTCTGAGCTTCCCGATGGCGCAATTGTCGTCGGTGCGCGCTTTCGCGGTGTGCCGGGCGCATCAGACGCCATTCAGGCCGAGATGGACCGGATCAGCGCCGCGCGCGAAGCATCGCAGCCGCTGCGTTCAAAAACGGGTGGTTCGACCTTCAAAAATCCGGACGGACATAAAGCATGGCAGTTGGTTGACGAAGCGGGATGCCGCGGACTGCAAATCGGCGGCGCGCAGGTTTCGGAAAAGCATACCAACTTTTTGATTAACACAGGCGATGCGACAAGCGCCGATATTGAGGCGTTGGGCGATGAAGTTCGCCAGCGTGTAAAGGCGAAGTCAGGCATTTACCTGCATTGGGAAATACAACGCGTGGGTGAAACAAAATGAGTGAGCAAATCCACGTAGCGGTGTTGATGGGTGGCTGGTCAAACGAACGGCCCGTGTCGTTGATGAGCGGCAATGGCGTGGCCGATGCGCTTGAGAAAGTGGGCTATAAGGTCAGCCGTGTCGACATGGACCGCAATGTTGCGCAGGTTTTGGCCGCGCTGCGCCCTGATGTCGTGTTTAACGCGCTGCATGGCGTTCCGGGTGAAGATGGATCGGTGCAGGGCATGCTTGACCTGATGGGCATTAAATATACCCATAGCGGCATGGTGACGTCGGTGATCGCCATCGACAAGGAATTGACGAAGCAGCGGCTGGTGCCCGCCGGCATTCCGATGCCAAAGGGCACGATGGTGGATAGCGAAAGCCTGTTCTCCGCCGACCCATTGCCGCGGCCTTATGTACTGAAACCCGTCAATGAAGGCAGCTCGGTCGGTGTGGCGATTGTCACCGAAAACAGCAATTACGGAAACCCGATTGCGCGCGATGCCAAGGGGCCTTGGCAGGAATTTGCAACATTGCTGGCCGAACCCTTTATCAAGGGCCGCGAACTGACGGTGGCGGTGCTGGGTGACAAGGCGCTGTGCGTTACCGAGTTAAAGCCAAAGAGCGGCTTTTACGATTTTGATGCCAAATATACGGACGGCCTGACCGAGCATATTTGCCCGGCTGAAATCCCCGATGATATTGCGCAATATATGTTGGATGTCGCATTGGATGCGCACCGATTGCTGGGCTGCAAAGGCGCATCACGCACCGATTTCCGTTGGGACGATGAATTGGGCAAAAACGGTGTGTTCGTGCTGGAAACCAACACGCAGCCGGGAATGACGCCGCTGAGCCTCGTGCCCGAACAGGCGCGGCATGTTGGCATCAGCTATGAACAATTGGTCGACATGATCGTGAAAGAGGCGTTGGCATAATGGCGGCCGCTGCACGAAAACCTGCTGCAAAGCGCAAGGCCGCTTCGCCGAACCCGCGCCAGAAAGTGCTACAAATATCCTGGGTTGACCGGATCATGCGCATCCTGCCGATTTCGGAAGAAGATGTGCAGCGCGCGCTCACATGGATTTTTGTAACCGCGCTTGCGGTGCTGCTATTTGCCATTGCCCAATATGCCGGCGTCACCGCCGCTGCGTATCAGCAATATGCAGCACTCGCTGCAAAGGCCGGCTTTCAGGTGCAGCGCGTTGAAGTCACCGGTATGGAACGTGTGGATCAGGTTCGGGTCTATCAACTGGTTCTCGCCGAAAAAGACCGTGCCATGCCGTTGGTCGACATTGACAAGGTCCGCGCCGACTTACTGAAATATGGCTGGATCAAAGACGCCCGCGTGGCACGCCGTCTGCCCGATACACTCGCGGTCGAAATCGTCGAGCGCAAGCCCGCGGCGATTTGGCAACGCAACGGCAAATATTCGCTGATCGATGCCAACGGGATTGTCCTGCAAAATATTGCGGCGGGCGAAGGTGGCGATTTGCCGACATTGAACGGCATTGATGCGAACCGCCATGCTGTCGCACTCAACACCCTGCTCGACAATGCCTCCGCACTTAAAGCGCAGGTCATTGGCGCAACATGGGTGGGCAATCGCCGTTGGGATTTGCAGTTCCAGAGCGGTGAAACATTGGCCTTGCCAGAGGGTGAAAAGGCAGCGGCAGAGGCATTGCTCAATTTTGCGCGGATGGATGGCATTCACCGGCTGCTTGGCCGCGACCTGATCCATTTCGACTTGCGCGACCCGGAACGTGCATATTTCCGCAAGGCGCCCAAAGTCGAACCTGTTAAAGTAGAGAGCGGCGACATAACGTCGACCACCAGCGGAAGAGAAGTATGAGAGCTGCACGCGTTGAAAAACTGATTTCGGCCATTGATATTGGCTCTTCGAAAGTTTCGGCACTCATTGCCGGAGTAACCGACAGCGGCGAACTGCTGGTGCTGGGAACCGGCCAACGCGAGAGCAGGGGCGTCACGCGCGGCTGCATTGCCGATGTCGAACAAGCTGAATTGTCCGTGCGCCATGCCGTTGAACAGGCCGAACGGATTGCCGGGCTGAACATCGACCGCGTGTGGGTAGGCATGTCCGCCGGCGGGCTGGATAGCTTGCTTGCGCCCGTTGAAATTGAACTGGGTGGTGATCGCATCACGCAGGAAGATGTCGACGAATTGCTTCAGGCTGGACGTGCGAACATTCAGACCGGCGGCAAAATTGCGCTTCATATACAGCCAACATTATACTCGCTGGATGGTGTTGGCGGTGTTGCGAACCCTCTTGGACTGCACGCCGATCGCCTTGGTGTCGATGTCCATGTCGTTCTGGCGGACCAGTCGCCTGTACGGAACATGGATATGACGGTGCGCGCGGCGCATCTTGATGTTGAGTCGCTCGTCGTTGGTCCAGTGGCCACTGGCCTTGCGTGCCTGACGGCGGAAGAACGGGAGCTTGGTGTCGCCCTTGTCGAATTTGGCGCGGCGGTGACCAATGTGTCGGTCTTCATTGGTGGCATGCTCGTCGGACTGGAAACCATACAAAAGGGCGCATCTGATATTACCGACGACATCGCATCGGCCTTCGGTATTCGCCGGGCGCAAGCCGAACGGCTGAAATGCTTCCACGGTTCTGCCTTAACCAGCCCGCGCGATCATCAAGAAGTGCTCGACATTGGCCCCGATGAAAACGGTGTTGAAGCAGGCGCTAACGCACCACGCATCACCAAGGCGCAGTTGAACGCCGTGGTCTGCCAGCGCGTGGACTCCATCGTCACCGAAATCGCACAAGCGCTGAAAACCTTGGGTTTCTCCGGTCCATCTGGGCATCAGGTGGTGTTGACCGGCGGCGGCGCTGAACTGAAGGGCGCAGCGGAACATATGCAAGGCGCGTTGGGCCGTACGGTCCGCATTGGCCGTCCTTCGGGCCTCGCCAGCATTCCCGAGGCACATTCGGGACCGGCATTTTCAACGCTCGTCGGATTGATTCATTACGCCGCATCGGAACGTGTTGACCTGAAATCAGGTTATGATTTGCGTGTCGAACAGATGGCCGGGACGATGCCGGGGTTAATCGAACGTATAAAACGCGCGGTCCGAGAGAATTTCTGACAGAAACCTGTGCAAAAACGTGAATTTTTAAGTGTGCACCTTATCCTTTTGTGTCAAAAGCGTGAAAATTTCGAACAAGCCACGAAGGCTAGGGGGATAAAGTTATGAGCATCAATATCGGTCCACCAATGGTTGACGAGTTGAAGCCGAAAATTGCAGTTATTGGTGTTGGTGGCGCAGGCGGTAACGCCGTGGCCAACATGATCAGCGCAAAGGTAGAAGGCGTCGACTTCGTCGTTGCCAACACCGACGCACAGGCGCTGAACGCGTCTCCGGCCGAATATCGCATTCAGCTTGGACCTGAAATCACGCAGGGTCTTGGCGCAGGTTCACGCCCCGAAGTTGGCCGTGCGGCTGCTGAAGAAACGCTTGAGCAAGTGAAAGTGGCGCTTACCGGTTGCCACATGTGCTTTATCGCGGCTGGTATGGGTGGAGGCACCGGAACGGGCGCTGCACCGGTTATCGCCAAGGTTGCGCGCGAAATGAACATTCTGACGGTTGGTGTCGTGACCAAGCCGTTCATGTTCGAAGGTTCGCGCCGCATGCGGTCCGCAGAATCGGGTATCATCGAATTGCAGCAACATGTTGATACGCTGATCGTTATTCCAAACCAGAATCTGTTCCTGGTCGCCAACCCGAACACAACATTTAAGGAAGCATTCCAGCTTGCTGACGAAGTGTTGCAGCAGGGCGTTCGTGGTATCACGGACCTGATGGTTATGCCCGGCCTCATCAACCTCGACTTTGCCGACGTCCGTTCTGTCATGCACGAAATGGGCAAGGCAATGATGGGCACGGGTGAAGCCGAAGGCGACGGTCGCGCGCTCGAAGCTGCGGAAAAGGCCATTGCCAACCCGTTGCTCGACGGCGTGTCGATGCAGGGCGCAAAGGGCGTCATCGTATCGATCACCGGGGGCGAAGATATGCGCCTGATGGAAGTCGACGAAGCGGCCAACCATATTCGTGAACTGGTTGATCCCGACGCGAACATCATCTGGGGTTCGGCGTTCAATGAAAATCTGAACGGCAAGATCCGCGTTTCGGTTGTCGCAACAGGCATCGATAACGAAGGCTTGAGCGCGACACCGGCAGCACAAAGAACGCCATTCTCGTTCAGCCGCCCTGCGCCTGCGCCCGAGCCTGTCGTTGAAGCAGCACCTGCTGCGACATCTTTGTTTGAAAATACAGCCGATACCGCAGCCGTGGAAGAAACGGCCGCCGCTGAATTCGAAAACGACGCAGACGACGACAGCTTGGAACTGGGTAGCGACTTTGTTGCAATCGAAGAAGATGAAGCTGAAGACGTTGCACCAACGCAATATGCAGACAACAATGACAGCCCCCGGGATTCCTGGGCCAATGCCGACGCACTTGACCTCGATACGCCTGCGACCGAAGGCTATCCGTCTGCGCAGCCAGTCGATGTGACTGAGCCACCAGAACGCGCTGCGCCACGCATTCCAACCGGCGGCACATTGTTTGAACGCATGTCCAACCTGTCACGTGGCCTTACCCGTTCGGAAGACGACGCGGAAAAGCGCAATGAAGGCGGCAATGGCACAGGCTTCCCAAGCTTTCTTGATCGTCAGAACAACTCATAAGACGCGCGGCAAGCGCACCGTCATCTTGTCGTTTCTATGCAACCGTTTGTCGGACCAAAGCGTGAATGCGCTTTGTGTTCGGCAGTCGGCAGCTACATAGAAAGTCATGGATGTGACAATATTACGTAGCCTTGGATTCTTTAGCGCGCTGGCTTTTTCGGCCGGTGCCGTTTCACCCGCCGTGCATGCACAGGCGGTGGATGAAAGCGCGCTGGAGGCGCTTGACCAGCAAACTCCGCCGGTCGTGCCAAATATTGTCGAGCCCGCTGGCGCGGTGGAACTGCGTGACGCGATGCGGCGCATTTCTTTTAGCCCAAGCGACGCAGACGCCTTGGCCGATGCGGGCAATGCCTCTTTGCTGTTGGGTGATGCCAATGCCGCGCTCAATTTCTTCACGCGCGCCAATGCGATACGCCCCAATAACAGCCGGATCGTGTCCGGCCTGGCCATAGCAACGGTGCGCACAGAAAACCCGTTTGAGGCTTTGCGCCTGTTTGATGATGCCGTCCGGCTGGGCGCGAGCGAACGTTCGATTGCCGCCGACCGCGCGCTGGCGTTTGATTTGCTGGGCAATTTCGGACGTGCGCAGCAGGATTATCAACTGGCGCGGACCGTGGCATCATCAGATGACATCATCATTCGTCAGGCCGTGTCTCTCTCGCTCGCAGGGCAAAAGGAACAGGCCGACGCTATGCTCCTGCCGCTTTTGCAGCGCAACAGTCCGACGGCATGGCGCGCCCGGGCTTTTATGTTGGCTGCGCGTGGTGACTTGCGTGAATCCAACAAGGTTGCGCAGGGCTTCATGGATGCACCATCGGCGCAAAAGATGGAGCGGTTCTTCCGCCTGATGCCAAATTTAACCGGCGCGCAGCAGGCGGCGGCCATTCATCTGGGGCATTTCCCCACCAGCCAATCGGTCGGGCGTGACAGCGAACAGGTTCGCCGTGTCGCCGCGACCGCGCAGCAACCTGCCATTGCCCCCGCCCAAAACCGCCTCATTCCATCAGGCGCGCCGCTGGGAACAAAGCCGACAGCAGCGCGCGACGCGAAAAGCGAGGCAAAGCCACAGAGCAAGCCGGACCGAAAAACGCAGGAACGCGTGGCAGTTCAGGCCGCGGTTCCAACAACGCCCCGGCCTGATCCTGTTGTTGCAAAGGTTGAACCGGCCGTAACGGTCGCGGCGGCGACGCCCGCGGCGCAAGAACCGGTATCGCTTGCGGCGGCAACGCCCGCGCAACCCGCTCCCGCTAAAATCATCGCGGCACCAACAGCTGTGCCTGCGTCCACTGCTTCGGCAGGGTTCAGTCTGGATGCCATTGTTGGCGCCATCGAAATTCCGGAGAGTGAGCAGCGGCCTTCGGAAATTCCGGTCGATTTGAAAAAGCTTAAACCCGTGACGCCCAAGGCAGCGGCAGACGCCAGCAAAGCCGCCAAAATTGACCCGAAAGCCGCCGCAAAAGCCAAGTTAGAGGCCGCAAATCCAGCGCGCATCTGGGTGCAAATCGCAACGGGCGAAGCCAGTGGGCTTGGTTTCGACTATCGCAAATTGACGAAGAACAACCCCTTATTGTTCAAGGCGCAGAAACCATGGACATCTCCGTGGGGCAAGACCGCGCGACTGCTCGTTGGCCCGTTTGCGGATGTTAAGGCCGCCAAAAAGTGGGAAGGCGACTTCAAGAAAGCGGGCGGCGACGCATTTATGTGGAAAAGCGAGATTGGCGTTCCAGTGAATGCGTTAAAGGTAAAATAGGCTTCCTGTCGCGGCGGCTTGGTTGCATAAGCGCGGCATGTCGCAACTGGCTTCCTACGCATCACTTCCCGGCAATAGCCGCGGCCGATTTCATCCAGAGCCCGACCGTGATATTCGCGGCCCGCGTGATATATTCCAGCGTGACCGTGATCGCATCATTCATTCGATTGCATTCCGGCGGCTTCGCCACAAAACGCAGGTATTCATCTCGCCCGAAGGCGACCATTATCGTGTGCGCCTGACGCACAGCCTTGAAGTCGCGCAAATTGGCCGCACGATTGCCCGCGCGCTCGGGCTGAATGAAGACCTGACCGAGGCATTATGCCTTGCGCATGATATCGGGCACCCGCCCTTTGGCCATGCCGGCGAAGACGCGCTGGAGGCGACGATGAAGCCATTTGGCGGGTTTGACCATAATGCGCAGACGCTGCGCACGCTGACGCAGCTGGAATCCCCTTATCCGTCATGGCCGGGCCTGAACCTCAGCTGGGAATTGCTGGAAGGACTGGCCAAGCATAATGGGCCTGTTGCCCGTCCGGGCTGGGCATTGTCCGAAGTCAACGCGCAGTTCGACCTGAGCCTGACCGACTGGCCATCACTTGAGGCACAGATTGCGGCGATCAGCGACGACATCGCATATGATAATCATGACATTGATGATGGCATCAGGGCCGGGTTGCTGGACATCGACCAGCTGCTGGATTTGCCTTTTGTGGCACAGCGATGGGAGGCGATTTTGCGCCGCTATCCGGACGTGCCGCAGCGCCGTTTGATCGGTGAGCTGACCCGCGAACAGATTGGCGTGATGGTCAATGATGTGATTGAATCGACACGCGCCAGAATAACCGAAGTAGGCATCAAAACCGCTGATGATGTGCGCAATGCGGGCGTCATGATCGGTGGTTTTTCGGCAGAAATGGCGGCGCGCGAACGGCAGCTTAAATCATTCATGTATGAAAAGCTGTATCACCATCCCACGCAACTGGCGGCGGCGGAAGACGCAACCAAAATTGTGCGTGAACTGTTTGCCGCCTATCGCGACGACCCTGCATTATTGCCGGATGAATGGCGCAATAGCCTTCCCAGCGAACAGCCAAAGCGCAGCCGCCATATCGGGGATTTTCTTGCGGGCATGACCGACCGCTATGCAACCGATCGGCATCGCGAAATCTGTGGAGCCATCGCGTGAGCCGCAAGATAGTCATCGCTGGCGGTTCAGGCCTTGTGGGCAAACAGGCGGCGGAAATGTTGGCGCGCGCTGGATTTGCGGTCCACCTCGTGTCGCGCCGCCCATCGCGCGCATTGGCTCCGGGCATAGAGGAGCATGTCGCGCCAACCGCCGACTGGCCAGCGATTGTGGCAAGGTTAAAGCCTGACGTCGCCATTTCCGGTTTGGGGACGACGATACGCACAGCCGGATCGCGCGACGCCTTCCGGGCGGTTGACCATGATCTGGTGCTGGCCTTTGCGCAGGCAAGCCATGATGCCGGCGCGCGGCATTTCATTACGATATCATCGGTTGGCGCGATGCCAGCGAGCAGCAGTTTCTATTTGCGAACGAAAGCTGAAATGGAGCAGGGGCTGCGCAACATCGGCTTCCAACGCCTTGATATCATGCGGCCCAGTCTGTTGACGGGTGGGCAGCGCAACGACCGCCGTCCGGGCGAGGCGTTGGGGATATTGCTATCGCCATTTGTGGACATGCTGATGTTCGGACCGATGCAGAAATTTGCGTCCACGCCGTCCGGCAAAGTCGCAAAGGCCATCGCCAACGTGGCAAAATCGGGCGACGATGGCGTGTTTATCCACGAAAATGAATCGATAAACACGCTCGCTGGTTGACTCTCCAAGGCGGTAAGGCCAATGCGGATTCGTCGCTGACGAAGCGGGAGAGCGTCCCTTTAAGGGACCGCCGAAGGAGCAACCGCCCCGGAATCTCTCAGGCAAAAGGACCGCTTCGGCTTTTGCGACACTCTGGAAAGCGCATGTCTTTGCCAATTGCAACGACATGCCACCGAAGGTGTAACCTGCCTTTGCCACCGTGTGCGGCAAACAAGGCGGATAAAGCTCTCAGGTACCCGTGACAGAGGGGGCAGCAGACTATGCGCCAACCGGCGTCGGTCGCTGCGACTCTTGAACGGACTGATATGAGCGAAGAAGACGAATTCGAACTAGAACCCATCGAAATATTGGAGCTACCGCTCGACGCATGGCACCGCGGCAAGGGCGCGCGCATGGTCGAGTTTGCCGGCTATCACATGCCGATCCAATATGAAGGCATCATGGCCGAACATATTTGGACGCGCGAGAACGCAGGGCTATTCGACGTCAGCCATATGGGGCAGCTGATGCTGACCGGTGATGGCGCGGCCGAAGCACTTGAGGCGATGGTCCCCGGTGACATATCCGCGCTTAAAGAGGGCAAGATGCGCTACTCGCTGCTTCTGGATGAAGACGGCGGCGTGCTGGACGACATGATGATTACGGCGGTGCCGATGGGGCTTTATGTGGTCGTCAACGGTGCGGTGAAATGGGACGATATGGGCCATCTGCGGGACCATTTGCCCGATGAGATTACCATCAACCATATGGATGACCGCGCATTGCTGGCTTTGCAAGGTCCAAAGGCCGTGGACGCGCTTGTCCGCGTGGTGCCCGGCGTCGACGCGCTCTATTTCATGGAGGCCGGTTCATTCTTCTGGGGACCCAAGACCGATCCCGAACCTCTGTGGATTAGCCGTTCGGGGTACACCGGCGAAGATGGCTTCGAAATTTCGGTACCTGCGGCCCATGCAAAGGCACTTGCGGACCAAATCTGTGCGCAGCCTGAAGTAAAGCCCATTGGCCTTGGTGCACGCGATTCCTTGCGGCTTGAGGCGGGCCTGCCGCTGTACGGCCATGACATGAACCCCGAATTTGATCCAATCGAAGCCAGCGCAGCATTCGCAGTGTCGAAGCGCCGCCGTGCCGAGGGCGGGTTTTTTGGGTCGGACCGCATCCTGAATGCCTTGGCCAATGGCCCCGCACGCAAGCTGGTCGGGCTTTCGGTCGACGGCAAAATGCCCGTGCGCGAAGGCGCACCTGTTTTTGCAGGCGATGCCCAAGTTGGCGTCATTACGTCGGGCGGATTTGGTCCAAGCGTCGGCGCGCCGATTGCCATGGGCTATATTGACGCTGGCCATAATGCCATCGGCAGCACGCTTGAGGCGGAGGTGCGCGGCAAGCGTGTGTCCGTCACCGTTTCATCCTTACCCTTCATCCCACATCATTATCATCGCAAAGGAGCGCAGACATGACCCGTTATTTTACCGAAGATCATGAGTGGATCGAAGTCGACGGCGACAGCGCGACTGTTGGCATCACGGACTATGCACAAAGCCAGTTGGGCGACATCGTGTTCGCTGAAGTCCCCGCGACTGGCGCGACGCTGAAAAAAGGTGGCGATGCTGCGGTTGTGGAATCGGTCAAGGCAGCGTCAGATGTCTACGCACCCGTCAGCGGCACCGTGATTGAGGGCAATGGCGCCTTGGAAGGCGACCCCGCGCTGGTGAACAACGATCCCGAAGGCGACGGCTGGTTCTTCAAGATCACGCTCAGCGACACCAGCGAGCTCGACAGCCTGATGGATGCCGCCGCGTACAAGGCATTTGTCGACGGGCTATAAGTTAATCCGTCCGCAAATTGCGGGCCATGGAGATTGAAATGCGTTATTTACCGCTCACCCCATCCGACCGTCAGGCCATGCTTGGTGTCATTGGGGCAAAATCGATTGATGATTTGTTTGCCGATGTGCCTGCGGAGGCGCAGCTGGACGGGCCGATCCATGGCTTGCCCAACCACGCCAGTGAAATGGCGGTGGAGCGGCATTTTTCAAATCTCGCGCGGCAAAATATGACCGCGTCGCACACGCCGTTCTTTTTGGGGGCAGGCGCGTATAAGCATCATGTCCCTGCAAGTGTTGACCATATCATCCAGCGCGGCGAATTCCTGACGGCTTATACGCCGTATCAGCCCGAAATCGCGCAGGGCACGCTGCAGATGCTGTTTGAATTCCAGACGCAGGTTGCGCGGCTGTTCGGTTGCGATGTGGCCAACGCGTCGATGTATGATGGTTCCACGGCGTGCTGGGAAGCCATTGGCATGGCTGGCCGTATTACGAAGCGGACCAAGGCGGTACTCTCGTCGGGGCTGCACCCGCATTATGTCAGCGTGGCCAAGACGATGGCGCAATATACCGGCGACACGCTGGACACGGCCTTGCCGGAGCTTTCTCCTACCACCGATAGCACACGCTTGCTGAATGCCATCGACGGCGAGACAAGCTGCGTTGTCGTGCAATATCCGGATATTCTTGGCCGCATCGAAGATCTGTCGGCGATTGCGGCCAAGGCGCATGAACATGGCGCGCTGCTGATTGCTGTGGTCACCGAACCTGTCGCATTGGGTGCCATCAAGGCACCAGGTGACATGGACGCAGACATTGTTGTGGGTGAGGGACAGTCGCTTGGCGTCGGCCTTCAGTTCGGCGGACCTTATGTCGGGCTGTTTGCGTGCAAGGAAAAATTCGTTCGCCAGATGCCCGGTCGCTTGTGCGGTGAGACTGTGGATGCCGAGGGCAAGCGCGGTTTCGTGCTGACGCTGTCCACGCGCGAACAACATATCCGCCGTGAAAAGGCGACGTCAAATATCTGCACAAATTCAGGCCTTTGTGCATTGGCCTTCAGCATTCATCTAACTTTGTTGGGTGAAAAAGGGCTACGCGGATTGGCGGAACTCAACCACGGCCTAGCTGTCCAAGCCGCCGACCGGCTTTCGCAAATCGCTGGCGTTGAGTTCGTCAACGACACATTTTTCAACGAATTCACGTTGAAGCTGCCTAAGGAAGCGCGCCCCGTCGTGCGGGCCTTGGCCGACCGAAAAGTCTTGGGCGGGGTCTCCTTGGGCCGCTTATATCCGGAGGCAGACGCGCTCGCCAATGGTCTGGTTGTCGCGGTGACCGAAGCCGCGACCCTGGAGGATGTCGAGACATTTGCCGCCGCATTGCAGGAGGTGTTGGCATGAGCAGGATCAATCAAAGCGGTTGGAAGCCCGAAATGGGCAGCGCTGGCGAAACCGGCCCCGCGACATATACTGGCAACAAGGCGCTGATGCTGGAAGAGGCGTTGATTTTCGAAATCGGCACGACCGGAACAACGGGCGTTGATCTGGCCGATGCACCGAAGGTTACGTCGCGCCTTGGCAATTTGGCCCGCCACCGCGACATCGGCCTTCCCGGCCTGTCTGAACCCGAAACGGTGCGGCATTACACCCGTCTCAGCCGCCAGAATTACGCCATCGACCTGGGCTTCTTCCCGCTGGGCAGCTGCACCATGAAGCATAATCCGCGGCTGAATGAAAAAGTGGCGCGCATGGAGGGCTTTGCCGATGTCCATCCGCTGCAGCCCGTTGAAACGGTGCAAGGCGCATTGGCGGTGATAAACGAGCTGGCGGTTTGGCTGATAAAACTTACCGGCATGCATGGCGTAGCCATGACGCCGAAAGCTGGCGCGCACGGCGAACTGTGCGGTATCCTTGCTATCAAAGCGGCACTCGAAGCGCGCGGCGACCCGCGCAGCGTTATCCTCGTCCCCGAAAGCGCGCATGGCACCAATCCGGCCACGGCTGCATTTGCTGGCTATGCGGTCGAGAATATTCCGGCCACGTCAGAAGGCCGTGTCGATTTGGCAGCGCTGAAGGCGCGGCTTGGTCCCGATGTTGCGGGCGTGATGATTACCAATCCCAACACGTGCGGCCTGTTCGAGCGCGACATGAAAGCCATCTCAGATGCGGTCCACGCGGCTGGCGGATATGTCTATTGCGATGGCGCGAACTTTAACGCCATCGTCGGCCGGGTGCGCCCGGGCGATCTCGGCATCGATGCCATGCATATCAACCTACATAAGACTTTCTCTACCCCGCACGGTGGTGGCGGTCCCGGTTCGGGGCCGGTCGTTTTATCGGAAGCATTGGCACCTTTTGGTCCGATACCATTTACCGAGCGCCACGCAGACGGGCGCTATACGCTGGTCGAAGAAGAAACAGCCAGCACGCGGCATCCGCATAGCTTCGGTCGCATGGTTGCCTTCCATGGCCAAATGGGCATGTTCACGCGCGCTTTGTCCTATATCATGTCGCATGGTGCCGACGGTTTGCGTCAGGTCGCCGAAGACGCAGTGTTGAACGCCAATTATATCTTGCGCAGTCTTGAGGATGTCCTTGATGCGCCCTTTGCGCATAGCGGGCCATGTATGCATGAGGCGTTGTTCAGCGATAATGGCTTGGCCGAGGGCTTTTCAACGCTTGATATCGCCAAGGGGCTAATCGACGAAGGCTATCACCCGATGACGGTCTATTTCCCGCTCGTCGTGCACGGCGCGATGTTGATTGAGCCGACCGAAACCGAGAGCAAGGCCACGCTTGACCAGTTTATTGGTGCGATGCGCTCGGTCGTGCAACGGGCGAAGGCAGGGGATCCATTGCTGAAATCTGCGCCGCACCACGCGCCACGCCGCCGCCTGGATGAAACCCAGGCTGCGCGTAAGCCCGTGCTCGTATGGCGCGAACCCGAACAGGCAGTTGCGGCGGAATGACCACGCCGCAGCCCTTTGTGTTTGAACGCAGCCCCGAGGTTAAGCGGCACGCGCCAGCGACGGTGCGTAACCGCGATGTCATAGCGCAAGCGCTTGCAAAACTGCTGCCCGACCGCGGGCTCGTGCTCGAAATCGCGAGCGGAACGGGCGAACATGTGGTGCACTTTGCCAAGCTGTTCCCCGCTTTGACATGGCAGCCGACCGACCCCGATCCCATCGCTGTGGCGTCGATTGACGCGTGGCGTGCGGACGAAAATGCAGCGAATGTGTTACCTGCGATGTTGTTGGATGCCGCGTCCGACTGGCCCATGACGCAGGCCAATGCGGTGCTGTGCATTAACATGGCGCATATCAGCCCATGGGCAGCCACGGTCGGGTTGCTGCGCAATGCAGCCCGAGCGCTTGGACCGTCCGAACCGCTGTGCATCTATGGACCATTCCGCCAGCGCGATGTTCCCCTTGCGCAGAGCAATGCTGCATTTGACGCATCGTTGCGCCAGCAAAACCCCGAATGGGGCCTGCGTTCCGTCGAGAATCTCCAAGAAACTGCCGAAGAGAATGGCTTGCGCCTTGACCAGATCGTCGACATGCCCGCCAACAATCTGCTCTTGGTATTCCGCGCATAGGTCCTGACCCTAGCCAGTCAAATCGGTCCGCTCGATTCTGGCGATAGGTGAGCGTTGACGGATACGCGTTCCGGTCACGTCATTTTCATATTGCGCGGTAAGCGAATAACGCTCGACGGCATAAATTCCGGGCGCAGCATCGTCTTTCTCCGCCTTTAACGGCGCATAAATGCGGGTTTTAATCGATTTTAGAACAACGTCGGTCCAATCGGTCCCGCCTTGGTTGCGCAAGATTTCGGGTTCATCCACTTTGCCGTCGGCGCCAATCCAGAAACCAATATCGACCCAGCCCTTTTTAACGACTTGGGTGCTGATGCGGTTGAGGTCGCTGCCACCGGCCATCGCGCGGGCGGCCTGTGCCTTGTTCATTTCAATCGGCTTGGAATACAACAGGACAGGACGTTCTGTGCCGCCCATCGCTGCATAGCGCGCAATGAGCTTGTCGGTGGTTTCGTTGTTGCCGCCATTGCGGTCCATGCGTGATTTCAGGACCTCAGCCACAATCTTGAATTTCTCGGCCCCGCCGGTGGGCTCTTTCAAGAACAGGTCAATCGCTTCGGTGGCGTCTTTGCGGCGAAATGCCGTCTTCTCGGTTTCCGCGCGCTGCACCCGCAAAGACAGGTCGCGCAGACGGGCAATCGCTGCAATTTGGGGAAGGCCCGCGGAAAGCGCGCGCCGTTCGATTTTTAGATATTTGTCGCTGGCTTCTTCCAAATAGCCAAGCTTCAAACGCGAATCCGCGACTTCAATTTCCGCGCCGAAAACACGAAAGTCATTCGGCTTAAGCGCGCCTTTCAATGTGTCGCGCATACTGAGCAAGGACCGCCGATAAATATCGGTTTCGCCCAAATGCGCCGCCACATTGCCGTTTGCACGCAGCAAATCGGAAACTTCGATCGGGAACTGTTCTTTATGTTTGCGATTGCGGCCGAGGGCATTTGCCAAAGTCGCGCGCGCATCGCGATAATCGCCTTCGACAAATTGGTTTTCGGCATGCGCCAGCGTCGCTTTGATATCCTGATCAGGTGGACATTTGCGCGCGAGGCAGGCTTTCAAATCCGCCTCTGTATCCTTCAAAGAACGCGCAGTGACAACGATTTCACGCTTGGATTCATTCTGCGCGGTCGCCGGCAAATTGACACCTGCCAGCAGAAAAATAGCGGTCAGTTGAAACGTTTTTGCCATGAGAGAATCCTCGCATTCAACGGGGGAAGCCGAGAGGTAATCCGTTTGTTGACATGTGGCTATAATCTCTCGACAAAAAGCATCAGGGCCTCTGCCAAACGCGGCCCGATCTTGGGAGAGATGACATGGCGGTGGCCGATTTCGACATATTGACCTTTGACGGGTTTCTGACCCTTTGGGCAAAGGACCGTCCCAATTGGCCTGCTTTATCGCAAGATGGCCATGCTTTTACCTATGGCGGGCTGGAAGAACACACTGCGAAAATCGCGTCGATGCTGATGGCGCTGGGCCTTAAAAAAGGCGACCGCATTGCGTGGATTGGCAAAAATAGCGACCTGTATTTTTCGTTATTTTACGGCGCGGCGCGCGTTGGCGTCGTCATGGTGCCGATTGGCTGGCGGCTTGCCCCTGCCGAATGGGCATATATTGCGAAAGACACCGGCGCGCGCGTTTTGTTCGCGGGGCAGGGGTTTGACGCGGGCGTTCAGGCGCTGGCCAATGACATTCCGGATGTTGAGCGTGTCATTGCAGAAGATGACGCGCGGCGGATGATCGATGCGACACCGCGTGCTGCATTTGAACCTGCTGGTGCCGATGATGCCGCGCTGCAGCTATACACTTCAGGGACCACGGGTAATCCGAAGGGCGCGGTGCTGTCGAACCGCAACCTGTTTGCCCTGCGCAAGCATTCTGCCGATTCCGACCACGCCTATACCAAATGGGATGATGATGAAGTCGTCCTCATCGCCATGCCCTGCGCGCATATTGGCGGGACGGGGCTTGGCATCATGGCACTTGCGTCTGGCTTGCCGGGGTTGGTTCAGGCTGAATTTTCGCCTGATGCGGTTTTTGACGCGATTGAAAAAGGCGGCGCGACGCGGTTGTTCATTGTGCCTGCCGCCCTGCAAATGATGGTCAATCACCCGCGCTGCCGTTCGGTGGATTACAGCCGCCTGAAATATATCCTCTACGGTGCGGCGCCGATTCCGCTCGAGCTGCTGCGGCAATCGATGGATGTGTTCAACGCGCAGTTCATTCAAGTCTATGGCATGACCGAAACAACCGGCACAATCTGCATGTTGCCGCCCGAAGACCATGACCCCAATGGCAACAAAAGAATGCGGTCGGCCGGAAAGCCGTTGCCCGGCGTTGATCTGCGCATTGTTGATGGCGCAGGCAATGACATGCCGGTCGGAGACGTCGGTGAAGTATGGACGCGGTCTTCGAACAATATGATTGGCTATTGGAATTTGCCCGACGCAACCAAAGGCACCGTCGCCGACGGCGGCTGGATTAAAACGGGCGACGCCGGATATCTGGATGAAGACGGCTATTTATACATTCACGACCGCGTCAAAGACATGATCATCACCGGTGGCGAAAATGTTTACCCCGCTGAGGTTGAGAGCGCGATTTACGGCCACCCCGATGTTCTGGAAGTCGCCGTTATCGGCGTGCCAGACGCCAAATGGGGCGAGGCGGTGAAGGCTGTCTGCGTGCCCAAACCCGGCGCGCAGGTTGATGTTGAAAGCGTGATGGACTGGGCGCGCGAACGTATCGCAGGGTTCAAGGTGCCGCGCTCGGTGGATGTCATCGAAGCCCTGCCGCGCAACGCATCGGGCAAGATTTTGCGCAAGGATTTACGCGCACCTTATTGGGTGGGATATGCCCGGCAGGTAAATTAAGTCTGTTGGCTTAGCGGCCAACGCTGACATAATTAAACCCAGCGCCCTGCGCTTCTTCCGGACGATAGATGTTGCGCAGGTCGACCAGAACGTCGCCTGCCATCGCGGCATGCAGCTTTTTGAGGTCCAACGCACGATAGGCGTCCCATTCGGTCACCAAGGCAACGGCATGCGCATCTTGCGCAGCATCGTAAGCGCTGGCGGTCATCACCACGTCGGGCAAGATCTTGGCGGCTTCCTCCATGCCTTCGGGATCATGGGCATGCACGATGGCGCCAGCATCGAGCAACGTCTGAACAATCGCAATTGACGGGGCATCACGCATATCGTCGGTGTTGGGTTTGAACGTCAGGCCAAGCAACCCGATTTTCATGCCGCGCACATCACCGCCCAAGGCGTTGATGATTTTGCGGCCCATGGCACGCTTTCGAAGGTCATTGGCCTGAACGACTGCTTCCACCACGCGAACGGGTGTTTCATTGTCCTGTGCGGTCTTGAGCAACGCCAGCGTGTCTTTGGGAAAACAGCTGCCGCCATAGCCGGGCCCTGCATGCAGGAACTTTGGCCCGATGCGGTTATCCAAGCCAATGCCGCGCGAGACGTCTTGCACATTGGCCCCCAGTTTCTCGCACAGGTCCGCCATTTCGTTGATGAAGGTGATCTTGGTCGCGAGAAATGCGTTTGCGGCATATTTGATCAGCTCCGACGAACGGCGGCTGGTGAACAGCAAGGGCGATTCATTCAGGAACAACGGACGATAAATCGCGCGCATGACATCGCGGGCCCATTCGACATCGCTGCCCACGACAATGCGGTCGGGGCGTTTGAAGTCGCCAATGGCCGCGCCTTCGCGCAGGAATTCCGGGTTGGAAACAACGGCAAATTCAAGGTCAGGGCTGGTTTGCCGAATGATGCGCTCAACCTCGTCGCCTGTGCCCACAGGAACCGTGGACTTCGTCACAACAACCGTGCCGGGATCAATTGCGCGCGCCAGCTCTTCGGCTGCGGCATAGACATAGCTTAAGTCCGCATGGCCATCGCCGCGGCGTGACGGTGTGCCAACGGCGATGAAGATCGCACCGCACCCTTTGACCGATTGCATGACATCGGTTGAAAAGCTCAAGCGTCCGGCATCGACATTGGTCTTGACCAAAGCATCAAGGCCCGGTTCGTAAATCGGCATGATATTGGCGTTCAGGCGGGCTATCTTGCCCTCATCCTTGTCGACACAGACAACTTCATGCCCGAAATCTGCAAAACATGCGCCAGATACAAGGCCAACATAGCCCGAACCGATCATTGCGATTTTCATTACGATACCTTTTTGGAGGCGACTGCCGATTGCTTGCGCCTTATGCCTTTATCATGACAGGAACAAGTCTTGCGTCGGCATGTTCAGCCGACCACGAATATGTCAGGCTTCTCGACGACGGGCATGATCGATTATCTCCGCTATGCGCTGGCTTGCGTGACCATCCCCAAATGGATTGTGCATGCGGGCCATGGCTGAATAAGCGGCATCATCGTCTAAAAGCGTGAAAATTTCGGCAATGATGCGGTCTTTATCGGTGCCGATCAGCTTCGCTGTGCCCGCGGTGACGCCTTCGGGACGCTCGGTGGTGTCGCGCATCACCAGCACGGGCTTTCCAAGGGCGGGTGCCTCTTCCTGAACGCCGCCGCTATCGGTTAACATGATGTGCGAGATCGACAGCAGGCGGGCGAAATTCGGATAATCCAAGGGTTCGATCATCGCGACATTGGGTAAATCATCCAGAGCGGCGTTCATGACAGCGCGGACATTTGGGTTCATGTGCACGGGGAAGATGCACGCCACATCGTCCCGCGCCGCAATGGCCTGAATGGCTGCTGCGATATTGTCCATGCCATCGCCGAAATTCTCCCGGCGGTGCGCCGTGATGCCAATGATCTTGCGGCCACGGAACCGTTCTTCATATGGCGCAAGGTTTGCTGCCAATGCTGGGTTTTGCGCGATGCGGTCCGTTACCCAGTGCAGCGCATCAACCCCTGTGTTGCCGGTGACAAAGATATTTTCGGGGGATACTGCCTCTGCGGTAAGCGCAGCCGCAGACACAGCGGTTGGCGCGAAATGCTGATCCGCAATTGAGCCGATAATCTTGCGGTTCACTTCCTCAGGCCATGGCTGGCGGATATTATTGCTGCGTAAACCCGCCTCGACATGGCTCACCGGAATTTGGCGATAATAGGCGGCGAGCGCGCCAGCCATGGCGGTTGCGGTATCGCCTTGGACAATCACGCGGTCGGGTTTTGCGGAATCGAGCACGCGGCCAATCGCCTCCAACAAGCGCGCCGTGAGCGCATCCAGCGACTGCCCGGGCCGCATGAGGTCAAGGTCATAATCCGGAACGATGCCGCTGATCGCGAGCACTTGATCCAGCATCTGCCGATGTTGCGCGCTTACCAAAACTTCAGTGTGCATATTAGAGTAAGCCGTCAACGCATTGACAACAGGAAATAATTTTATGGCTTCTGGCCGCGTGCCAAAGATAACCATATTCTTATGCATGTCGGGTTCCTGCAGTGAATGCGCCTGTGCAGGTGGCCATCTAAGCCCAACATGTTAAGAAGTGACGAAGTCACCGCGTCAAAGGATGGGCCCGTTGTGAGCCCCCTGCGGTAACCGTCAGGCTGCCCCTTTTTCCTGCGCAGCAAGTTCTTGCTGCAAACGACGCGTGACCGCTTCTGGTGATCCCGTATATTTCGCAAGCCGCGCATAAATGAGCGGGATGAGAACAAGCGTAATCAGCGTGGCGAGCGTTACGCCGAAGACAATGACCACCCCGATAGAGGCCCGTGCTGCGCCGCCTGCGCCACTGGCAATAGCAAGCGGGATTGCACCGAACACGGTCGCAATCGAGGTCATCAAAATTGGTCGCAAACGGCGCGCTGCGGCTTGCTGTATCGATTCCAGAATTTCCAAACCTTCATCGCGCAGCTGGTTGGCAAATTCGACGATCAAAATGCCGTTCTTTGCCGCAAGGCCCACGAGCATGACGATACCAATCTGGCTGTAGAGGTTGAGTGTCATCCCCGTCAGCGCAAGGCCAATGATACCACCGCCGACGGCCAATGGGACGGTGGTGATAATCGTCGCAGGGTGCACGAAGCTCTCGAACTGCGCCGCCAGAACGAGATAGACCAACAGGATCGTGAGGAAGAACACGAGGATGATGGAACCGCCCGTTTCCTTATATGCTTGGCTTTCACCGCGATAGCCGACGGCGAGTACTTCTGGCGATGCTGCGGCTTGCTCTTCCAGAAACGCGAGCGCTTCCCCCATTGAATAGCCGGGCGCCAATCCGCCAGACAGCGTAATGGCGCGCAGCTTGTTATAACGGCCAAGGTCGCGCGCGCCGGCTGTTTCTTTATATGTGATGAGGTTGGCGAGCGATACCAAGGAACCATCGCGGCTCCGCAGCTGGATAGCGGCCAAATTCTCGGCCGTTGCGCGGTTTTGGGCATCGGCCTGAACAATCACGCGATACTCTTCACCGCGATCCACATAGGTCGAGACACGGCGCGACCCCAATAGAGACTGTAGCGCTTGGCTGACGTCGGCAACGGACACGCCAAGGTCGCCAGCGCGTGCCGTGTCGACCTGAATCTCCATTTGCGGCTTGGTTTCCTTATAATCGGAATCGAGGTTCACAATGCCGGGATTTTCCCGCGCCGCGGTCAATATCCTGTCACGCGCAACGCTTAGGGATTCATAGGTGGATCCGGCGATAACGAAGTTCAGCGGCTGACCCCGGCCACGTCCGATAGACGACCGCGCCGCGCCATTGCCGCGCACAGCGGGCAGATCGGATAGGATTTTATTGACCTGTGCGACGACATCTTCGGTCTTCTCTGTGCGTTCTTCCCATGGTTTCAGGAAGATAAGGAAGGTGCCCGAGTTAAAGTCATCACTTGCGGAAAAGCCGCCGGGCGTGCGTTGAATGATGGACCGAACCGTACCCTTTTCAAGCAGCCCCAAAACCGGTTTGGACGCATCCAACATATATTTGTCCATCGCGTTGTAGCCAGTGCCCTCTGGCGCTGCAATGTTGACGCTTATGACGCCCACATCCTCGGCTGGTGCGAGTTCGGACTGAAGCGTCGTGAACAAAAGGCCGGCAACAACCAAAAAGCCAATGACGCCAAGCATCGCTGCCAAGGGCTTGGCAATCGCGCGGGACAGCATATGCGCATAGCGCGTTTCCACGCGTTGGAATTTATCATCCACCCATGACGCAACGCGTCCGCGCTTTTCCTGCTTGAGCAGTTTTGAACACAGCATTGGTGCAAGGCTGAGCGCGACAAAACCCGAAAAAGCGATGGCGGCAATCATGGCGCCCGCAAGCTCGCGGAATAAAAGGCCGGTCTGGCCTGCCAGAAACATGACGGGCACGAATACCGCACAGACAACGATGGTGGTTGATACAACTGCGAAAGCGACCTGCCGGGTACCCGTCACCGCTGCGACAAGGGGAGGCTCGCCTTGTTCAATCCGGTGGTAGACATTTTCCAACACCACGATGGCGTCATCGACCACCAGACCAATTGCGAGGACAAGCGCGAGCAGCGTTAACAGGTTGATGGAAAATCCGAACATCCACAGCACCGCGAAGGTCGCGAGCAAGCAGATGGGCACGGTGATTGCTGGAATAAGCGTTGCGCGCCAGCTTCCCAAAAACAGGAAGATGACCAAGACAACCAATGCCGCCGCTTCTGCCAAGGTCGTCCACACGCCGCTGATGGCCTTGCTGATGAACAGCGAGTCATCCGATCCAACAGTGATCGTCATGCCCTTTGGCAGGTCGCCTTTGATTTGTTCGGCGAGCGCCTTTGCGCTTTCGGCGACGGCCAAGGTGTTGGCGCCCGATTGGCGGACGATGCCCATGCCAAGGGCGGATTCACCGTTCAATCGGAATGCGGCATAGGGATTTTCCGGACCGGTTTCGACGCGCGCCACATCCGCCAGACGAATGAGCGAACCGTCGGCTCCGCGTGCGACGATAAGCTGCTGGAACTCAGCTTCATTCCCAAATGGTCGGCTGACGCGCAGGGTTACGTTTTGATCGGTAGACTCCAAGCGACCGGCGGGCAGTTCGACATTTTGGCTGCGCAGGGCATTTTCCACATCAAGCGGCGTGAGGCCCAATGCGGCAAGGCGGTCTGGCTGCAGCCAAATACGCATCGATGGCCGCGCTTCGCCGCCTACAAACACGCGCGCGACGCCATCGAGGGCGGAGAACCGGTCCACCAAATTGCGGTCGAGATAGTCGCTGAGTTCAAGCCGCGACCAACCGGGTCTCGACACCACCAAATACAGGATAGGCGATGCATCGGCATCGACCTTGCGCACTTCAGGCGCGAGCACTTCTTCAGGCAAATCATCCGCCACCCCGCCGACACGGTCGCGGACATCGTTTGCGGCGCTGTCGACGGTTCGGCCCGGCGCGAATTCGATGGTGATCTCGGACTGCCCATCGCGCGAACGGGACGTGATGGTCTGAATACCTTCGATACCGGCAAGCGCATTTTCGAGCACCTGCGTCACCCGCGTTTCGACGACACTGGCCGCAGCGCCGGTATAGCCCGTTCCAACCGACACAATCGGGGGTTCCGTATCGGGATATTCGCGAACGGGTAAGCTTAAAAAGCCGACAATGCCGACCAGCACCATCAAGATCGCAATTACGGCTGCGAATACGGGTCTGCGGACCGAGATGTCGGAAAGTGTCATCTCAACCTTGCATCATTTGTTTTTTGCGGGGGCTTCGGCAGCTTTGGCTTTTCCAGTGCGCACTTTGGCACCCTCCGACAGCTTCACGACGCCTTCGGTTACGATTTGGTCGCCGACTTTAAGTCCGCTGATGATTTCGACCAGATTGCCGTCGCGTGTGCCGGTTTTAACCTCAATACGCTTCGCCTTTTGATCGGCATCCAGCGTGTAGACAAAGCTCGCATCGCCCTCACGGACGAGTGAGAGTTCGGGGATCGCAGGGGCGGTGCGCGTTTTCGATGTTATCGTGACCGACAGCAACATTCCCGGTTTCAACTGTCCGTCGCGGTTCGGCAATATCGCGCGCAGCGTGGCGGTTCGCGTCTGTGGGTTCACCACAGGATCGATCGCAATGATTTTTCCAGAAGCGACATAATCGGGGAAAGCCGCAGCCTTCGCACTGATATCTTGGCCAACGCGGACGTTTGCCAACATCGTTTCGGGTATCGTGAAATCCAGTTTGATGGAACTCAGGTCGCTGACGGCGGCAATTTCGTCGCCTGCGCTGACAACTGCGCCAACCGATATGCGCCGCAGCGACACTTGCCCGGAAAAGGGCGCCCGCACAACGCGGTCGCCAATCGTCGCGCGCGCTTCATTGGCAGCGGCTTTAGCCGATGCCGCAGATGCGGTCTGCGCCTCAAGATTGGCGTTGGTTGCAAAGCCGCGCCGATGGAGCTCACTTATCCGCGCCAGTTGCTGATCGGCTTGGCGCGCGCGTGCCTGCGCGCTGGCGAGTGATGCCGTTTCCTGCCCTTGCGCCAGAACGGCCAGCATCTGACCCTGCCGAACATAGTCGCCGTCGGAAAAACCAAGCTGCGTGATGCGTTCGGTCACTGGCGCGCGAACCGAAACCTGCTCATTGGCGTTTGCAGTGCCAACGGCAACGTAACGGTCCGAAAATACATGCTCCGTTGCGGCACCCAGTGCGACCAAAGGCGCAGGGCGGTCGCGTTTTTCTTCACCGCCGCCACAGGCAGCGACACATAGCATCAACGACAGAATGAGTGGCTTGCGCATTTTTTCACCGGTGAGGGGAGATGGATATCGAAGTTCGCGTGATGGCGGAACTTAACCCATATTAATAGCATATTTCGACGAAAGCACTTCTAAAGGCGAAACAACATCCCGTCGCCGCGAACCGAGAACGCCCGTTCCCGGTCCGCAGCGGCATGACTATCAATGTCGGATGATGTGATCGAACGCAGACAGGGCTGCTTTGGTTCCTTCGCCCATCGCGACGATAATTTGCTTGTACGGGACGGTTGTAACGTCGCCAGCGGCGAAAACGCCCGGGATGTTCGTCGCGTTATGCGCATCGACTTCGATTTCGCCGCGGGGCGAAAGCTGCAGCGGTCCTTTTAGCCACTCAGTGTTCGGAACCAGCCCGATTTGCACGAAGATACCTTCAAGATCGATGCGATGCGAATCCCCGGTCAGACGGTCGGTGTAGGCCAAAGCCTCAACCTTTTCGCCGTCGCCCAATACTTCCGTGCTCAATGCGGACGTGATGATGTCGACATTGGGCAGGCTGCGCAGTTTGTTTTGCAGCACGGCGTCGGCGCGCAGTTGCGAGTCAAACTCGACGAGCGTGACGTGGGAAACAATGCCTGCAAGGTCGATGGCCGCTTCAACGCCGGAGTTGCCACCGCCGATGACGGCAGTGCGCTTGCCCTTGTACAACGGACCGTCGCAATGCGGGCAATATGCCACGCCCTTGTTGCGATATTCTTCTTCGCCGGGAACGCCCATTTGCCGCCAACGGGCACCGGTCGACAATATGATCGTCCGTGCCTTTAACGTTGCACCGCTCGCGAGCTTCACTTCATGAAGCCCGCCTTCGGCAGCGGGGATGAGCTCCGTCGCGGCCTGAAGGTTCATGATGTCGACGTCATATTCGCGGACATGCTGTTCCAATTGCGCCGCCAGTTTTGGCCCTTCGGTGTGCTGGATCGAAATGAAATTCTCAATGCCCATCGTATCGAGCACCTGACCGCCAAACCGTTCCGCGACAACACCGGTGCGGATACCCTTGCGCGCCGCATAAATGGCTGCCGCTGCGCCGGCTGGACCGCCGCCGACGACCAAAACTTCAAACGGTTCCTTGGCTGCGATCTTTTCCGCAGCGCGGGCAACCGTGCCGGTGTCCAGCTTGGCCATGATCTGCGCGAGGTCCATCCGGCCTTGGCCAAAGGGTTCACCATTCAAGTAAATGGCAGGGACGGCCATGACCTTGCGGGTCTCAACTTCTTCGCGGAACATCGCGCCATCGATTGCGACATGGCTGACGCTTGGATTGAGCGCGGCCATGATATTGATGGCCTGAATAACGTCAGGGCAATTCTGGCACGACAGCGAAAAGAATGTTTCGAACCGGAAGTCGCCTTCAAGCGCCTTCACCGAATCGAGCAACTCGGCCTCTTCCTTGGGCGGGTGTCCGCCCATGTGGAGAAGCGCGAGAACCAAAGATGTGAATTCATGCCCCAATGGCAGGCCCGCAAAATGCGTCTCGGCCGTGCCATCGGCGCGGCGGATAGCGAATGAAGGCACGCGATTCGCATGGCCATCAAACCGCGCGGTCAGCAGGGGTGACTGTTCGACGACGGTTTCCACCAGCGTGCGCATTTCCGCAGACTTGGGGCTGTCATCGAGTGTCGCGACGAGCTCAACAGGGGTGCGCAGGTTTGCCAGATACGTTTTCAACTGGGCAGTGGTAGCAGCATCAAGCATCTTGGGTCTCTTTCAAACAAGCACGGTCACGCCGCGACGGATGGCGGCTAAATTGGTCGGCTATTGGGGTGGGTGCCGCGCTAAAGAACGCGGCACCCGAATATATTTTAGATCTTGCCGACGAGGTCGATCGAAGGTGCAAGCGTTTCGCCGCCTTCTTCCCACTTCGCAGGGCAAACCTGACCGGGATGCTCGCGCACGTAGATCGCAGCTTTGATCTTGCGGACGAGTTCAACCGCATTACGGCCAACGCCTTCACAGGTGATTTCCATGACTTGGATAACGCCGTCTGGGTCGACTACGAAGGTCGCACGGTCGGCAAGGCCTTGGCCTTCGCGCAATACGCCGAAATTGTTGCTGATGACGTGGTTCTGGTCACCAAGCATGTGGTAGTTGATCTTGCTGATCGCTGGCGAGCTGTCATGCCATGACTTGTGGCTGAAATGCGTGTCGGTCGACACTGCGAATACTTCAACGCCCATGCCTTGCAGGTCCGCATATTGGTCAGCAAGGTCTTCCAGCTCGGTTGGGCATACAAATGTCCAGTCGGCTGGGTAAAAGAAGAATACGCCCCACTTGCCCTTTACGTCGGCGTCGGAAACTTCAACGAACTTTCCAGCCTTGTACGACTGCGTTGTGAACGGCTTGATGCTTGAACCGATGATACCCATGTGAAATCCTTTCGATGGTGGTTTTTGAAATTCTGACGCTCCCCAACACGAATTCTATCATTTAGTCCAGCAACCGTTTTTGCAATGACTAATCGTTTTTTCCGATAATTCGACATGCGGGGTCGGGGAGCAGTGTATCCGGGAACTGTTACACATATGTATCCAACAGGCTTGCCGCAATGACGAAAGCTTTTGGACGGGTGAAATCGCCTGCTAAGAATGACGTTCGAAAATTTTACATGAAGTTGCGTTATGATGCGAAAATCTTGCTTGTCGGTGGCCGCCTTCCGGTGCACCTATCACGGCATAAATTGGTCTTAGAGAGAGATAGAGTGGCATGAAGAACGGCGCGTTGAAGAACGTCATTGTC